>NZ_JBVHXY010000039.1:35434-70481 GCF_055569215.1 Kitasatospora sp. NPDC029312 | reverse complement strand
AGGAGAGAGGGAGACCCGGCAAACTAGTGTTCCCGTCGTGGCGACGGGGGCGGTGGCACCCAAACACTCCGCAGGGGGGGGGGGGGCCCGCCCCCCCCCCCCCCCCCCCCCGACACCCTGCTGCTGACCTCCGCCGGCCCCGACGGCATCCGCCGGACGGTGCACCACGCCCGCCGCCGGCTGCCGCTCACCGACCTGAGCGCCGCCCTGCCGTACGCCGTCCGCCCCCGGCTCGCCCGGGTCACCGAACGCGCCCTGCCCACCGCCGTGGTGTACCCGCGCGACCACGTCCCCGGCCGCCGGCTGCCCGTCCTGCTGGACGTCTACGGCGGCCCCGGCTACCAGGCCGTGGCCGCCGAGCCGCGCCGCTGGCAGCTCCGCCAGTGGTGGGCCGACCAGGGCTTCGCCGTGGTCACCACCGACAACCGCGGCACGCCCTTCGTCTCCCCCGACTTCACCCGGGCGGTCTTCCGCCGGTTCTCCCGCGTGGCCGTGGACGACCAGGTCGACGCCCTGCGGGCGCTCGCCGCGCACCACCCGGACCTCGACCTCGGGCGGGTCGGCGTACGCGGCTGGTCGTACGGCGGTTACCTCGCCGCGCTCGCCGTGCTGCGGCGCCCCGACGTCTTCCACGCCGCCTGCGCCGGCGCCCCGCCCACCGACTTCCGGCTCTACGACACCACGTACACCGAGCGCTACCTCGGTCTGCCGCAGGACAACCCGCAGGGCTACGCCGACGACTGCCTGATCACCGACGCCCCCGGCCTGACCAGGCCGTTGCTGCTGATCCACGGGCTGGCCGACGACAACGTCCACCCCGCGCACACCCTGCTGCTCTCCCAGGCACTCACCAAGGCGGGGCGCCCGCACAGCGTGCTGCCACTGCCGGGCGTCACCCACATGACCCCCGGCGGGCTGAGCGAGCAGCTCATGCTGGCCGAACTCGCCTTCCTCCGGGCGGCTTTGGGCTGATCCATTGAGTCAGCCGGGCTGGGCTGGGACACTCCGCACGACCGCCGCCCCGCCCGGGCGGCACGGGAGGACGGGGAGAGCGCGGATGAGAACCGAAAGACCGGGCCCGGCCGGCCGGCGCCCGTGGACCCCGCTGACGGCCGCCAACGCGGAGAACTGGCCACCCAGGGGCCGGGCCCGCGCCTGCTGCTGCCGAACGACGAGCAGTAGCCGGGGCACCCGGACCGCCGTACCGGCTGGGCCGAGGCGCCCTGGACGCCGGACGGTTTCGCCCGGCGTGGAACCCGGTCGGACGCGGCCCTCGTGAGGTTCCCCGCCGCGCCCGACCGGGGGTCTGTGGTGGCCCTCAGGCCTCCGGGAAGTGGCAGGCCGCCTCGCGCGAGCCGGCTCCGACCACCTTCAGCAGCGGCCGCTCCGTCCGGCAGAGCTGCTGCGCCTTCGGGCAGCGCGGGTGGAACCCGCAGCCGGTCGGCGGGTGGGCCGGGCTCGGCGGGTCGCCGAGCAGCACGATCCGTTCCCGGGCCCGCTCCGCCGCCGGGTCGGGCAGCGGTACGGCGGACAGCAGCGCCTTGGTGTACGGGTGCGCCGGGTTGCCGTACACCTCGGCCTTGTCGCCGATCTCGACGATCCGGCCCAGGTACATCACCGCGACCCGGTCGCAGACCCGCTTGACCACCGAGAGGTCGTGCGCGATGAACACGTACGCCAGGCCCAGCTCGCGCTGCAACTGCTCCATCAGGTTGACCACTTGGGCCTGGATGGAGACGTCCAGCGCGGACACCGGCTCGTCGGCGATCACCAGCTTCGGCGAGGTGGCCAGCGAGCGGGCGATGCCGATCCGCTGCGCCTGTCCGCCGGAGAACTCGTGCGGGTAGCGGTCCAGGTGCTCGGGGATCAACCCGACCAGCTCCATCAGCTCGGCGGCCCGCCTGCGCGCCTCGGCGGCGCCCGCGCCCTGGACCAGCAGCGGTTCGGAGATGATCCGGGCCACCGTCTGGCGGGGATTGAGCGAGGAGTACGGGTCCTGGAAGACCATCTGCAGGTGCCGCCGGTGCGGGCGCAGCCGGGCCTGGGAGAGCTCGCCGATCGGGACACCGTCGAGGGTGACGGTGCCCGAGGTCGGGTCGAGCAGCCGGACGATCATCCGCCCGGTGGTGGACTTGCCGCAGCCGGACTCGCCGACCAGGCCGAGCGTCTCGCCCGCGCCGAGGTCGAAGCTGACCCCGTCGACGGCCCTGATCGGCGCTCCGGCCCGCCCGGTGCGGCTCCGCCGCCCGGCGAAGGTCTTCACCAAGTCCCGGACGGACAGCAGTGGTTGGCTGGTCACAGCACTCCCTCCGGCACCAGTGGCAGGTGGCAGGCGGCCTGATGGCCGGGGGCGAGCGGACCGAGCGCCGGGCGCTCGGCCAGGCAGCGGGCGTGCTCCTCGGCGGACGCGGCGGTGGTGCGGGCGCAGCGCGGGGCGAAGGAGCAGCCGGGGGCGGGGGCGATCAGCGACGGCGGGCTGCCGGGGATGGCCCGCAGCGGGGCGTCGTCGGTGTCGTCCAGGCGCGGCAGCGAGTCCAGCAGCCCTCGGGTGTACGGGTGCGCGGGTTGCGCGAACAGCCGTTCCACCGGCGCTTGTTCGGCTGCCCGGCCGCCGTACATGACGAGCACCTCGTGGGCGACCCGGGCGACCACGCCGAGGTCGTGGGTGATCATCACCACCCCGAGGCCGCGTTCCTGCTGGATCCGGGCGATCAGTTCCAGGATCTGCGCCTGGACGGTGACGTCGAGGGCCGTGGTGGGCTCGTCGGCGATCAGCAGCTCGGGCTCGCAGGCGAGCGCCATGGCGATCATGACGCGTTGGCGCATGCCGCCGGAGAACTGGTGCGGGTACTCGTCGACCCGGCGGGCCGGCTCCGGGATGCCGACCTCGGCCAGCATCTCGACGGCCCGGGCCCGCCCCGCCTTGCGGCCGGCCCTGAAGTGCAGCCGGTAGTGCTCGGCGATCTGCTCGCCGACGGTGTAGAAGGGGTGCAGGCTGGACAGCGGGTCCTGGAAGATCATCGCGATCCGCCGGCCCCGGACGGCCCCCCACTCCCGCTCCCCCAGGCCGTTCAGCTCCCGCCCGTCGAGCCGGATCGAGCCGGTGACGGCGGCGCCCCGGTGCAGGCCCATGACGGCGAGCGAGGTGACGGACTTGCCGCTGCCGGACTCGCCGACCAGGCCGAGGGTGCGGCCGGCCTCGACGGCGAAGGAGATGCCGTCGACGGCCCGCACGGCGCCGCGCGGGGTGTCGAAGGACACCCCGAGGCCGTCGACCTCCAGCAGACCAGGGGACATCAGTACCTCACTCTCGGGTCGACGTACGCGTAGAGCAGGTCGACCAGCAGGTTCGCGGCGACGATGAACGCGGCGGCGAGCAGGGTGACGCCGAGGATGACGGGCTGGTCGGAGCGGACCAGCGCGTCGTAGAAGAGCCGCCCGACGCCGGGCAGTCCGAAGATCGACTCGGTGATGACGGCCCCGGCCAGCAGCCCGCCGAGGTCCATCCCGAAGATGGTCAGGATCGGTGTCATCCCGGAGCGCAGCCCGTGCTTGACCGCGACGGTCGTGGCCGGCAGGCCCTTGGCCCGGGCGGTGCGGATATACGGCTCGGCCATCGCCTCGATCATCGAGTTGCGGCTCTGCCGGGCGTACATGGCCGCGTACAGCAGGGCCAGGGCGGTCCACGGCAGCAGCAGGTTGGAGGCCCAGGCGACGGGGTCCTCGGTGAACGCGTGGTACGACGGGTAGGGCAGCAGCCCGGCCGATCTGACGACGCCCCAGATCAGCATGATCGAGGTGAAGTAGACCGGCAGCGAGGCGGCGCCGACCGAGAGCACCATCAGCGCCCTGTCGACGGGCCGCCCCTTGCGCAGTGCCGAGGTGACGCCCGCGCCCAGGCCGAGGACCAGCCAGAGCAGGGCCGATCCGAGGGCCAGCGAGACGGAGACCGGCAGCCGGTCGGTGAGCAGGTTCCAGACCGGCAGCGAGTACTCGTAGGAGTAGCCGAGGCAGGGGAAGCCGCAGTGGGTGGCGCTGGGCCCGCTGCCGTAGTCGCGCCCGGCGAAGATGCCGGTCACGTACGTGGCGAACTGTTCCCAGACCGGTTCGTCGAGGCCCATCGCCGTCTTGACCTCGGCGATCCGCTCGGGGCTGCAGGTCTTGCCGCAGGCGGCCACCGCCGGGTCGGCGGGCAGCAGGTAGAAGATGGTGAAGGTGATCGCGCAGATCGCCAGCAGAATGCCGAGCGCGCCGAGCAGTCGGCGGCCGAGGTAGAGGATCACGACCGGCCTCCCCGCGGGTCGAGGATGTCGCGCAGCGCGTCGCCGAGCAGCGTGAAGGCGAGCACGGCCAGGAACAGGAAGACCGTCGGGATGAGGAAGTACGTCGGGTCGGTCTCGTAGAAGCTGATGCTCTCGGCGATCATCTGGCCCCAGGAGGGCGTCGGCGGCCGCACGCCCACGCCGAGGTAGCTGAGCGCGGCCTCGGTGGCGATCATGCCGGGGACCAGCAGGGTGGTGTAGGCGATGATCGGGCCGGAGACGTTCGGCAGGATCTCGCGGGTGAGGATGCGCCAGGAGCGGGCGCCGCCGACCTTGGCGGCCTCGACGTACTCGCTGTGCTTGAGCGAGAGGGTCTGGCCGCGGACGACCCGGGCGATGCCGGGCCAGGTGAACAGCCCGATCACCAGGGTGATCAGCAGGACCCGGTTGACGTCCTTGGCCACCGACATCATCGAGATCATGAAGATCAGCGAGGGAAAGGACATCGTGAGGTCCATCAGCCGGGACAGCACGGCGTCCGTCCGGCCGCCGAAGTAGCCGGCCGCGATGCCGACCAGGGTGCCGGTCACCACGACCAGCGCGGTGGCGGTGAAGGCGATCAGCAGCGAGACCTGCCCGCCGTGCAGCACCCGGGCGAAGAGGTCGCGCCCGGTGGCGGGTTCGACGCCCAGCCAGTGCCGGGTGCCGATCCCGCCGAAGTCACCGATCGGCTGTCCGCCCAGGTACGGGTCGACGGCGCGTTTGTCGAACTCCTCCGGGGTCCAGCCGCCGAGCGCGCTCAGCGGTCCGGCCAGTGCGGCGAGCAGGACCAGCAGGGCGACGGTGACCAGGCCGAACCGGGCCGAGGCCCTGGCCCACAACTGGTCCCAGACCAGCTGCCAGGGCCCACTGCCGGAACGTTTCGCCTTGCCCGCTCCGGCCGCGCCACCTGCCCCGGCCGCTCCGGCCGCCCCGCTCGCCTCGCCTGCCCCGCCCGCTCCGGCCGGGGCGGGTTCCGTGGTGGTACTCATCGGACCGGCCCTCAGCCCTGGCCCTTGGCGGGGTCCTTGAGACCGATCGTGGCGAAGTCCCACTGGCCGGTCCACACCGGGTGGCCGAAGGCCCCGGCCACGTTCGTCCCGGCCAGCAGCGGCCGGCGCTGCCACAGCATCGGCACGGTGGGCGCCTTCTTCATCAGGTCCTCGTTGAGCTGCAGCCACGCCTGGTCGGCCTCGTGGACGTCGGTCATCGCGTTGATCTGGTCGATCCGGTCCGAGGTGGCCTGGTCCCGGAACTGCTCGACGTTGCCCTGGTTGCCCTTCTCCTTGATGGTGCGGCCGTCGAAGACCAGCGGCAGGAAGGTGGCACCGGAGGGGTAGTCGGGACACCAGCCGAGGATCGCGAGGTCGGGCGCGTTCTTGGTGTCGCCGATGGTGTCGTAGTAGACGGACGGGTCGGCGGTGGTGATGGTGACCTGGATGCCGACCTTGGCCAGCGACTGCTGCAGCGCCTCGGCCCGGGTCTTGTCGCCGGAGGAGACGGTCAGCGAGACCTTGAGGTCGGTCTTGCCGGCGTCCTTGAGCAGCTGTTTGGCTTTCTCCGGGTCGCCGGTGGCCGGGATCTTCAGCGGGTCCTGCTTGGTCCCGCCGGACAGCGCGGGCGGCAGGTAGGAGGTGGCCACGTCACCCATCGCCGGCCCGCCGTTCGCGGTGACCTGGGCGTCCCGGTCCACCGCGTACATCAGCGCCTCGCGGACCTTGGGGTCGTCGAACGGCGCCTTGGAGGTGTTGGGGTACAGCATGTCGGTGCAGCCCTGCTGCTCGGCGATCAGCCGGGACTTCACGTCCGGCTTGGGCAGCACCTTGGCGACCGACTCGGGCCGCAGGTTCATCCACTCGATCGTGGAGGCGTCCGCGCCCTCGCTGGCGATGATCCGGTCGTCCACCTGGCCGCCCTTGAGGCCCTCGGTGACCACGATCCGGTCGGGGTAGGCCTTGCGGACCGGGTCGGTGGACTGGTCCCAGCTGCCGTTGCGGACCAGGACGAGCCGCTTGCCGCGGTCGTAGGCCTCGATCTTGTACGGGCCGGAGGAGAACGGCCGCAGGTCGTACTGGGTGCCCTTGTCCTGGGACTGCGGCACCGGGGCGAAGGTCGGCAGGGTCGCGGTGTAGGAGAACTCGGCGACCGGGCGCTTGAGGTGGAAGACGATCGTCCTGTCGTCGGGGGTCTCGATGCTCGGCAGGTGCTCACCGTTCAGCGGGCCCTTGTAGTTCTCGCCGCCGGCCAGGTACTGCTGGGCGTAGTCGGGGCCGCCGGTGAGGTCGGGGGCGAAGGAGCGCTCGACGTTGTACTTGATGTCGGCGGACTTGATCGCCGTGCCGTCCTCGTACTTGACGCCCTCCTTGAGGGTGAACGTCCAGGTCTTCCCGCCGTCCGAGGACCGGCCGAGGTCGGTGGCGAGGTCGGGGACGATCTCGCTGCCCGCGGCGCCCGGCTCGGCCTTGAAGGTGACCAGGGTCCGGTAGAGCAGCCGGATGCCGAAGTCCATGTTCGGCATGGTCCAGTTGCGGGCCGGATCGAGGTGGGCGAAGTCCTGGTTGGACAGCACGGTCAGGGTGCCTCCCCGGACCGGGGTGCCGCCGACGATGGTGCCGGACGCGGCGCCGGGGGCGTTGGTGTTGCCGGCCGTGGCGCCGTCGCCGCTGTCGCTCTTGTCGTTCTTGCAGGCCCCGAGGCCGAGGGTGAGGGTCGCCGCGAGGGCCGCCGCGAGGAGGGCATGGGTGCGCCTGGTCATGTGCAACTCCGCTGTGGGGGGCCTGCTCTGGCCGCTCCGCTGTGTGACCCGTAACATAGTAATGTGAAATTGCACTGCACAAGAGGTGACGCCGTCCGTTACCCAGCTGTGTCCGTGCACCCCCACCTCCCCAGCCGCGCCTAGGAGTTACCGGTGACCCACGCTCAGACCGGCCTGAACACCGGGAGCCACGACCTCCCGGTCTCCCCCGCCCTGGACGCCTTCATGGGCACCCGCTGGGCCGCCACCCCGCTCCCCGCCGGCCGGCGCGTCCCCGGCTACGACCGCTTCCCCGGCCGCCGCGCCCGGCTCTCCGCCGCCTTCCCGGGGGACCGGCTGATCGTCCCGGCCGGACGGCTCAAGGTCCGCTGCAACGACCTGGACCACCGCTTCCGCCCGCACAGCGCCTACGCCTGGCTCACCGGGCTCACCGGCGAGGACCAGGCCGACCACGTCCTCGTCCTCGAACCCACCGGGCCCGAAGGCCACGAACCGGTGCTCTACCTGCGCCCGCGCTCCCCGCGCGGCGGCGGCGAGTTCTACCGCGACCGCCGCTACGGCGAGTTCTGGGTCGGCCGCCGCCCGGACCTCGCCGAGGCCGCCGGCCTCACCGGACTGCGCACCGAACACCTCGACGACCTCGGCACGTTGCTCACCGGGCCGCAACCGCCCACCCGGGTCCTGGCCGGCACCGACACCCTCGTCGACGCGGCCACCGGGCGCCCCCGCACCGACCAGCGCGACGGCGAACTGGCCGCCGTCCTCGCCGAGTTGCGGCTGATCAAGGACGAGTGGGAGATCGGACAGCTGCAACTCGCCGTCGACCACACCGTCACCGGCTTCCAGGACGTCGTCCGCGCCCTGCCCACCGCGCTGCGCCACCCCCGCGGCGAACGCTGGATCGAGGGAGTCTTCGACCTGCGCGCCCGCGCCGAGGGCAACGGCACCAGCTACACCACCATCGCCGCCTCCGGCGCCCACGCCTGCGTCCTGCACTGGATCCGCAACGACGGCGCCCTCGACCCCGGCTCGCTCCTCCTGCTGGACGCCGGGGTCGAGACCGACACCCTCTACGCCGCCGACATCACCCGCACCCTCCCCCTCAGCGGCACCTTCACCCCCGTCCAGCGCCAGGCCTACGACCTCGTCCTCGCCGCCCAGACCGCCGGCATCGCCGCCCTGCGCCCCGGCGCCCGCTTCCGCGACTTCCACCACGCCGCGATGCGCGTCATCGCCGAAGGCCTCGCCGACTGGGGCGTCCTGCGCATCACCGCCGACCAGGCCCTCGCCGAGGACAACGGCCTCCACCGCCGCTACACCCTCTGCGGCAGCGGCCACATGCTCGGCCTCGACTACCACGACTGCGCCCAGGCGCGCGCCGACCGCTACCTCGACGCCACCCTCGAGGAGGGCATGGTTCTCACCGTCGAACCCGGCCTCTACCTCCAGCCCGACGACGAGACCCTCCCCCTCGAACTCCGCGGCATCGGCATCCGCATCGAGGACGACCTCGTCATCACCTCGGACGGCGCCCACCTGCTCTCCGGCGCCCTGCCGAGGACGGCCGAGGACGTCGAGTCCTGGATGGCGGACCTGCTGAGCTGAGGGATCCGCGACGGCGGACGGTCAGGCCACCTTGATCGTCCGCTCCCCCTGCCGGACGGTGACCTCGACCTCACCACCGATCGCGGCGGCGTAGGCCCGCAGGTTGTCGAGGCTGTCCACCTGTCCGTGCTCGATCTGCGACACCCGTGCCTGAGTCACCCCGAGCAGCTCAGCCACGTGCTTCTGAGTGAGCCCGGCCTTGCGCCGCAGCTCGGCCAGCTCGTGCCCTCGGATCCGAGCCAGCGTTTCCTGACGGATCTGCACCCGCCTCGCTTCCGCCTCCGGCGTCGCCAACTCCGGAAACCGCTTCATGACCTCGGCTCGAACCTCGGTCCAACTACGCCCCTTCATCGGCGCGCTCCGTTCCGTTGCTCCTCGACGTAAACCGCGTAGCGCTTCTCCGCCAGAGGAATCGACTCGTCGTACCACTCCGACCAACGACCGGACTTGTCACCCGCCACGAGGATGACGGCTTCGCGTTCCTGGTCGAAGACGAACAACATCCGCACCTCGCTGGCGCCCGAGGACCCCGGCCTCAGCTCTTTGAGGTTGTGCAGACGACTGCGGTGGATCCGGTCCACCACGGGCCGCCCCAGGGTCGGGCCCTCATCAGCCAGCAAGTCCAGCGCTTCAAGAATGCACTCCGCCGTTTTCGGGTCGTCCTCGCAGACCTGCAAGTACCACTCCTCAACCGGCGCCAGAAGTGTGATCTCCCACATACGGCCACAGTAAGTTGTGGCTTATACGGTACCCCGCGCTTTCCCGCCCAATCCACCCCTGCGAGCGACAACAGGCCCTGACCGGCGCGCGCCGGGCGCACTACCCCCGCGCGCTCCGCCACAGCTCTGCGATGATGCGCTCCCCCGGCCCCGGGCGGGCCAGGCGGTGAGCCGTGCCGGCCCAGAGGTGCATGGCGTCGGTGTCGCCGCGGCGGGCGGCCGCGGCGCGCAGCGGGGCGGTGAGGTGGTGGACCTCGGGGTAGGCGGGTGGGGCGTAGGGGCCGTGGCGGTCGATGAAGGCGTTGCGCAGGCCGCGGGCCGGGCGGCCGGTGAAGGCTCTGGTGACGACCGTCTCCGGCAGTTCGGTGAGCGCGGCCTGGTGAGCGGCCGAGGTACCGGACTCGTCGGCGCGCAGCAGCGCCGTCCCCAGTTGCACCGCAGCGGCCCCGGCCCGCAGCGCCGCCGCGATGGCCGGGCCGTCGCCCAGCCCGCCGGCGGCGATCAGCGGCAGGGACGTCACCGCCCGGACAGCGGGGAGCAGTTGCAGCAGCGGCAGATCGCCGGGTGCGTCCGCGGCCCGGTGGGTGCCGCGGTGCCCGCCGGCTTCCGGGCCCTGGACGCACAGCGCGTCCATCCCGACCGCCTCCGCCGCCCGCGCCTCCTCCGGTGTGGTGACCGTCCCGACCTGCAGCGTCCCCGCCGCCCGCAGCGCCGCCGCCTCCGCCGCCGTCGGCAGTCCGAAGGTGTAGGAGACCACCGGCACCGGGTCCGCGAGCAGCGCGGCGATTTTGGCCTCCCAGTCGTCGCGGTCCGGCCCGATCTCCTCGGGCAGCTCCACGCCCCACCGCTCGGCCTCCGGCCGCAGCCGCTCCCGGTAGCCGGCGACCGCCGCCGGATCCCCGGGCGGGCCCGGCACGAAGAGGTTGACCCCGTACGGCCGGTCGGTCGACTTCCTCAGCTGGGCGATCTGGTCGACCATCGCGTCGGCGCTCCGGTAGCCGGCCGCCAGGAACCCCAGCCCACCGGCCCGGTTCACCGCCGCCGCCAGTTCGGGCGTCGAGGGCCCGCCCGCCATCGGGGCGCCGATCACCGGCACGGCGAGCTCATCGAGACGGACGGCCATCGGACGCTCCTCCTGCTACGGGCACAGCCAGGCACGGACCGTACCCACGCTACGCCCGGCGGATCGGCCCCACCCGACGATCAGCGGATCAGCCCCCGCCCGCGCGCCTCGCGCACCGCCGCCGTGCGCGAGTCGACCCCCAACTTGGCGTAGATGTGCAGCAGATGCGACTTCACCGTGGCCTGGCTCAGGTGCAGGCGCCGGCTGATCCCCTGGTTGGTCAGCCCGTCCGCGACCAGCCCGAGCACCTCCGTCTCCCGCGCGCTGAGCGCCGCCGCGGGCGACCGCATCCGCTCCAGCAGCCGGTCCGCCACGCTCGGCGCCAGGGCGCTGCGCCCCGCCGCGGCGGCCCGTACCGCCTGGGCGAGCTGCTCGGGCGGTGCGTCCTTCAGCAGGTACCCGGTCGCGCCGGCCTCCAGGGCGGGCAGGGTGTCCGCGTCGCTGTCGTAGGTGGTGACCACCAGCACCCGCGGCGCGTCCGCCCGGGCGGTGATCTCGGCCGTGGCCTGGGCGCCGTTCATCGCCGAGCCCGGCCCGAACTGCAGGTCCATCAGCACCACGTCCACGCCCGGCCCGGCTGCCAGCTCGACGGCCCGCTCCGCGGTGGCGGCCTCCGCCACGATGGTGAAGTCGGGCTCGCTCGCCAGCACCGCCCGCAGTCCGGCCCGCACCACCGGATGGTCGTCGGCGATCAGCAGCCGAATCACGGACCGACCTCCGCGGTGACCGGCAGCTGCACCGCCAGCGCCGTGCCCCGCCCGGGCGCGGACTCCACCGTGAAGCTGCCGCCGAGCGCCCGGGCCCGGGCCCGCATCGTGGGCAGCCCGAATCCGCCGTCCCTGGCGTCCTCGCCGCTCCGGCCGGCGGCCGCCACCGGATCGAACCCGGCCCCGTCGTCGAACACGTCCAACGCCACCTCGCCCTCCATGTAGCTGAGTGTCACCTCGGCCCGGGAGGCCTCGGCGTGCCGCACGGTGTTGCCGAGCGCCGACTGCGCGATCCGCAGCAGTGCCACCTCCTGCGCGGCGGGCAGCCGGACCGGGCGCCCCGAGAGGTGCAGGTGGACGGGCAGACCGCTGTGCGCCGTCGTGGTCGCGCACAACCGCTCCAGCGCGACCGGCAGCGGGTCGCCGTCGAGGGCCGGCGGGGTGAGGGCCCGGACGAAGCGCCGGGCCTCGTCCAGGTTGTCCTGCGCCGCCTGCCGCGCCTGCTCGACGTACTCGGCGACGGCCTCGGTGCGCTCGGGCAGCGCCCGCTGGGCGGCCCGCAGCAGCAGTTGGATGGAGCTGAGGCCCTGCGCCAGCGTGTCGTGGATCTCCCGGGCCAGACGCTCGCGCTCGGCCATCACCCCGGCGGTGTGGTGGGCGGCGGCGAGGTCGGCGCGGGCGGCGGTCAGCTCGTCGATCAGTCGGCGGCGCTCCTCGCTCTCCCGGTACAGCGCCTGGTAGCCGAGCACGGTGGCGGTGGCGACGGCCGCGCCGAGCGCGGGCCCGATCGAGGCGGCGAGGCTGAAGCTCTGCTGGTGCCAGGACCACGCGGTGATCGCCGCGATCGCGGTCAGCCCGACGGCCATCGGCCCGCCACGCCGCCCGAGCAGGTGCAGTTCCAGGAAGTACAGCGGGAACGCCAGCCACACCCCGTCCTGGGTGGCGACCAGCAGGCCCGCCCACGTCACCCCGAGCAGCGCCAGCCAGAGCGCGGCGGCCCGGCGGGAGGTGCGGACGGCCGCGAGCCGCGGCCCGACGGCGTACCCGGCGGCCATCGCGGAGGCCGCGGCGGCGACGGCGGCCGGGTCACCGCCCCGGTCGGCGGACCCGGAGCGGGCGACAGTGAGCACCAGCAGGCCCGCCACGAGCAGATGCAGGCAGACCCGGAGGACGCGGGCGACGGGAAGGGTTCTGGATCGTTCGGTCGCCATCCCTCCAGCCTAAGTTCGACGCCCGGAGCCCGGCATCAATCAAAAGGTTGAACTCCGTTTCTGCCCTTTGATGCCCAGGAAGCAACCGCGGGCGCGATGCTCCCGATCCCCTTTCCGCCGACCGTAGAAGAGAAGCAACCCGCCATCCGAAGCAGCCCGCCATCCGAGGGAAAGGCCCGTCGTGTTCGTCGCCTGGAAGGACCTGGGGTTCGCCAAGGGGCGGTTCGCCCTGATGGGAACCGTCATCGTGCTGATCACCGCCCTGGTCGGCCTGCTGTCCGGGCTCACCGCCGGGCTCGGCCGCCAGAACACCTCCGCCATCACCGGCCTGCCCGCCGACCACCTGGTCTTCGGAAAGCCCGCCGACGGGCAGAAGCTCTCCTTCACCGACTCCCAGGTCGGCCCCGAGCAGTGGCAGGCCTGGGCCCGCGAGCCCGGCGTCACCTCCGCCCAGCCCGTCGGCATCACCACCACCAAGGCCGCGGCCGGACAGCGCACCGCCGCGGTCTCCGCCTTCGGCGTCCCGGACGGCTCCGGCTTCGCCCCGCAGGGCGGCCGGATCGCCGCAGGCCGGGCTGTCCTGTCCAGGACCGCTGCCGAGAACCTGGGCCATCTCACCCCCGGCGCCGAGTTCACCCTCGCCGGACACCGGCTGCAGGTCGCCGCCGTCGACGGCGACGCCGCGTACAGCCACACCCCGGTGATCTGGACCAGCCTCACCGACTGGCAGCAGTCCGCCCCCGGCGGCGCGGGCCACGCCACCGTCATCGCCCTCGACACCACCGCGGGCGCCGACCTGCCCGCCGCCGACGCCCGGCACGGCACCGAGACCCGCAGTCGGGACGGCGCCCTGGCCGCGATCGGCTCGTACACCTCCGAGAACGGCTCCCTCCAGTTGATGCGCGGCTTCCTGTTCGCCATCTCCGCGCTGGTGATCGGCGCCTTCTTCACCGTGTGGACGATCCAGCGCAGCGGCGACATCGCCGTCCTGAAGGCCCTCGGCGCCTCCACCCGCTACCTGCTGCGCGACGCCCTCGGCCAGGCCGTGCTGCTGCTGGTGCTCGGCACGCTGGCGGGCACCGCGATCGCCCTCGGCGCCGGCTCGCTGATCGGCTCCGCCGTCCCCTTCGTCCTGGACGGCCCGACCCTGCTGCTGCCCGCCGTCGTCATGATCGCCCTCGGCGCGGTCGGCGCGGCCCTGTCCATCCGGCGGATCACCTCCGTCGATCCGCTGACCGCCCTGGGGAGCGCCCGATGAGCCTGACCCTCGACCGCATCACGCTGACCTACCCGGACGGCGACGGCCGGCTCACCGCCCTGGACGACGTCTCGCTGACCGTCCCCAAGGGCTCGATCACCGCCGTGGTCGGCCCCTCCGGCTCCGGCAAGTCCAGCCTGCTGGCCGTGGCGGCCACCCTGGTCCGCCCGGACTCCGGCCGGGTCGTCGTGGACGGGACGGACACCGCCGCCCTCGGCCGCGCCGAGCTCACCGCCCTGCGCCGCACCAGGATCGGCATCGTCTTCCAGCAGCCCAACCTGCTGCCCTCGCTCACCGCCGTGGAGCAACTCCAGGTGATGGCCCACCTCGACGGCCGCTCCCCGCGCGAGGCCCTCCCCCGCGCCCTGGAGCTGCTGGCCGCCGTCGGCCTCCGTGAGCAGGCCGCCCGCCGCCCCCACCAGCTCTCCGGCGGCCAGCGCCAGCGCGTCAACATCGCCCGGGCCCTGATGAACGACCCCACGGTGCTGCTGGTGGACGAACCCACCAGCGCCCTCGACCACGAACGAGGCGCGGCCGTGCTGGACCTGATCACCGAACTCACCCACAGGCGGGCGACGGCCACCGTCCTGGTCACCCACGACCACACCCACCTGACGGCCGTCGACCGGATCGCCGAGGTCCGCGACGGGCGGCTGGTGGCGCCTGCGGCGGCCTGAGCTACTTCTTGGCGGTGAGCACGTCGTCCACCGAGAGCGTGAGCGACACACCGATCGATTCCGGCAGCGTGAACGATTGTCCAGGATGGTGGACGGCGGGCACGCGGTATTCGGCGTCCTGGGGGTCCGTGAGAACCATGACCCGCTGGTTCGTCCGGTCCACGATCACGTACACCGGCACGCCGGCCGATGCGTACGCCGCGGGCTTCTTCTTCAAATCGTCGCCGAAATCGGAGGAAGTCACTTCCAGCACGAGCCGGAAGACAGCCGGGTCATAGCAGTTGTACTCGATCAACCGATCATCGCTGTGCGCATCGAGGATCGCCAGATCGGGGACCGCGAAGTCGGAGGGGCCGCCCGGCAGCCAAATGCCCACGTTCTGGAAGACTTCGGTGTCTTCCTCGTCGAGACCGGCGGCGAAAGCAGGCGCATGAGCTTGGTCAACGATCGGCTGTGCGATCGAGTGGTTCAAGGTCTACCGAGCCCGCAACTGCAACGCCGGCCGCTCCGGCTCCGCCGCCTCGCCCTGGCCCGCCCACAGCGACCGCACGTGGCTGAGGTGCCGGGTCATGCAGGCCTCGGCCGCCTCCGCGTCACCGGAGATCATCAGGTCCAGCAGCTCCAGGTGCTCCTGTGCCGAGGAGACCAGCTCGCCCTTCTCGTCCAGCTTCGTCAGCCCGTAGAGCCGCGAGCGCTTGCGCAGGTCGCCCACCACGTCGACCAGCCGCGCGTTGCCCGCCAGCCCCAGCAGGTCGAGGTGGAACTGCCGGTCCGCCTCCAGGTAGCCGATCAGGTCGTGCTTGCGCGCCGCCGCGACGATCGCCTCGGCTTGCGGGCGCAGCCGCTCCAGCTGGTCCTTGCTCGCCGCGCGGGCGACCCGGCCGACGGTGGGGACCTCGATCAGGGCGCGGATCTCGGTGTAGTCGTCGAGGTCGCGTTCGGTGAGTTCGGTGACCCGGAAGCCCTTGTTGCGGACGGCTTCGACCAGCCCCTCCCGGGCGAGGTCGAGCATGGCCTCGCGGACGGGGGTGGCGGAGACGCCGAAGTCGGCGGCGAGGGCAGGGGCGGAGTAGACGACGCCCGGGCGCAGTTCACCGGAGATGAGGGCGGCCCGGAGCGCGTGGGCGACCTGGTCGCGGAGCCGCTCCTGCACGGAGATCAGGGTGCGGGATTTGAGGTCGGCCATGGTGTTCCTCCGGGTGGGTGCAGAACACCAGCGTACAATGTCACGTTACGTTGAGCGTGCAACAGTCCGGTGGGTGAACGGCCCGCCGACCCCTTCGACGACATGGTGTCAGCGGCCGCCGGCCGTGACAACGGCCGGCGGCATCCGATCTGCCCCCGTCCCGGCCGACTACGCCCGGCGGAACCGCCCCACCAGCGCGGTCAGGCTCGCCGCGCCGTCCCCGGCCTCGACGCCCGGTACACCTCCGCTGCCACGGCCAGGTCCTCCCACGCCATCCCGACGCTCTTGAAGAACCGCGGCCGCCCGTTCGGCACCAGGGCGTCGCCGCGCACCAGCTCGGCCAGGTTCCACACCTGCCGCCCGGCCACCCCGGCCATCAGCAGGTCCCCGGCCTCGCGTTCCGCGACGGCGCGCGCCTCCACGTACAACTCGGCCCGCGCGACGAGTACTTCGTCCACCTCCCGAGCGTCCGGCTGGTGCGAGCCGACCGCCGCGACGGCGGCGTGCTCGGGCACCAGCGCGCCGTCGAACAGCGGCGTGCGCGCGGTGGTGCAGCAGACCACCAGATCCGCCTGCCCGACCGCCTCGGGCCCGCCGACGGCAGCCGACAGCCCGAGCCCGCGGCCGTACACCGCCAGCGCCTCGGCCCGCCCGGGATCGCGTGCCACCACCGTCACCCGGTGGAGCGGCCGGACCGCCAGCAGGGCGTCCAGGTGCCCGTACGCCTGCGGTCCGGAGCCGAACACCACCAGGTGTCCGGCCTCCGGCACCGCGAGCCGCGCCAGCGCCGCCGCCGTCACGGCGGGCGTGCGCAGGGCCGTGAGGGCGGCGCCGTCGAGCACCGCCAGCGGCTGGAGGGTCGGCCCGTCCAGCAGCAGGTAGCTGCCGGTGATCCGGGGCAGCCCGCGGGCCGGATTGCCCGGCGCCACCCCGGCGATCTTGACGCCGGCGTACGGCCCGGCGGCGGCCGGCATCAGCAGCAGTTCCCCGGCCGGCACCGGCACCGCCGACCGAGCGGGTGCCGCCTCCGGGTCGTACCCGTCCAGCAGCACCCGCTCGATCGCCCCCACCGCCCCGGCGGGCCCCACCCCGCCGGTGCCCGGCACGGTGTACTGGAGCGGCTCAGTCACCGCGCCGGGCAGCCCCCCGCCAGACGGTTCGGGCCGGGTGGGCTCGCCGCCGATCACAGCTGGAACCCCGTCCCGAGCTCGTCCCCCGGCTCCAGCACGAACCGGTGCTCCCCGGTCCGGAAGGCCGCCCCGCCGACCTCGGTGACGACACCCGCGCCGAAAGGGTCGCCCCCGGCGAGCACCCGCCCGGTGAAGACCGTGCCGATGATCGACTCGTGCCGCAGTTCCTCCCCCGGCGCGATCCGCCCTTCGGCGGCGAGGACGGCGAGCCGGGCGGAGGTGCCGGAGCCGCAGGGCGAGCGGTCGATCTGCCCGTCCGCGAAGACCGTGACGTTGCGCTGAGCCAACGCCCCGTCCTGCGACAGGAGTTCGTCGTACAGCACCACCCCGTACACGCCGGACAGCCGCCGGTCCGTGGGGTGCGACACCGCCTCCGACCCGGCCAGCAGTGCCCTGATCTCCCGCCCCGCAGCGGTGAGTTCGGGCAGCAGACCGGGCTCCACTGCGAGCCCGAGGGCCGCCGCCGGCACCGAGGCGTAGCACGCCCCCGAGTGCGCCACCGCGACCTCGACCACCCCGCGCGAGGTGGCCACCGGCAGCTTCACCGCGCTGACCCGGCTCGGCACGTTGCGGAAGGTGACCCCGGTGGTGCGCCCGCCGACCCGGTGCACCAGGGCGGTGACCCGTCCGGAGGGCACGTCGATCCGTACCCGCGCCACGCCGTCGGCAGGAGCCGGGACCAGCCCGGAGTCCACCGCCCAGGCGCCGAGCGCGATGGTGCCGTGCCCGCAGGCCGTCGAGTAGCCGTCCTTGTGCCAGAACAGCACGCCCAGGTGCGCCTCGTCGTCGTCCGGCGGCACCGGGAACCCGCCGTACATCCCGGCGTGCCCGCGCGGCTCCCGGACGAGCAGCTGCCGGACGGCGTCCAGCGCACTGGGCCGGGGCGCCGTGGCGCTGCCGCCCGCGCCGAGCGCGATGGCCCGGCGCTCGGCGACGCTGTCGCCGGGGATGTCCGGCGCGCCGGCCAGCACGATCCGGAACGGCTCGCCGGCCGCGTGGTAGTCGACGGTGCGGACGTCCATCAGGCGCCGCCGCCGGGCAGCACGCTGACCGTCCGGCTCGCGGTGTAGAAGTCCAGGGCGGCCCGGCCCTGTTCGCGGTCCCCGTGGCTCGCGCCCTTCGTCCCGCCGAAGGGCAGGTGGAAGTCGACGCCGCTGGAGGGGGCGTTGATCCGGATCATGCCCGCGTCCAGCCGGTCGGCGGCGGCCAGCGCCACGTCGAGGCTGCGGGTGTGCACCGAGGTGGCGAGGCTGTGCGGGGTGTCGTTCGCGAGCGCGATCGCCTCGTCCAGGTCGGCCGTCGCGTGCAGCACCGCGACCGGCCCGAAGAACTCCTCGCGTGCCAAGGGGTGTTCGCCGGGTACGCCGGCGAGCAGGGTGGGCTCGAGGTACCAGCCGGTCCGCTCGGGCACCCGTCCGCCGGTGAGCAGGCTCGCCCCGGCCGCGACGGCCGACGAGACCGCCTCGGTCACCCGGTCCCGCGCGGCCGCGTTGATCACCGGCCCGCAGACCGTGTCGTCCACCGTCGCCAGCGCCTTGACCAGCGCCTCGCACAGCGGCTCGTGGGCCGCGCCGACGGCGATCACCCGGCTGGTGGCGGTGCACTTCTGCCCCGCGTACCCGGCGACGGCGGCCGCGATGTGGGCGGCGGCCGTCTCGATGTCCGCGTCCGGCAGCACCAACGCGGCGTTCAGCCCGCCGAGTTCGGCCTGCACCGGCACTCCGCGCCCGGTGGCCGCGCGCACCACCGCCCGGCCGACCCCGGTCGAGCCGGTGAAGGACACCACGTCCGCCGCGTCGACCAGCGCCGCGCCCTCCTGCGCGCCGCCGGGCAGCACGGTGAACACGTCGGCGGGCAGCCCGGCGAGCTCCGCCAGCCGCAGCGCGCAGGCCGTCGCTTCGGGCGCCGGTTTCAGGACGGCGGTGTTGCCGACCGCCAGGGCCGGCGCGGCCTTCCAACTGGGAATCGCCAGCGGGAAGTTCCACGGCGCGATCAGCCCGGCCACCCCGTACGGGCGGCGTCGGGTGAGCAGCAGCCCGGGCCCGGCGGCGGTCTCGTGCACCGCCCCGGACGGCTCGTACGGCGCCTGCGCGTAGTACCGCCAGATCGCGGCGGTGCGGGCGACCTCGCCGCGCGCCTCGGCGAGCGGCTTGCCGACCTCGCGCACGATCAGCGCGGCCAGTTCCTCCGCGTTCGCCTCGACCGTCTCGGCGATCCGCCCCAGCGCGGCCGACCGGGCGCCCGCACCGGCCGCGAGCCAGCCGGGCTGGGCTGCCCGGGCGCGTCCGACGGCGGCCCGCACGGCCTCGGCGCCGGGGGCCTCGACGGCCACCACGAGGTCGTCCGGATCGGCGGGGTTGTACGAGGTGATGGTCACGACTACCAGTCCTTCGGTGCGAGTTCGATGGCGGGGCGTCAGAGCAGGAAGCCCGCCGGGAACGGGTCGTCCGGGTCGAGGAAGTACTGGGCGGTGCCGGTGATCCAGGCGCGCCCGGTGACGGTGGGCACCACGGCGGGCCGCCCGGCCACCTCGGTCTCCTCGACCAACCGCCCGGTGAAGGTCGTCCCGATGAAGGAGTCGTTGCGGAAGTCCCGCCCCAGCGGCAGGTCCCCGCGCGCGTGCAACTGCGCCATCCGCGCCGAGGTGCCGGTGCCGCAGGGCGAGCGGTCGAACCAGCCGGGGTGGATGGCCATCGCGTGCCGGGAGTGCTCGGCCGTGGAGCCGGGGGCGAGCAACTGGACGTGGTGGCAGCCGTGGATGGACGGGTCCTCCGGGTGCACCGGCCGGTCGGGCCCGGCGTTGACGGCGGCCATCAGCGCGAGGCCGGCGTCCAGGATGTCCTGCTTGCGCTCGCGCTCGAAGGGCAGCCCGAGCTCGGCGAGCGGCAGGATGGCGTAGAAGTTGCCGCCGTACGCGAGGTCGTAGCCGACCGTGCCGTACCCGGGCACCTCGATCTTGCGGTCCAGCGCGACAGCGAACGAGGCCACGTTGCGGATGGTCACCGCCGTGGCGGCGCCGTTCTCGACCCGCACCTCGGCGACCACCAGTCCCGCGGGCGTGTCCAGCCGCACGGTGGTGACCGGCTCGACCACCGGCACCATCCCGGTCTCGACCAGCACGGTGGCCACCCCGATGGTGCCGTGCCCGCACATCGGCAGCAGCCCCGAGACCTCGATGTAGAGCACCCCGAAGTCGGCGTCCGGCCGGGTCGGCGGCTGCAGGACGGCGCCGCTCATCGCGGCGTGCCCGCGCGGCTCGTACATCAGCAGCGTGCGGAAGTGGTCCAGGTGTTGCTGGAAGTGCACCCGGCGCTCGGCCATGGTGGCTCCGGGGATGACCCCGAAACCGCCGGTGATCACCCTGGTCGGCATGCCCTCGGTGTGCGAGTCGACGGCGTGGAACACGTGACGGCTGCGCATGGCTGACAACTCCCGCGTGGTAGTGGCTGGTTGAGGCCGGCTGCCGCGGCAGCCGGCCGGGCGGTCGTGGGCTACGCGAGCCCCTCGGCGAGCGCCTTCTCGGTGGCCGCGCGCACGGCCGCCTCGATCTCCGGCGACAGCGGCCGGCGCGGCGGCCGGACGGGACCGCCAGGGCGGCCGGCGATGTCCATCGAGAGCTTGATGGCCTGGACGAACTCGGTCTTGGAGTCCCAACGCAGCAGCGAGTGCAGCGACTTGTACAGCGGCAGCGCGATCCCGAGGTCGTGCTGGACGGCCGCGTCGTAGAGCGCCACCGAGGCCTCCGGCAACGCGTTCGGGTATCCGGCGATCCAGCCGACCGCGCCGGCCAGCGCCAGCTCCAGCAGCACGTCGTCGGCGCCGATCAGCAGGTCCAGCCCGGGGGCCAGCTCGGCCAGTTCGTAGGCCCGGCGGACGTCCCCGCTGAACTCCTTGACCGCCACGATCGAGCCCTCGCCGTGCAGCCGGGCGAGCAGCGCGGGCACCAGGTCGACCTTGGTGTCGATCGGGTTGTTGTAGGCGACGATCGGCAGCCCGGCCTTGGCGACCTCGGCGTAGTGCGCGCGCACCGAGTCGTCGTCGGCCCGGTAGGCGTTCGGGGGCAGCAGCAGCACGGATCCCGCCCCGGCCTCGGCGGCCTGCTCGGCCCAGCGGCGGGACTCGGCGCTGCCGTACGCGGCGACGCCGGGCATGACCCGGGAGCCGTCGCCGGCCGCCTCGACCGCGACCTCGACGACGCGGGCGCGCTCCTCGGCAGTGAGCGTCTGGTACTCGCCCAGCGAGCCGTTGGGGACGACGCCGTCACAGCCGGACTCGATCAGCCAGCGGACGTGCTCGGCGTAGGCGTCGTAGTCGACGGAGAGGTCCGGGCGCAGCGGAATCGTGGTGGCGACCATGACGCCGCGCCAGGGGCGGGTGGTGTCGCGTGGGGTGATGGACACGTTGGACTCCTTGGTGAGGTGTGACATTTTATAAATGGGGACAGGTCGGAGACAAGAGCTCCCACCCCGCGTGTTCCCCGGCGAGCCGCTCCCGGCCGGCGCACCGGCCGCCGAAGGCGGCTGTCCGGCCGGCTACCCCGCCGTAGCCCCGGTCCGCTCGTCACCCGGACCCGGACCCGGACCGTCCCCCGCCGCCAGCTGCGACAGCGGCACCGGACAGGCGAGCGGCCGCCGATCGGCTCCCGGCTCCGCGGCACCCGACAGACAGGCCACCGCCGGGCCGCACATCCGCCCCTGGCACCAGCCCATCCCCGCCCGGGTGAGCAGCTTGACGGTCCGCGGGTCGCCCGCGCCCAGCTCCTCCACCGCCTCGCGAATCCGCGCCGCCGGCACCTCCTCGCACCGGCACACATCGGTGTCCGGCCGCAGCCACCCCGTCCAGCCGGCCCCAGGCCGGTGGGCACCCGCCATCAGCTCGGCGAAGGCCCGCAGCCGTGCCCGGCGGCGCAGCAGCGCGCGGCTCGGCGGCGCCCCGGCGACCGTGTGCGCGGCCAGCTCCCCCTCCACCAGCGCGAGGTCCGCGCCGCCGACCCCGTTGGTCTCCCCCGCGGACCACAGGCCCGGTACGGAGGTGCGCAGCCCGTCGTCCACCCGCAGCGCGACCGCGCCGTCCGGCCCGGTCAGGGTGTCGGCACCCAGCTCGGCGGCCAGGTCGATCTGCGGCAGCAGCCCGTGCCCGACGGCCAGGGCGTCACAGTCGATCCGCCGCTCGGTGCCGGGCCGCGGCCGCCAGTCGGCGTCCAGCCGAGCCACCGTGACCCCGGTGACCCGCTCGGTACCGTGCACCTCCACGACGGCGCTGCGCTGCCGCAGCCGGACCCGGTGGCGCAGCAGCGCCGCGCCGTGCCCGGCGCCCTCGACCAGCTTGCCGGGGACGGCCGCCAGCACGCCGGGCCGCCGGGCGTACCCGAGGTAGTCGCCCGCCTCGACCACGGCCGGGACCTCCGCCCCCGCGCTGACCAGCGAGGACGCAGCGGCGAGCAGCAGCGGGCCGCTGCCGGCCACCACGATCCGCCGCCCGGGCAGCACCAGTCCGGCCTTGAGCATCGCCTGGGCGCCGCCCGCTGTGACCACCCCGGGCAGGGTCCAGCCCGGGAAGGGCAGCTGCCGTTCGTACGCCCCGGTGGCGAGCAGCACCGACCGGGCCCGGACGGTGGCCCGGTCGGTGGGCCGCGGCCCGCGGCTGACGTGCACCGCGAAGCCCTCGCCGGTCCGTTCCAGCGCCCAGACCTGGTGCCCGCCCCGGAACTCGGCCCGTTCGGCGGCGTCGAGCCGCGCGGCCAGCGCGGCGTAGGTCGACCATCCGTGGTGCAGCCGGTCCGGGCGGGCCGCCCCCAGGCCGGGCGCCGGGTGCCGGTAGTACTGCCCGCCGGTGGCCGACCCGCCGTCCAGCAGGACGCAGTGCAGCCCGAGGTCGGCGCCGGCGACGGCGGCGGCCAGCCCGGCCGGACCGGCTCCGATCACCGCGAGGTTGTACAGGGGCTCAGACGGCGAGGTCGGCACGGCCGTGGCCCTCCTGGGTGGTGACGACGGTGCCCGGCTCGGCGGGCAGCAGACAGGTCCGCTGGTTGGGCCGGCCGTCCACGGTGGCCAGGCAGTCGAAGCAGGCGCCGATCCCGCAGAACGCCCCGCGCGGCCGCCCGCCGACCCGGGTGGTGCGCCAGGCCAGCACGCCGTCGGCCCAGAGCGCGGCGGCGATCGACTGACCGGGCAGGGCGGGGACGGGCCGCCCGTCGAACTCGATGTGGTGGGCGGGCCCGGGCCGGGCCTCGACCAGTGCGGCGGGGGTGCGACGACGGATCACGGCTTCTCCAAGGAGTCTCGTGCGTCCGGGAACCGGTCCGCACGGAACGGCGTGAGGTCCAGCTCCGGCTGCTTCCCGGCGAGCTGCTCGCTGATCAGCAGCCCGGTGGCCGGTGCCAGCCCGATCCCGGCCCCCTCGTGCCCGCAGGCGTGGTACAGCCCGGGCACCCGGGGATCCGCCCCGACGGCGGGCAGGTGGTCCGGCAGGTACGGACGGAAGCCCCGGTAGACGCGCATCACGGCGACCTCCGCGAGCACCGGGAACAGTTCCGCGGCCTGGCCGGCGAGGCGGCGCAGCACCTCCTGGGAGAGGGTGCGGTCGAAGCCGACGCGCTCCCGGCTGGCACCGATCAGCACCGGCCCGCCGGGGGTGCCCTCGACCACGGCGGAGGTCTGCAACGCGGCCGAGCCGCTGGCGACGTCGGCCACGTAGTCGGCGGCGTAGACCTTGTGCCGCACGAGCCGCGGCAGCGGCTCGGTGACCAGGACGAAGCCGCGGCGGGGCAGGACCGGCAGGTGCACCCCGGCCAAGGCGGCCAGCTCGCCGCCCCAGGTGCCGGCCGCGTTGACCACGGCGGGCGCGGTCAGTCGGCGCCGGTCGGTCCGTACGCCGCGCACCGCGCCGTCCGGGCCCCGGTCCACCGCCGTCACGGTCTCCCCGGTGATCAGCTCGGCGCCCATCCGGCGTGCCTCGCGCAGCAGGTGGGCGGCGGCGAGGGCGGGCTGGACCTGGGCGTCCTGCGGGTAGTGGAAGCCGCCGGCGAGGCCGGGGGCGAGGTGGGGCTCGAGTTCGCCCAGCCGCTCGGCCGGGACCTCCTCGGCGGCCACCCCGGCCGCGGCCTGTCCGGCGGCGAAGGCCCGCAGCGCCTCTTGGCCGGCCGCCGTGGAGGCGACCACCACACCGCCCTTGGGCTCGTACTCGACGGCCGGGCCGAGGCCGTCGGCGAGTTCGCGCCAGAGCCGGGTGCTGAGCAGGGCGAGGTCGAGCTCGGGCCCGGGCTCCTTGTCGGAGACCAGCAGGTTGCCCTCGCCCGCCCCGGTGGTGCCGCCGGCCACCGGCCCGCGGTCGACGACGGCGACGGCGAGCCCGGCGCGGGCGGCGTAGTAGGCGCAGGCGGCGCCGACGACTCCGGCGCCGACCACGATGACGTCCAGGGGAGGTGTCCGGGTGTTCAGCACGTCAGTAATATGTCACATGCCATCGCTTCTGCCAAGAGCACGCAAAGCCCGGGTACGGCGAAAGGCCCCGGCCCACCGCGGAAGCGGCGGGCCGGGGCCTCGGTCAGCGGACCATCGGCTCAGGTGATGTCGTCCATCTGCTCGTGCCGCGCGGCCGGCACCGGCGCGGCACCGGCCGTCGGCGCCGCCGAGGCGCTCACCGACTCGGCGCCCTCGACCTCCTGCACCGTGAGGTCCAGGTGCGAGGCCTCCTCGTCGTCCAGGTCGGCGTCCGGGTTGTTGCGCCGCTTGCGCCGGTCGTTGAGCAGCGCGACGGCCACCGCCAGGAAGTACAGCGCCCAGATCGGGACCGACAGCAGCAGCATGCTGACCGGGTCCGCGCCCGGGGTGGCGAACGCGGCGAACACCGTGATCGCCATGACCATCCCGCGCCACCAGCCGAGCAGCCGCTTGCCGGTCACGATGCCGACCATGTTGAGCATCACCAGCAGCAGCGGGAACTCGAAGGCGAGGCCGAAGACCAGCACCATCCGGGTGGCGATGTCGAAGTAGTCCTCGGGCGGCAGGATCGGCACCGTCTCGCTCGGGGTGAACGAGATCAGCATCTCGACCATGGTCGGCATCACCATGATCGCGCAGGCCACACCCGCCAGGAACAACGGGGCACCGCAGGCCATGAAGACGATCGCGTACTTCTTCTCGTGCTTGTGCAGGCCGGGCGCCACGAAGGCCCACACCTGGTACAGCCAGACCGGAACGGCCGCCACCACGCCCGCGGTCAGCGCGACCTTCAGCATCCAGTTGAAACCGGCGGTGAGGCCGATGTTGGACACCTGGGCGCAGCGCCCGTGGTAGTTGCCCGAGGTCCCCCGGTCGCACTGGGGCAGCGGCTCGAGCAGGAAGTGCTCGATCTGCTTGTGGTAGACCGCCGCGATGACGGCGAACAGCACGATCGCCAGGACCGACTTGACCACGCGGTTGCGCAGTTCCCGCAGGTGGTCGGCTAGGGCCATCCGCCCCTCAGGATCCTTGGGCGCCTTCTGCGGCGCCTTGGAGAGCTTGCTCAACCCCGGTCCTCAACTCGTGCGTCGAGGCCCGCCGGTCGACGGGCCTCCATGGTCGCGTGCATCGCGCGGATCACGTCCATCGCGTGGGCCACCGGCATCGCGTACGCCACCGGCATCGCGTAGGTCACACGCGTCGCGTACGTCACAGGCATCACGCGCGCCACGCTCAGTGCGGCCGGTCGCCGTCGGGCCCGGCCACCGGACGGGCCGTGGCCGACGCTCCCGGGGCCGTCTGGATGGTCTTGGCCGACACCTGCGCCCGACCGTCGACCGGCGGCGCCGCGGACGGCGCGCTCCCGCCCGACCCGCCGCCCGACCCGCCGCCCGAACGCATGGCTTTCGCCTCGCTCTTCAGGATCCGCATCGACTGCCCCAGCGAACGCGCCAGTTCGGGCAGCCTCTTGGCACCGAACAGCACGATGGCGAGAACCACGATCACCACGATCCCGGTCATCGAGATGCGCACGCGCGACCACCTTCACTCACGGCGGCCCGACAGGCCGCCCGCGGCGGATGGTAACCGCTGCGGATGACGCCCCGACGACGGCCGCCCGAACAGGACAGCGGCCCCCGGTTCGCAGTTCAGGAGCCACCTGAGAGCGTAACCCGCCCTCACCTCCGCGCAGCAGTCCCGGTACCACCGACGGTCCAGCCGTGCGGTGCGGCGCGCCACGCCCGGGCTACCGGCCCGGCACCGCCGAGGCCAGCTCCCCCACCGCCTCGGCCAGCGCCCGCGAGGCCGCGTCGACGCCCTTGGCCAAAGCCCGCACGTCCGCCCAGAGCCGGATCGCGAGGACCCCGAGGACCAGCAGGCCCGCGGTGGCGAGCAGGACGGCGGCGACGAGCATCCAGGACATGCGGCCCACCCTATCGCCAGGCGCCGGTCATCCCTCCGCGGGGACGAGCCGCATGGTGCGGACCCCCGCCCCGCTGAGCGCCTGGACGATCTTCTCCCCGGCCGGCTTGCGCACCGCCGCCCCGCAGAGCGGGCAGCCGAAGCTGTAGTGCGCCTGGGCCGGGGTCCGTCCGAGGGTGAGCCGGAACTCCTCGGCCGGGAGTTCCACCTTCTCCCGGCACTCCGAGCAGTACACCTTGAATCTGGTCCCGGGCTCCACCGCTCAGACCTGCCCCTCCCCGTAGACGGCCAGCGCGGCCCGCGCGGCCGAGCGTGCCTGCTCGGCCAGCTCGGGCGGCGAGACGATCCGGCCGTCCCTGCCCAGCCGCAGCGCCAGCGGGCGCAGCTGGGAGGGGTCGGCGCTGCGCAGGGTGATCCGCAGCCCGCCGTCGGGCAGTTCCTCGGCACGGTCGTGGGTGTAGTACTCGGCCACCCAGCGCCCGCCGGAGGAGACCTCCACCACCACCTCGGGGTCGTCCGCCGCCGGGTTGACCAGCCCGCCGCTCAGGTCGCGGGGCTCCCGCCGGGGCGGGTCGGCCGGGACGTCCAGGACGCGGATCTCGGCGACCCGGTCCAGCCGGAACATCCGGTGGTCCTCGGAGGTGCGGCACCAGGCCTCGAGGTAGGTGTGGCCCTCGGTGAGCAGCCGGATCGGGTCGACCTCGCGCTCGGTCATCCCGCCGCGCCCGTGCGAGTAGTAGCGCAGCCAGAGCCGGCGGCCCTCACTGAGCGCCCGGTCGATGTCGGCGAAGACGTGGCTCTCCGCCTCGAAGGTCACGCCGACCCGGGCGCTGCCCTCGGCGCTCTCCCCCGCCGCGTTCTCGATCTTGGCGACCGCCCGGGTGAGCGCCTCCCGGTCCCCGGCCCGCAGGCCCGGCAGCCCGGCCACCGCGCGGGCGGCCACCAGCAGCGCGGTGGCCTCGTCGGCGGCCAGCCGCAGCGGCTGGGCCACGTCGTCCACGTTGTGCCACCAGATCCGCTCGCCGTCGGTGTCGATGTCGAGCAGGTCGCCGCCGCGGAAGCTGGTGCCGCACATCGGCAGCACGTTGAGGTCCCCGATCAGCTCGCGCTCGCTGATCCCGAAGGCCCGGGCCACCTCGGCGACCTCGGCGCCCGGCCGCTCGCGCAGGTAGGTGACCAGCGACAGCATCCGTCGCGTCTGGTCGATCGCATTGCTCATGCCCGTACGTCCTCCGAGTCCAGCCCAGCGACCGCCCGCAGCCGGTCGACCACATCCGCCCGCAGCTCCTCCGGCCCGAGCACCAGCACGTCCGGCCCGAACTCCGCGAGGTCGGCGCCCAGCCCGTTGCCGTACGGGATCTCCAGCTCGTCCCAGCCCTCGTCCACCCGGGTGGTGCTCAGCGCCTTGGTGCGCAGCGGGAAGCCCGCGCCGCGGCGGACCCGGACGGTCGCGGTGGCGGTGGCGCCCTCCCCGGCGAACTTGGCCACGGTGGCCCGTACGTCCACGTGCTCGGGCACCGTCCCGAGGAAGGCCCCGGCCTTGGCCTTCACCTTGCCGGTGATCCGGCTGAGCCGGAACACCCGGGCGTCGCCCCGGTCCCGGTCGTAGCCGGCCAGGTACCAGTGCCCGCGCCAGCACTCCAGCGCCCACGGCTCGACGCTGCGCTGCTCGGCGGTGGCGGCGCCGGCCTTGCGGTACTCGAAGGTGACCGGACGGCGGTCCCGGGCGGCGGTGAGCAGCGGCTCGAACGCGGCCTCCCGGGCGGGGATGCGCGGCTCCAGGGCGGTACGGCCCTCGGACTCGCCGAACGGCACCCCGGCGGCGCGCAGCTTCTGCAGCGCGCCGCTGGCCGCGCCGGACATCTTGGCCTGCTGCCAGACCCGGGCGGCCAGGGTCAGCGCGGCGGCCTCCTCGGCGTCCAGCGCGATCTCCGGAAGCCGGTTGCGGTCGGCGCGGGCCAGGTAGCCGAGCTCCCCGTCCAGGGCGCTCTCGTCGACGTCGATCACCAGGCCGAGCTCGCGCAGGTCGTCCTTGTCCCGCTCGAACATCCGGTTGAAGGCGTCTTCGCTGCTGTTCTGCCAGGCCTCGCGGTACGCCTCGATGGATTCCCGCAGCTCCTTCTTGGAGAGCGGACGTCTGGTGTTCATCAGGCACAGGGCGAGATTCATCAGCCGCTCTGCCTTGGCGATCGCCATCGCTGACCCTTCCGGTGTGCCGCGCCGCGCGCGGGGTGCGCCCGCCGGGCGATGCCCGCCCGGCGGGACCGACCGTACCGGTAGCGGTACGCACTGCAAAAGCCGCGTCCCACGCCCGGTCCCCGCGGCGCGTGCGCCGGGCCCGGGGACGGCCTCGGGCCGGGCCCCCGGAGGGGTCCGGCCCGAGGGTGGAGCAGGCTCAGACGGCCAGCAGGTCGACCACGAAGATCAGGGTCGAGTGCGGCGGGATGGCCGGGGTCGGCGACTGGGCGCCGTACGCCAGGTGCGGCGGGATGGTCAGCTCGCGGCGGCCGCCGACCTTCATGCCGACGACGCCCTGGTCCCAGCCCTTGATGACGCGGCCGCCGCCCAGCGGGAAGCGGAACTCGTTGGGGCTCCGGTTCCAGCTGGCGTCGAACTCCTCGCCGGTCGCGAAGGTCACGCCGACGTAGCGCACGCTGACCATCTGGCCCGGCTTGGCCTCCTCGCCGTCGCCCACGACGATGTCACGGATCTGCAGCTCCGTCGGGGCATCGCCGATCGGGAAGTCGATCTCAGGCTTCTCGTTGAGGTTGACGCTCACAGTCCCTCTTCTCACGTTCGCAATTTCCCTACACGACCAAGCGGCGGGCGCCCGTATCGCGGTCCATTCCGGACCACGGTACGGGCGCCCGCCGCCCGTCGGGCACCGGCCACGCGGCCGGACCCGAAGGTCACACGTCGACCATTGTCACCCGAAAGTGGATCAGCCCTGACCCGCGTCCAGGATGTCCACCACGAAGACCAGGGTCGCACCGGGCGGGATGTCGCCCTGGCCCTTGTCCCCGTAGCCCAGCGAGGCCGGGATCACCAGCTCGACCCGGCTGCCGACGGTCTGGCCGACCAGACCCTGGTCCCAGCCCTGGATGACCTGGCCGCCGCCGACCGGGAAGGAGAACGCCTGGCCCTTGCTGAGCGAGGAGTCGAAGACCTTGCCGTCCTTGAACAGCGCACCGGTGTACTGGACGACGACCTTCTCGCCCTTCTCCACCGCCGGCCCGCTGCCCTTGATCAGGACGTGGGTCTTCAGCTCGGTCGGGTCCTTGGCGCCGGCCACCGGCGTGATGTCGGCCGGCTTCTTGCCGTTGTCCTTGACCTGCGGGAAGTCCGCCGGCGGCGGGGTGACGGTGCCGCTCACCACGGCGTCGGGCGCGTTGGTGTTGCGGATGTCGATCACGAAGATCAGGTCGTCCTTGGCGCCGATCGACATGTCCGCCTTGCCCTGCGAGCCGAAGGCGGCGGCCGGCGGGGCCACCACCAGCAGCCGGCTGCCGGCCTTCTTCCCGACCACGGCCTGGTCCAGCGCCGGGATCAGCGCGTCCGTGCCGGCCTGGAAGATCTGCGGCTTGCCCTTGTCGTCGTACGAGCTCGGGATGTCCTTGCCGGTGTTCCAGTCCTTGGCGGTGTAGTCCACCGAGGTCCAGAAGTTCTTGTCGACCTTGGGGCCACTGCCTTCGGACAGCACCTTCACCACGAAGGAGCCGTCGGACTTGTCGCCCGGCACCTGGATGTCGGCCTTCTTGCCGAAGTCACCGGTGACGGTCGGCAGCACCTTGGCGCTGTCCTTGACCGGCGGCACCGGCTCGGCGCTCGGCGTGGGCGGCGCGCTCGTGGCCGCGTCCGGCTTGGCGGCCGAGGTGCTGTCCTTGGAGTCGTCCTTGTTCACCATGTACAGCGTGATGCCGCTGCCGACCAGCAGGACGGCGAGCACCGTGCCGAGGATCACGCCGAGCTTGCCCACGCTCGGCGGGTTCTCGTCGTACCCGGCCTCCGAGCTGTCGGCCTTGCGCACGCTGCTGGCGAAGATCTGCGGGGCGTCGTCCGTCTTGGTGCCGCCCGCGGTGCGCGGCTTCTCGCCGGGCTGCACCCAGCCGGCCTGGTGCGCCAGGATCGCCGGCGGAACGACGATCGACTCGCGGTCCCCTGCAACCGGCCCGCCGGGACGAGAGGCGGCCGGGTCACCCGCAGAGCTGTCGTTCGCCGCGGTGCCGGCCCCGCCCGGGCTCGGCGTCTTCTCAGTCATGACTCCCCATCCATCTCGCCACGAGGTCTTCCAGATCTGCGCCCGGCGTGGTGACCGCCGGCCTGCCGCCGCACCGCCCGCCCGGACCTCGACGCCGGGCAGCGCCTGCCACAGTGCGAGGGGCAGTATGACAGCTCAGGATGAGGGCGGACGCTTCGTTGTACGAGCGTCCGCCCAAGCGTACGGAATCCTCCGGGTCACTTCCTAGAGCACCCGCTAGACGGCTTCCAGGATGTCGATCACGAAGACCAGCGTGGAGTTCGCCGGCACCGCGCCCTGCGCCTGGTCCTTGTAGCCGAGCGCCGGCGGCACCACCAGCAGCACCCGGCTGCCCACGTTCTGTCCGACCAGGCCCTTGTCCCAGCCCTCGATCACGCTGCCGGTGCCGATCTGCACCGCCTGCGCGCCGCCGTGCGACCAGGAGGCGTCGAACTGCTGCCCGTTGCTCCACAGCACCCCGGTGTACTGGACCACCAGCGTCTGCCCGCTCTTGACCTGCTTGCCCTCGCCCTTGATCAGCACCGCCTGCTGCAGGTCGGCCGGCGCGGCCTGCCCCTCCGGGATGGTGATCGTCGCCGCCGCCTTGCCGTTGTCCTTGACCTGCGGCAGCGTCGCGGCGGGCTCGGTCGTGTTCCCGGTCAGGACGGAGTCCGGCGGCACGCTCTCGACGATGTCCAGCACGAACACCACGGTGTCCCCCGGGCCCACGCCCAGCTGGCTGGAGCCCTTGTCCCCGAAGGCCGCCGCCGGCGGGGCCACCACCAGCAGCCGGGTGCCCACCTTCTTGCCGATCACGCTCTGGTCCAGCGCCGGCACCAGCTGCCCGCTGCCGGCCTGGTAGAGCTGCGGCTTGCCGTTCTGGTCGTACGAGCTGGCCAGGTCCTTGCCGGTGCTCCAGTCCTTCGCGGCGTAGTTGACGGTCACCCAGTCACTCTTGTTGACCGTCGACCGCTCACCGTCGACGGCCGTGTTGACCACGAACTGGCCGCTCGGCTGCCCCTCAGGCAGCGTGATGGTGGGCTTGCTGCCGAAGCCGCCACCCGAAAGTGTGGGCATCGGCGAGGCCTCGGTGACGGGCGAGGGCACCGTCGGAGCGGCGGTCGCGGCGGACGGCGTCGCCGGGCCGGCCGGCTTGGTCGAACTGCTGCAGGCGACCGCGAGCAGCAGCGGCAGGGCGAGAAGCAAACCGGCGGTGCGGCGCACGGTGGTCCTAACTGTCGATCGAAGTCGGCTCTCCTGACTCGACGGACAGCGTATGCCGAGCGTGCGTCCAGCCCCGGTAGACACCACCGGGGCCGGACGGCGCGGCGATCACGGCGCCACGTTCACGGCGCCTCGTTCACGGCGCCTCGTTCACGGCGCCTCGTTCAGACCGCCACTTTCCCGGGCCCTACATCCCCGCGATGAGCTTCTCCACCCGCTCGTCGACCGAGCGGAACGGGTCCTTGCACAGCACCGTGCGCTGCGCCTGGTCGTTCAGCTTCAGGTGCACCCAGTCCACCGTGAAGTCCCGGCGCTGCTCCTGCGCCCGGCGGATGAAGTCCCCGCGCAGCCGGGCCCGGGTGGTCTGCGGCGGGATCGACTTGGCCTCGAAGGTCTTGAGGTCGGTCGTCACCCGCTGGGCCTGGCCCTTGCCCTGGAGCAGGTAGAACAGGCCGCGGCGGCGGTGGATGTCGTGGTAGGCGAGGTCGATCTGGGCCACCCGCGGGTTGGACATGCTCATCTGGTGCTTCTCGCGGTAGCGCTCGATGAGCTTGTACTTCATGATCCAGTCGATCTCGGTGGCCACCCCGTCCAGCCGCTCGCTGCGCACGGCCTCCAGGGTGCGGCCCCACAGGTCGAGCACCCGGGCGACGGTGCCGGTGTTGATGCCCTTGCGGTCCGCGAACTCCAGGGCCTTGGAGTAGTACTCCTCCTGGATGTCCAGCGCGCTGGCCTCCCGGCCGTTGGCCAGGCGCACCTGGTGGGTGCCGGTGAGGTCGTGGCTGACCTCGCGGATCGCCCGGATCGGGTTCTCCAGGGTGAGGTCGCGCATCACCACGCCGGCCTCGATCAGCCGCAGCACCAGGTCGGTGGCGCCGACCTTGAGCAGCGTGGTGGTCTCGGACATGTTGGAGTCGCCGACGATCACGTGCAGCCGGCGGTAGCGCTCGGCGTCCGCGTGCGGCTCGTCCCGGGTGTTGATGATCGGACGGGAGCGGGTGGTCGCCGAGCTGACGCCCTCCCAGATGTGCTCGGCCCGCTGGCTGACGCAGTACACCGCGCCGCGCGGGGTCTGCAGCACCTTGCCGGCGCCGCAGATGAGCTGGCGGGTCACCAGGAACGGGATCAGCACGTCGGCCAGCCGGGAGAACTCGCCGTGCCGGGCCACCAGGTAGTTCTCGTGGCAGCCGTAGGAGTTGCCGGCCGAGTCGGTGTTGTTCTTGAAGAGGTAGACGTCCCCCGCGATGCCCTCCTCGTGCAGCCGCCGCTCGGCGTCCACCAGGAGCCCTTCGAGGATGCGCTCGCCGGCCTTGTCGTGCGTCACCAGCTCGACCACGTCGTCGCACTCGGGGGTGGCGTACTCGGGGTGGGAGCCGACGTCGAGGTAGAGCCGGGCGCCGTTGCGCAGGAAGACGTTGCTGCTGCGGCCCCAGGAGACGACCCGGCGGAACAGGTACCGCGCCACCTCGTCCGGCGACAGCCGCCGCTGCCCGCGGAACGTGCAGGTCACGCCGTACTCGTTCTCCAGCCCGAAAATCCGGCGGTCCATGAGCACTCCATTCTGGTCGGAGCTGTCCGAAACCGCCTCCACGACGACTGGGCCGCCGCAGGGGCACCGGAGTCCCGTACGACGGCGGTCCGGCCGCCGTACGGGACTCCGCAGGCACTGCTACTCCGGCGTGGTGTCCGCCGGGTTCTCCTCGTCGTCCGACTCGGCGGACTGGTCGCCGTCGAGCAGCCGGCTGAGCTGGTTGCCGAGGATCCGCTTGAACTTGCGCTTCTGGAACCGCTGGCGGTCGAGGACCGCGACCTCCAGCTGCTCCGGGGTGAGGGTGCGCGGGCTGCCGCCGTTGGGGTCGCGGGCGAGCGAGTCGACGGCCACCTTGACGGCCTCGGTCAGGCTCAGACCGACGCGGTGGCGCTGGCCCAGGTAGTTGCCGATCGAGTCGGCGTTGCCGCCGACCACCACGTAGTTCTTCTCGTCGACGACCGAGCCGTCGGGGGTGAGCCGGTAGATCTGGTCGTGGTCGGCGGTGCGGCCCACCTCGGCCACGATCAGCTCGACCTCGTACGGCTTCTCCCCGACCGAGGAGAAGATGGTGCCCAGCGTCTGGGCGTACACGTTGGCCAGCCCCCGGGCGGTGACGTCGGCCCGGTCGTAGGAGTAGCCGCGCAGGTCGGCGTAGCGGACGCCGCCGATGCGCAGGTTCTCGAACTCGTTGTAGCGACCGACCGCCGCGAAGGCGATCTTGTCGTAGATCTCGGAGACCTTGTGAAGCGCTCGGGAGGTGTTCTCCGCGACGAAGACGATGCCGTCGGCGTAGGTGAGCACGACCACGCTGCGGCCGCGCGCGATGCCCTTGCGGGCGTACTCCGCGCGGTCCGCCATGGCCTGCTGGGGCGAGACGTAGAACGGTGTCGACACCGGCGGTCGTCCCTTTCCTGTGAGGTGATGGCTAGAGCAGCGGGGCCTGCGGACCGTCGGGGCGGGTCAGGCGTTCGTCGGTGATGGCGATGGCGACCTCCGTGACCTCCGCGTCGGTGAGGCGGCGGAAGCCGTCCTCGGTGATCAGCGAGACGATCGGGAAGATCTTCCGCGCGAGGTCCGGGCCGCCGGTCGCGGAGTCGTCGTCCGCGGCGTCGTAGAGCGCCTGGACGACCAGGGTGACGGCCTGGTCGGCGGTCAGGTCGTCGCGGTAGAGCTTCTTCATCGAGCCGCGGGCGAACACCGAGCCCGAGCCGGTGGCGGCGAATCCGCGCTCCTCGGAGCGGCCGCCGGTGACGTCGTAGTTGAAGATCCGGCCGCGGCCGAGCTCGAGGTCGTAGCCGGCGAAGATCGGCACGACCGCCAGCCCCTGCATCGCCATGCCCAGGTTGCCCCGGATCATGGTGGTGAGCCGGTTGGCCTTGCCCTCCAGGGAGAGCGTGGCGCCCTCGATCTTTTCGTAGTGCTCCAGCTCCAGCTGGAACAGCCGGACCATCTCGACCGCGAGGCCCGCGGTGCCGGCGATGCCGACCGCGCTGTACTCGTCGGCCGGGAAGACCTTCTCTATGTCGCGCTGGGCGATGACATTGCCCATGGTCGCCCGGCGGTCACCGGCGATGACCACACCGCCGTCGAAGACCGCGGCCACGATCGTGGTCCCGTGCGGGGCGTCGACCACGGCCCCCTCGGGCAGCCCCCGGTGGCTGGGGACCAGCTCCGGCTTGTGCTCGGCGAGGAAGTCGAGGAACGACGAGGACCCCGGGGTCAGGAAGGCAGCCGGTAGACGCCCGGTGCCACGAGTGTTGGCTTCCACACGATTCCTTCCAGGTAGCTTGAAGCGCGCAATGCCCGCACCCTACCCGCCGACGATCACTGTCCACGCGTGGAGGGGCCGGTGCCGGGGGGGGGGGGGGGGGGGGGGGGGCCACCCCCCCCCCCCCCACCCCCCCCCCCCCCCCCGGCGGGGGGGGGGAGTGCCCACCCACGCACGAGGCGGCACGAGG
>NZ_JBVHXY010000039.1:5375-35424 GCF_055569215.1 Kitasatospora sp. NPDC029312 | reverse complement strand
CGGGGGGGGGGAGTCCCCCCCCCCCCCCCCCTCCCCCCCCCGGGCCCCTCTGCCCATGGGGGGGGTCGTGGGCTTCGTTTTCTGGCCCCCCCCCCCCCCCCCCCCCCCCCGCGACGGTCGCGACCGTGAAATTCCCGAATGCCGGGGACGGGCTATTGCCCGCCCTTCTGAACGAATCCCCGCACGAAATCCTCGGCGTTGGATTCCAGGACCTCGTCGATTTCGTCCAGTACCGCGTCGACGTCGTCGCCCAGCTTTTCCTGGCGCTCCTTGAGGTCGTCGGAATTCTGTGTTTCCGCGACCTCCTCCGAGACCTCCTCGGAGGAGCGGTTTGCCCGCTGCTGGCCGCCGCCGGTGTCCTTGCTCGCCATTTCCCTCACCCCGCTCGAATCGTCTGGCACGGTTTGGTCGGTCGGTCGTCGCCCGTTGGCTCCGACCCTATACACAAGGTGCGACTGCCGCTCCCGGTTTGCCGGTGGCGCCTCTTGTCCAACACCCGCTGCCACCCCGGATGATTCCCATTCGGCGGACGTTCACCCGTGGTGATCGAAAAGTTACCCGCCGGACAGCACCCGGAGCAGGTCCTCGGCCGTGCGGCAGCGGTCCAGCAGCTCCTTGACGTGGTTGCGGGTGCCGCGCAGCGGCTCCAGCGTCGGTACCCGCTGCAGCGAGTCCCGGCCGGGCAGGTCGAAGATCACCGAGTCCCAGGAGGCCGCCGCGACGTGGTCCGCGTACTGCTCCAGGCAGCGCCCCCGGAAGTACGCCCTGGTGTCCTCCGGCGGCTTGGAGACGGCCCGCTCGACCTCCTCCTCGGTCAGCAGCCGCTCGAACCGGCCGCGGGCCACCAGGCGGTTGTAGAGGCCCTTCTCGGGCCGTACGTCGCTGTACTGGAGGTCGACCAGGTGCAGCCGCGGGTTGTCCCACTCCAGGGCGTCCCGGCTGCGGTAGCCCTCCAGGATCTCCCGCTTGGCGATCCAGTCCAGCTGCTTGGAGAGCGACATCGGGTCGCGCTCCAGCTTCCCGAGCACGTCCTCCCAACGCGCCAGCACGTCCACGGTCTGCTCGTCGGCGTCGGTGCCGAAGCGGTCCTCGACGTACTTGCGGGCCAGCTCGAAGTACTCCAGCTGGAGCTGGACGGCGGTGAGCTTGCGGCCGTTGCGCAGGGTGATCAGGTGCTTCAGGCTCGGGTCGTGGGAGACCCGGTGCAGGGTGCGCACCGGCTGGTCGACGGCGAGGTCGGAGGCGATGAAGGCGTCCTCGATCATCGACAGGACCAGCGAGGTGGTGCCGAGCTTGAGGTAGGTGGAGATCTCGGAGAGGTTGGCGTCCCCGATGATCACGTGCAGCCGGCGGTACTTCTCGGCGTCGGCGTGCGGCTCGTCCCGGGTGTTGATGATCGGCCGCTTGAGGGTGGTCTCCAGGCCGACCTCGACCTCGAAGTAGTCCGCGCGCTGGCTGATCTGGAATCCGTGCGCCGAGCCGTCCTGGCCGATGCCGACCCGGCCGGAGCCGGTGACCACCTGGCGGGAGACGAAGAACGGGGTGAGGTGGCGGACGATGTCGGCGAACGGTGTCGCCCGCTTCATCAGGTAGTTCTCGTGGGTGCCGTAGGAGGCGCCCTTGTTGTCGGTGTTGTTCTTGTACAGGTGGATGGTCTGTCCGTTGGGCAGCTCCAGCGCGCGCTGCGCGGCGGCCGCCATGATCCGCTCGCCCGCCTTGTCCCACAGCACGGCGTCGCGCGGGTTGGTCACCTCGGGCGAGCTGTACTCGGGGTGCGCGTGGTCCACGTAGAAGCGGGCCCCGTTGGTGAGGATCACGTTGGCCAGGCCGATGTCCTCGTCGGTCAGCTGGCTCGCGTCGGCCACCTCGCGCGCGAGGTCGAAGCCCCGCGCGTCGCGCAGCGGGTTCTCCTCCTCGAAGTCCCAGCGGGCCCGCCGCGCCCGGTGCATCGCCGCCGCGTACGCGTTGACGATCTGGGACGAGGTGAGCATGGCGTTGGCGTTGGGGTGCCCGGGCACGGAGATCCCGTACTCGGTCTCGATGCCCATCACGCGCCGTACGGTCATGCGGCCCTCCTTGCCCGGTGCGCCGCCCCCGGCGGGCGGAACACGCTGACGTACCGCTGAACAACACCGACGCCGGCGATCTGCCCGCGGACGGTGGATCGAGCCTAGAACCCGGCGCCGACGGCCCGGCCCCGAGACGCGCCGTCCGGCTGCGGGGCCGCGAGGCGCCACAGCCGGACGGGGTGCGTACAGCTCCGGGGACCGCTGCCGGCCCGGGTAACCGCGTGCTTACAGGTACTGCCCCGTGTTGGCGACAGTGTCGATGGAGCGGCCGGACTCGGCGCCCTGCTTCCCGGTGACCAGCGTGCGGATGAAGACGATCCGCTCGCCCTTCTTGCCGGAGATGCGGGCCCAGTCGTCCGGGTTGGTGGTGTTGGGCAGGTCCTCGTTCTCCTTGAACTCGTCCACGCAGGCGGCGAGCAGGTGGGAGACGCGCAGACCGCGCTGGCCGTGGTCGAGGTAGTCCTTGATGGCCATCTTCTTCGCGCGGTCGACGATGTTCTGGATCATCGCGCCGGAGTTGAAGTCCTTGAAGTACAGGACCTCCTTGTCACCGTTGGCGTAGGTGACCTCCAGGAAGCGGTTCTCCTCCGTCTCGGAGTACATCCGCTCCACGACCGACTGGATCATCGCGGCCACCGTGGCCTCGACGGAGCCGTCGTGCTCCTTGAGGTCGTCCGGGTGGAACGGCAGCGAGTCCTTGAGGTACTTGGAGAAGATGTCCTTCGCCGCCTCGGCGTCCGGGCGCTCGATCTTGATCTTGACGTCCAGGCGGCCGGGCCGCAGGATCGCCGGGTCGATCATGTCCTCGCGGTTCGAGGCGCCGATGACGATGACGTTCTCCAGGCCCTCCACGCCGTCGATCTCGGCGAGCAGCTGCGGGACGATGGTGTTCTCCACGTCCGAGCTGACGCCCGAACCGCGGGTGCGGAACAGCGACTCCATCTCGTCGAAGAAGACGATGACGGGCGTGCCCTCGCTCGCCTTCTCCCGGGCCCGCTGGAAGACCAGGCGGATCTGCCGCTCGGTCTCGCCCACGTACTTGTTGAGCAGCTCGGGGCCCTTGATGTTGAGGAAGTAGCTCTTCCCCTGGGGGCGGCCGGTGACCTCGGCGACCTTCTTGGCCAGCGAGTTGGCGACGGCCTTGGCGATCAGCGTCTTGCCGCAGCCGGGCGGGCCGTAGAGCAGCACGCCCTTGGGCGGGCGCAGCTCGTACTCCTTGAAGAGGTCGGCGTGCAGGTAGGGCAGCTCGACCGCGTCGCGGATCAGCTCGATCTGGTTGCTCAGGCCGCCGATCTGGCGGTAGTCGATGTCCGGGACCTCCTCGAGGACCAGCTCCTCGACCTCGGCCTTCGGCACGACCTCGTACACGTAGCCGGAGCGGGGCTCCAGCAGCAGGGCGTCCCCCGCCCGGACGGTGGCCCCGCGCAGCGGTTCGGCGAGGCGCACCACGCGCTCCTCGTCGGTGTGGCCGAGGACCAGGGCCCGCTCGCCGTCCTCGAGGACCTCCTTGAGGGTGACGATCTCGCCGATGTTCTCGAAGGCCATCGCGTCCACGATGTTGAGGGCCTCGTTGAGCATCACTTCCTGGCCGCGCCGCAGCTCGTCCAGGGCGACGTTCGGGCTGACGTTGACACGGAGCTTGCGCCCGCCGGTGAAGATGTCGGCGGTGCCGTCCTCGTTCGCTTCGAGGAAGGTTCCGAAGCCGGCCGGGGGCTGTGCCAGCCGGTCCACTTCCTCCTTGAGGGCCACGATCTGGTCGCGGGCCTCGCGCAGGGTGGAGGCGAGCCGTTCGTTCTGGGCGGTCACGCCGGCCAGGTTGGTCTGGAGCTCGACGATCCGCTCTTCGAGGATTCTCGAATTGCGCGGCGAGTCGGCGAGCTTGCGGCGCAGCACGGCGATTTCCTGCTCAAGGTACGAGACCTGAGCGGCCTCGTCGGAACCACGAGCGGGCCTGCCGGTGCTGCGGTTGTAGTCGTCATCGTGGGCTGCCACGGTCCTCACCTCCTCCGGGGAGCTGGACGCTTCCAGACCCTACCTGGGACCAGGGGTCCGTAAACCCCTAGATCAAGAAAGATGGAACGGGCGTGTCCGATCTTCGCCCCAGCGTGCTTCCCCTCTGCTAAGGGGATACCCACCGCGCACCTCCCAAAGCGGGCCGGATGTATCGTCGGGCGAAGTGATATCCGATCGCGACCCCCGTACGGGGTCCGATCGTTGTACGAATGGCGGGATTGCTCCAGGAATGGGGGCGACCCGGGACAGAAACGGCAGGGGACCATGTCGGTGACCGAGCAGAGCGCCGCGGCGACCGAGGAGCTGGAGGTGTGGATCGACCAGGATCTGTGCACCGGCGACGGCATCTGCGCGCAGTACGCCCCCGAGGTCTTCGAGCTGGACATCGACGGACTGGCGTACGTGAAGGGCCCGGACGACGAGTTGCGCCAGCAGCCCGGGCAGACCGCCCCGGTGCCGCTGACGCTCCTTCAGGACGTCGTGGACTCGGCGAAGGAGTGCCCCGGCGACTGCATCCACGTGCGCCGGGTCGCCGACCGGGTCGAGGTGTACGGCCCGGACGCGGAATGAGCGCCGTGAGCGCGGTGAGTTGAGCGGCCGGGCCTCAGGCCTGGCCGGCCGGGGCGGCGGTCTGGGAGCGTTCCCAGCCGCCGTCCCCGCGCGTCCAGATGAGGTCGAGTGAGACGTCGGACCGGAAGCGCGGCACGTCCTCGTTCGAATACCCCTGCGCGCGGCCGGTGATGGCGCCGTCGGAGCGCACCGCGAGCCGACTCAGGGTGAGGTTCTCCCGCTCGGTCAGCAGCGTGGCGACCACCACCGGCCGCTGGTCGGCGCCGAAGCCGAGCAGGTAGACGGAGTCCGGCGGGGTGCCGGTGTCGGTGGCGCAGTGCGCGGCGACCACCGTGCCCGGCCGTCCGTCAGCGAGCCGAGCGGCCACGCTGAGCACCGTCTTGACCGGGAACGGACCGCAGTCCAGCGGCAGTTGGGCCTTGGCAGGATCGGGCGCGGCGGTCGCGGCCAGGGCCTCGGGGGCGCCACCGCGGGCCGGTACGGGGCTGCCGGTCGCCGGGGAGGCGGCGAGCGCGGCGGCCACCACCGCGCCGCAGCCGGCCAGGGCGACGGCCCAGTGCCAGGGGGCGGTTCGCGCGTGCCCGGGCCGGACCCGGCCCTGGGATGTCTGCTGTCCAGCCGTCGCCGTCGTTCCGACCGCGGTCTCCACCAGGCGTCCCCTCCAGAGCTCCAGGAGCTGGTCTGCGTGAGCGAGCATCGTCCCACACCGTGCCCGGGGGCCGGCCGCCGGGGAGCCGAAGGCGCGTGGGCGGGAAGTAGGAAGGGGCGGCGCGAGCTCCACGCTCGCACCACCCCTTCTCCGAAGGTGTGGGCTCAGCCCAGGTCGGGCTGCTCGCCCTCGTCGGTGCGGGCGGACTTGCGGGCCGCGGCGCGCTCCTGGAGGGTCGGCTCGGGCGCCCCGTTGTCGTAGTCCTCGCCGTACGCGCCCTTGGCCGGGCGGCGGCGGCGCAGCGGCGGTTCGACGCCGTCCGCCAGGCGGCGGGCGGTGAGCAGGAAGCCGGTGTGGCCGATCATCCGGTGGTCCGGGCGGACGGCCAGGCCCTCGAGGTGCCAGGTGCGGACCATGGTCTCCCAGGCCTGCGGCTCGGTGAAGGTGCCGTGCTCGCGCAGCGCCTCGACGGTCCGCGACATCTGCGTGGTGGTGGCCACGTAGCAGCAGATGAGGCCGCCGGGGACGAGCGCCTTGGAGGCGACGTCCAGGCACTCCCAGGGGGCCAGCATGTCCAGGATGATCCGGTCGACGTCGGTCTCGACCAGGTTGTCCTGGAGGTCGCCGACGGTGAGCTTCCACGCCGGGTGCGGGCCGCCGAAGTAGCGCTCGACGTTGCCCCGGGCGATGTCCGCGAAGTCCTGGCGGCGCTCGTAGGAGGCCAGCATGCCCTGCTCGCCGACGGCGCGCAGCAGGTACGTGCTGAGCGCGCCGGAGCCGACGCCGGCCTCGACGACGCGGGCGCCCGCGAAGATGTCGGCCATCGCCAGGATCTGCCCGGCGTCCTTGGGGTAGATCACGGCGGCGCCGCGCGGCATGGACAGGACGTAGTCGGGGAGCAGGGGGCGCAGCGCGAGGTACGGGACGTTCCCCGTGGTGCGCACGACCGTGCCCTCGGGGGCGCCGATCAGCTCGTCGTGGGGGAACGCACCCTTGTGGGTGTGGAACTGGTTCCCGGCCTGGAGCGTGAACGTGTAGTGGCGACCCTTGGGGTCGGTCAGCTGGACCTGGTCCCCGACCTGGAAGGGCCCGCGTCGGCGGGCGGCACCGGTCGGTTCGGACATGCGCCAATCCTAAGGGACCGGCGCCCGCCGCCCGACCACGCCCGGAGCGGGGCCGCCGTCGCCGTCCGCGGTCACCTGCCCGCGACGGCCGCGGTCAGCCGCTGCTCGATGTCGGTGAGCGCGGCCACGCCGTACATCCGGCCGTCCGCCTCGACCACCAGGTACTCCCCCGCCGGGGTCGCCTGGATGGCCCGGAGCAGTTCCTCACCGCGCAGGTCCGCGTCCAGCCGCAGGCCCGGTTCGAGGTCGCGGGCGAGCGGGCCGACGGCCACCCAGGGGCGGCGGTGCTCGGGGACGCCCCGGACGGCGGACTCGCGGACGATGGCGATCGGCTCGCCCCGGCCGTCCACCACCACGACCGCGCCGGCCTGGGCCTCGCGGGCCCGGCGCATCGCCTCACCGAGCGGGGTGTCGGCGGTGACCTCGACGGCCCGGCGGGCGAAGTCGCGCAGCCGCAGGTCGGGCAGCACCTCCTTGAGCCGGGCGTTGCGCAGGCTGCCGGTGGCGCCGTTCCAGATGATCGCGGCGAGGACGGCGGCCAGCACCGCGTCCACCAGGGTGTCGGTGGTGCCGCGCTCGACCCCGCGGGAGGCGCTGACCAGCGGCAGGCCGAACAGCACCGCGACGGCCAGCGCCCGGCCGACCCAGGCGGCGGCCACCGTGCCGGTCATCGCCCGGCCGCTGATCGCCCAGACCAGGGCGCGCAGCATCCGGCCGCCGTCCAGCGGCAGGCCGGGCAGCAGGTTGAAGGCGGCGACCACCAGGTTGGAGACCATCAGGCCGGTCAGCAGCACCCCGGGCACCGTGGACAGCTCGACGGCGCGCAGCGCCAGGTAGCAGATCCCGCCGAGGACGACGGAGAGCAGCGGGCCGACGAAGGCCAGCCAGAACTCCCGCCAGGGGGTCTCGGCCTCGTTCTCGATCTCGGAGACGCCGCCGAAGAACTGCAGCCGGATCCGCCGCACGCCGAGCTTGTAGCGCAGCGCGACCAGGGTGTGGGCCAGTTCGTGCACCAGGACGGAGGCGTAGAAGGCGACGGCGAAGAAGAACGCGACCAGGTAGCGGGTGGCGCCCAGCTCGGGCAGGACGTCGCCGAGCTGTCCGCCGAACACCCAGGTGATCAGGGCGGCGATGACGAACCAGGACGGGGTGACGTAGACGGGCACCCCGAAGGGGCGCCCCATCAGGAGGCCGCCGCCGCGCTCCGGCGGCCGCCCGCCCGGGCGCCCGCCGTCCTGCGGTGGCTGGTCGGAGGTCTGCTGCCCCCTGGTGTCGCTCACCGTGTTCCCTTCGGTCGTCCCGCCGTCGCCCGCCGTCGTGCCCCCGGTGCGCCCACGCTACGTGATCGCGGCCTCCAGGCGCCGCGCGCCCCTCTGTGACCCTTCATACCCACTGGACCGGCCCCGGACCGGGCCAGGACCGGCGGGTGTGCCAGCACGGTGGCAGCGGGATGACAGCGAAGGGCAATAGGGTCTTGGGCATGCAGCAGACCGACACCAGCAGCGCCGTCACAGCCCCGGCGCGCCCGGCGGCGCCCCCGACCGGGCTGTCCCCGTCCCGCGCGGGGGACTTCCTCACCTGTCCCCTGCTGTACCGGCTGCGGGTGATCGACCGGCTGCCCGAGCCGCCGAGCGCGGCGGCGACCAGGGGCACCCTGGTGCACGCGGTGCTGGAGCGGCTGTTCGACAGCCCGGCGGCCGAGCGGACGCCGGAGCGGGCGCTGGGCCTGCTGCGCCCGCAGTGGGAGCGGCTGCTGGGTGAGCGCCCGGAGCTGGGCGGGCTGTTCCCGGACGATCCGGACGGCGCGGCGCTCACCGGCTGGCTGGCGGACGCCGAGAAGCTGGTCGGCCAGTGGTTCCGGCTGGAGGATCCGACCCGGCTGCACCCGGTGGAGCGCGAGCTCTACGTGGAGACGGCGCTGGACTCGGGGCTGCTGCTGCGCGGCTACATCGACCGCGTGGACGTCGCTCCGACCGGTGAGGTCCGGCTGGTGGACTACAAGACCGGCCGGGCGCCCTCGCGGGACTTCGAGGGCAAGGCGATGTTCCAGATGAAGTTCTACGCGCTGGTGGTGTGGCGGTGGAAGGGTGTGATCCCCAAGCGCCTCCAGCTGGTCTACTTGGGCGGCGGCGGGGACGTGGTCAGCTACGACCCGGACCAGGCCGACCTGCTCGCGGTGGAGCGCAAGCTGCAGGCGCTGTGGGAGCGGATCAGCCACGCGGTGGCCACCGGGGACTTCCCGGCGACCCGCAACCGCCTCTGCGACTGGTGCGACCACCGGGCCAGCTGCCCGGAGTTCGGCGGCACCCCGCCGCCGTACCCGCTGCCGCTGGCCCGTACATCGGATGAGAGCGATCCCACGGGGGATCCGATGAGCAAGGAGTCCTAGTGACGATCCGAGTGCTGCTGGTCGACGACCAGCCGCTGCTGCGCACCGGTTTCCGGATGATCCTGGAGGCCGAGTCCGACCTGGTGGTGGTCGGGGAGGCCGGCGACGGTCAGCAGGCGCTGGACCAGGTGCGGGCGCTGCAGCCCGACGTGGTGCTGATGGACATCCGGATGCCGCGGATGGACGGCGTCGAGGCGACCCGCCGGATCGCCGGCCCGGGGCGGGACGGCCCGGCCAAGGTGCTGGTATTGACCACCTTCGACCTGGACGAGTACGTGGTGGAGGCGCTGCGCGCGGGCGCCAGCGGCTTCCTGCTGAAGGACGTCCCGGCGGAGGAGCTGGTGCAGGCGATCCGGGTGGTCGCGGACGGCGCGGCGATGCTGGCGCCGAGCATCACCCGCCGGCTGCTGGACATGTACGCCACCAAGCTGCCCTCGGGTGACGAGGCGCCGCCGCAGGCGCTGAGCGCGCTGACCGAGCGGGAGTTGGAGGTGCTGAAGCTGGTGGCGCGCGGGCTGTCGAACGCGGAGATCGCGGCCGAGCTGTTCGTCAGCGAGACCACCGTGAAGACCCACGTCGGCCACGTGCTGACCAAGCTCCAGCTGCGCGACCGGGTGCAGGCGGCGGTGTACGCCTACGAGAGCGGGCTGGTGCGGCCCGGCGCCCTGTAACGGCCGGCGGCAGCACGGGAAACGTGACGGCGGCCCGCTCGCTCCCCCGGGTGCGGGGAGCGAGCGGGCCGCCGTTCGCGCGGTGCGCCGCTACTTGCTGTTGCGGCCGATCTCCCAGAAGCGGAAGTAGCCGGTGGTGTCGACGGTGGACTCGACGCCGGTGACGTACGAACGGGCCGCGTAGAAGGCCTTGTTCTGGTACAGCGGGACGAGCGGCACGCTTTCGGCGACGATCTGCTGGATCTGCGCGTAGCCGGCCGCGGCGGCGCTGCGGTCGGCCTGCTTGAGGCCGTCCGGCACCAGCTTCTGGCTGATCCGCGGGTCGTCCCAGCCGTGGTGGTAGACACCGCCGTCCACCAGCAGCGGGGCGATGTAGTCGTCCGGGTCCGGGTAGTCGGCGAACCAGCCGATGACGTACGCCTGGTACTTGCCCTCGGCCCAGCCCTTCTTGAAGGCGTCCCAGTCCGGCTCCTGCTGGACCGTCACCTGGAAGAGGCCGCCGGTCTCCAGTTGCTTCTTGAGGGTGTCGGCCTCGGCGCTGCCGGCCCGGGAGCGGGACCAGGTGAGGGTGAGCTTGACCGGGGTCTGGACCTTGTTGTCGGCGAGGGCCTTCTTGGCCTTGGCCACGTCCTGGTCGCCCCAGCGGTCGAAGAAGGCGGTGGTGTGGCCGGTGACGCCGGCCGGGACCATGGCGTACAGCGGCTGGACGGTGCGGGCGAAGACGTCGCGGGCGAGCGCCTTGCGGTCGAGCAGCGCGGCGGCGGCCTGGCGGACGCCGACGTTGCTCATGACCGGGTCCTTGGTGTTGAAGACCAGCGAGCGGGTGTCGTTGCTGTCGCCCTGGACGACCTGGACGTCGGTCTTGCCGCTCTGCTGGTCGGCGAGGAGCTGGGCGGCGGTGCTCGGCTCCAGGCTGTTGTCGGTGAGGTCGACGTCGCCCTTGTCCAGGGCGGCCTTGAGGTCGGTGGGCTGGTCGAAGTACCGCACCGTGAACTTGTCGTTCCGCGGCTTGGCGTCGCCGGTGTACTTGTCGTTGGGCACCAGCACGACCTTGGACAGTTGCTTGCCCGTGCCCTGGCCACTCATGGTCTCGACCGAGTCGATGCGGTACGGGCCGGAGCCGATCTGCTTGTCGTTGGCGACCAGTTGGTCGGCCGGGTAGACCTGGTGGTCGACGATGGCGCCGGCCGGGCTGGCCAGCTTGGCCGGCAGGGTGGCGTCGGGCGCGGTCAGGTGGAAGATCACCTCGGTGTCGCCCTTGACGTCCACGCTCTTGATCGAGCCCAGCAGGGCGGACGGACCGTTCTTGTCGTCGATCTTCTTGCTGCGGTCGATCGAGAACTTCACGTCCTCGGCGGTCATCGGGTGGCCGTTGGAGAACTTCAGGCCGGGCCGCAGGGTGCAGTGGTACTCGGTGGCGTCGCCGGCGGTGAACTCGCAGGCCTGCGCGGCGTCCGGGGAGGGCGCGCTGGAGGCCGCCTGGAAGGTCAGCAGGGACTGGAAGGTGTTGCGCAGCAGCAGCCAGGCGCCGGAGTCGTAGGCGGCGGCCGGATCCAGCACGCCGGTCAGCTGGGCGGTCCCCATGGTGATTGACTTGCCGCCGCTGTCCCCCTTGACGGCGTCGGTGACCGATCCGCAGCCGGCCACCGACACGGCGACCAGACCGGCGCAGCCGAGTGCTGCCAGGCGTTCAGCTGAAGTCTTCAAGAGCGCGTCCTTCTGGGTGGCATGAACCCGAGTAGCGTGCCATATCGAACACGGACGACCGATACCCGTGCAGATGACGTTTGGGACACGGTCGTTCGGGGCATCACGGCGCGCCAGACGAGTTGTCAGCCATTGCCCGTTTTCTCCCCGGGAGAGCATCGGCGGTGGCGCCGCGGGGCGACGTACCTGCGAGTAGACCCGGGGCGCAATGAGACGACTATCACACTCAAGTGATGCTCAGGAACACCCGCTCGCACCCGCTACACCCGGCACACCGGTCACACCGGTCAGACCCGGCAGGCCGTCACACCCGCGAGGTGACCAGCGAGCGCAGCAGTTCGAGGTCCACCTGCTCCAGCGACCGCACCACCAGCCGCCCCGGGGCCGGCTCGATCGGCGCCACCGAAGGCACCGCGACCACCGGGCAGCCGGCCGCCTCGCCCGCGCGCACCCCGGTCGGGGTGTCCTCCACCACCACGCAGCGGGCCGGCTCCGCGCCGAGGCGGCGGGCCGCCTCCAGGTACGGGTCCGGGAACGGCTTGGTGCGCGCCACCTCGTCCCCGCCGATGGTGAAGGCGAAGCGCTCGGCGCCCAGCGAGCGCAGCACGATGTCGATCACGTGCCGGTGCGAGGCGGACACCAGGGCGGCCGGGACGCCGTGTGCGGCGAGGGTGTTGAGCAGCCGCTCGGCCCCGGGCATCAGCGGCACACCGCCCGCCAGCAGGTCCACGAAGCGCTGGTTGACCAGCACGCCCAGGTCGGCCGGGGCGATGTCCACGCCGGTCCGGGCGACCAGGTAGTCCATCACCCTGGTCATCGGCCCGCCGACCACCTGGGCCCGGTCCGCCTCGTCCAGCTGGTGGCCGAGTTCGGCGAAGAGCGTGACCTCGGCCTGCCACCAGAAGTCCTCGGTGTCGACCAGGGTGCCGTCCATGTCCAGCAGCACCGCCTGCAGGCCGCGGTCGTCTCCATGGTCGAGCGCCGGGGCGGCGGTGGAGCTGGTGGTCATCGGTGTGCCCTTCCGTCGGTACCCGTGGCACGCCCTCGGACGTTTCCCGGGGATGGCACAGGCCGACCCGCTGGTGAGCGGACCGGCCCGTTCAGGATCATCAAGGATACGCCCGGTTCGTCGGAAAAGAGCGAACGGAGAAGGACGTGGTGGTTACCGCGCGTTGAAGTACTTCGCCTCCGGGTGGTGGATCACGATCGCGTCGGTGGACTGCTCCGGGTGCAGCTGGAACTCCTCGGAGAGCACCACGCCGATCCGCTCGGGCTTCAGCAGCTCGGCGATCTTGGCGCGGTCCTCCAGCTCGGGGCAGGCTCCGTAGCCGAGCGAGAAGCGGGCGCCCCGGTACTTGAGCGCGAACATGTCCTTGACGTCCTGCGGGTCCTCGCCGGAGAAGCCCAGCTCGTAGCGGACCCGGGCGTGCCAGAACTCGGCCAGCGCCTCGGCCAGCTGCACCGAGAGGCCGTGCAGCTCCAGGTAGTCCCGGTAGGAGTTGTCGGCGAACAGCTCGTTGGCCGCCTCCGAGATCCGGTTGCCCATGGTGACCACCTGGAGGCCGACCACGTCCCGCTCGCCGGACTCCTCCGGGCGGAAGAAGTCCGCGAGGCAGAGCCGGCGCCCGCGGCGCTGGCGCGGGAAGGTGAAGCGGGTCCGCTCCGTGCCGTCCTCGTGGTAGACGATCAGGTCGTCGCCCTTGGAGTTGGCCGGGTAGTAGCCGTAGACCACGGCCGCCTCCAGCCAGCCCTCGGTCTGCAGCCGGTCCAGCCAGACGCGCAGCCGCGGCCGGCCCTCGGTCTCCACCAGCTCCTCGTACGACGGCCCCTCGCCGGTGCGTGCCGCCTTCAGGCCCCACTGGCCCTTGAACAGCGCGTCCTCGTCCAGCCAGGACGCGTAGTCGGCGAACGGGATGCCCTTGACGATCCGGTCGCCCCAGAACGGCGGGGTGGGCACGGTGTTGTCGACGGCGACGTCCGAGCGGATCTGGCCGAGGTTGACCTCGGGCTCCGGCTCCGCCACCTCCACCCGGGCGTGCCGGCGCTGCTTGAGCTCCGGCAGGCTCGCGCCGGGCACGCCGCGCTTGACCGCGATCAGCGCGTCCATCAGCCGCAGGCCCTCGAAGGCGTCCCGGGCGTAGCGGACCTCGCCCTCGTAGATCTCGTGCAGGTCCTGCTCGACGTAGGCGCGGGTCAGGGCCGCGCCGCCGAGGATCACCGGGTAGGACGCGGCAAGCTTGCGCTGGTTCAGCTCCTCCAGGTTCTCCTTCATGATCACCGTGGACTTCACCAGCAGGCCGGACATGCCGATGACGTCCGCGTTGTGCTCCTGCGCGGCGTCCAGGATCGCCGAGACCGGCTGCTTGATGCCCAGGTTGACCACGTTGTAGCCGTTGTTGGACAGGATGATGTCGACCAGGTTCTTGCCGATGTCGTGGACGTCGCCCTTCACGGTGGCCAGCACGATGGTGCCCTTGCCCTCGCTGTCGGACTTCTCCATGTGCGGCTCCAGGTGGGCCACCGCGGTCTTCATCACCTCGGCGGACTGGAGCACGAACGGCAGCTGCATCTGGCCGGAGCCGAAGAGCTCGCCGACCACCTTCATGCCCGAGAGCAGGGTGTCGTTGATGATCTCCAGCGCCGGGCGCGCGGTCAGCGCCTCGTCGAGGTCGGCCTCCAGGCCGTTGCGCTCGCCGTCGATGATCCGGCGCTGCAGCCGCTCGTCCAGCGGGAGCGCGGCCAGCTCCTCGGCCTTGGAGGCCCTGACCGAGGCGGTGGAGACGTTCTCGAACAGCTCCAGCAGACGCTGCAGCGGATCGTAGCCGTCCCGGCGGCGGTCGTAGACCAGGTCGAGGGCGGCCTCGCGCTGGTCCTCGGGGATCCGGGAGATCGGCAGGATCTTGGAGGCGTGGACGATCGCCGAGTCGAGGCCCGCCTCCACGCACTCGTGCAGGAAGACCGAGTTGAGCACCACGCGGGCGGCCGGGTTGAGGCCGAAGGAGATGTTCGACAGGCCGAGGGTGGTCTGCACCTTCGGGTGGCGGCGCTTGAGCTCGCGGATCGCCTCGATGGTCTCGATGCCGTCCCGGCGGGACTCCTCCTGGCCGGTGGCCAGGGTGAAGGTGAGGCAGTCGACCAGGATCGAGCCCTCGTCGATGCCGTAGTCGGTGGTGAGCTCGGCGATCAGCCGCTCGGCGATCTCCACCTTCTTCTCGGCGGTACGGGCCTGGCCCTCCTCGTCGATGGTCAGGGCGATCAGGCCGGCGCCGTGCTCGCGGGCCAGCGAGGCGATCCTGCCGAAGCGCGAGTCGGGGGCGTTGCCGTCCTCGTAGTTGACGGAGTTGAGCACCGCCCGGCCGCCGAGCGCCTCCAGGCCGGCCTGCAGCACGGGCGGTTCGGTGGAGTCCAGCACGATCGGCAGGGTGGAGGCGGTGGCCAGTCGGCCGGCGATCTCCTTCATGTCGGCGACGCCGTCACGGCCGACGTAGTCCACGCACAGGTCCAGCAGGTGCGAGCCGTCCCGGATCTGGTCGCGGGCGATCTCCACGCAGGCCTGCCAGTCGCCGGCCAGCATCGACTCGCGGAACTTCTTGGAGCCGTTGGCGTTGGTGCGCTCGCCGATCGCCAGGTAGGAGGTGTCCTGGCGGAACGGCACCGCCTGGTACAGCGAGGCGGCCGAGGGCTCCGGCCGCGGGTCGCGCGGGGCGATCGGGCGGCCCTGCACCCGCTCGACCACCTGGCGCAGGTGCTCGGGAGTGGTGCCGCAGCAGCCGCCGACCAGCGAGAGGCCGTACTCGCGGGTGAACACGTCGTGCGCCTCGGCCAGCTCCTCCGGGGAGAGCGGGTAGTGGGCGCCGTTCTTGCCGAGCACCGGCAGGCCCGCGTTCGGCATGCAGGACAGGCCGATCCGGGCGTTCTTGGCCAGGTAGCGCAGGTGCTCGCTCATCTCGGCCGGGCCGGTGGCGCAGTTCAGGCCGATGTAGTCGACGCCGAGCGGCTCCAGCGCGGTGAGCGCGGCGCCGATCTCGGAGCCCAGCAGCATGGTGCCGGTGGTCTCCACCGTCACCTGCACCAGCACCGGCAGGTCGAGCCCGGCCTCGGCCAGGGCGCGCTTCGAGCCGAGGATCGCGGCCTTGGTCTGCAGCAGGTCCTGGCTGGTCTCCACCAGGAGCGCGTCGGCGCCGCCGGCGATCAGGCCGGCCGCGTTCTGCTGGAAGCCGTCGCGCAGCGTCCCGTACGGGGCGTGGCCGAGGGTCGGCAGCTTGGTGCCGGGGCCGATCGAGCCGAGCACCCAGCGGGTGCGGCCGTCGGCGGCGTGGGCGTCGGCCACCTCACGGGCGATCCGGGCGCCGGCCTCGGACAGCTCGAAGATGCGGTCGGAGATCTCGTACTCGCCGAGCGCGGAGAAGTTGGCGCCGAAGGTGTTGGTCTCGACGCAGTCCACGCCCACCGCGAAGTAGGCCTCGTGGACGGAGCGGACGATGTCGGGGCGGGTGATGTTGAGGACCTCGTTGCAGCCTTCGAGGTTCTGGAAGTCCTCCAGCGTCGGGTCCTGTGCCTGGAGCATGGTGCCCATCGCGCCGTCGGCGACCACCACCCGGGTGGCCAGCGCTTCACGCAGCGCGTTCGCGCGGCTCTGCTGGGTGATGGACGGTTCGGCTGCAGTGGCCATGGGGCTTCTCCCTGGTGCGACGGCTGTCGGCTTTGCGGGTCCGCTTGGTCGGACCCGCACGTGGCCAGCGTATCCGCCCATCGGCTTCGGCTGCGGGCCCATTCCGTATCCTGAGCGCTCGGCTCGAGGGGGGATCAAGCGCGTGACCAGGTTCCGAACGGTGATGACACGATCAGGCCGGGCCCTGGCGGCCCCGCTCCGGGCACTGCGGGACCGCTGGCGGGGCTGGTCCCGTTGGCGCCGGGCCCTGCTGGTGCTCGGGCTGGCGGCGGCGGTACCGGTCGCCGCGCTGGGCTCCGCGTTCGTCGCGATCCGGCTGCACTACTCGGGTGAACCGTCCGCCGAGGCCCGCACCCGCGGCCGGGACGCGCTCTGGCTCGGCCACGCCTGGGTGGACGGCCGCAAGACCGAGGCCGACGTCGAGGCGTTGGCCCGGCAACTGGCCGGCACCGGGATACGCGACCTGTACGTGCACACCGGCCCGCTCGAGCACGACGGCTCGCTGCCGGCCTCCGTCCACCCGCGGGCCCGCTGGTTCACCGAGACCGCGCACCGGGTGCTGCCGGGTGTCCGGCTGCAGGGCTGGCTGGGCGACGAGGTCAAGCCGGAGAAGGACGCCCTGGACCTCGACGACGCGCCCACCCGGGGCCGGATCACCGCCTCGGCCACCCAGGTGCTGGACCAGGGCTTCGACGGCGTGCACTTCGACATGGAGCCGATCCGCCCCGGGGCGGCCGGCTGGCTGGCGCTGCTGGAACAGGTCCGCCCGGTGACGGCGGCGCGCGACGCCAAGCTCTCGGTGGCCGCCCCGCAGATCGACCCCGTCCCCGGGCTGCACAGCGCCGGGATCCTGCTCACCGGTCACGGCAAGTGGTGGGACCAGGCGTACTTCCGGGAGACCGCCCGCCGGGTGGACCAGATCGCGGTGATGACGTACGACAGCTCGATGCCCACCGAGCCGCTGTTCGGCGGCTACGCCGCACTGCAGACCGAGCTGGCCCTGGAGGCCACCCCGCCGGACGTCGACCTGCTGATGGGCCTGCCGTTCTACTGGGACGACAGATGGGGCCACTGGGGCGACGCCGAGACCGTCCCGGCGGCGATCCGGGGCGTCCGGCTGGGCCTGGGCCGCCAGGACCGGGGCCGCGCCGCCTTCGGCGTCGCGCTGTACGTGGACTTCGCCGCGACGCCCGAGAACTGGGCGGCGTACCGGAGCGGGTGGGTGGACGTCCGGGGGTAGCCGCGCTCAGGCCGCCATCCGGTGGGCCAGGGCGCCGAGGTAGCGGTGCAGGGTGGCGTCCTCGCCGGTCAGGTAGTGCGCGACGGCCCGGTACAGCGGCTTGCGGACCTCGCCGCGCTCGGTGACGGTCAGCGAGCAACCCGGCCCGGCCGGGGTCAGCACGTACGTCCAGGTGCCGCCGTACGGCAGGTCCGGGTCCGCGATGCCGGTCACCAGGCGGTGCGGGGCCTCGCTGGCCACCACTTCGTAGGTGGTGTGGCCGTGCCGGTCGTACTCGCGCCAGCGCGGGCGGCCGCCGGGGCCGGCGGGCAGCCGCTCGACGTGGGTGAGGCCCGGGCGCCAGGCCGGGTAGAGGTCGATGTCCGTCAGCACGTCCCAGACCGCGCCCGGAGCCTGGGCCAGCTCCAGGCCGCCCTCGGTGACGTGTTCCAGCGGCAGTCGGCGCCCGGCCCGGTCCGCCGCCAGCAGCGCCGCCCCCGCGAGCGCCGCCGTCGCGCCCGCAGCGATCCACAGCCCTCGGTTCATCGGTCCGGCCCCTTCCGCCCGGCTGCCTCCCCCTCATCATCGCGCCGCCGCGCCGGACGGGCATTCCGCCGCATTCCGTCACACTGCGCAGCCTTCATGTCGCAATGCGTCGCAATGTGCCGCCGGCCGGACACGGTTCGCGCGCGAGCCGCTCTCTGACGGTTCGTCAGCAGGGACCGTCCGGATATCCGCTGGATCGCGGCCGTCCGCTCCCCCAGACTGTCCCGGTGCCCGGCCGCCGAGCGCTTCAAAGCCCGTAGGCTGGGCAGGTAGGGACCATGGAGCGAGGCGCTCCATGGGAGACGAGAGGTTCGACAGGCGGCAGCCGGCCCGTCGGTGCCCCGGCAGGCCAGCCGGGGCGGCGCCGGTCCGACCGCCGACCGGAGGGAGACGCTGGGTGATCGAGCTGGAAGATGTTCCCGAATTGATCGACCCGGTGATGGTCTGCGCCTTCGAGGGGTGGAACGACGCGGGCGATGCCGCCTCTGCGGCTCTGGCGCATCTGGACGAGACCTGGGGCGGCAAGGCGTTCGCCGCCCTGGACGCGGAGGACTACTACGACTTCCAGGTCAACCGGCCCACGGTCTGGCTGGACGGCGGCATCCGCCGGATCACCTGGCCGACCACCCGGCTCTCGGTGATCAGGGTGACCGAGCCGGTGACCCGCGACGTGGTACTGGTCCGCGGCATCGAGCCGAGCATGCGCTGGCGCTCGTTCTGCAACGAGCTGCTCGGCATCGCGCACGAGCTGGGCGTCGAGCTGGTGGTGATCCTGGGCGCGCTGCTCGGCGACACCCCGCACAGCCGCCCGGTTCCGGTCAGCGGGGTGACCTCCGACCCGGAGCTGGCCCGCCGGCTGGACCTGGAGGAGAGCCGGTACGAGGGTCCGACCGGGATCGTCGGGGTGCTCCAGGAGGCCTGCACCCACGCGGGGGTACCGGCCGTGACGCTCTGGGCGGCGGTGCCGCACTACGTCGCGCAGCCGCCCAACCCCAAGGCCACCCTGGCGCTGATCAACAAGCTGGAGGACCTGCTGGACCTGCGCATCCCGCCGGGCGAGCTCGGCGAGGACGCCCGGGCCTGGCAGCTGGGCGTGGACCAGCTGGCCTCGGAGGACAGCGAGGTCGCCGAGTACGTCCAGCAGCTGGAGGAGGCGCAGGACACCGCCGAGCTGCCGGAGGCCTCGGGGGACGCCATCGCCCGCGAGTTCGAGCGCTACCTGCGGCGCCGGGAGAACGTCGGGCCGACGGGCGAGAAGCCGGTGTCCGGGCACGCGACGGCCGAGCGGCCCGCCGAGCCGGAGGCGCCGGGCCCGGCCCGGGAGAGCCAGGACGGGCCCGAGGAGGAGTAGTCCGCGGCGGCGGAAACGGCGAAGGGGCGTCAGGACGCTTGGTCCTGACGCCCCTTCGCGTCACTCAGAGGGCGACGCCGAGCAGGGCGTCCACGGTGCGGGTCGCCAGGCCGGGCGCGCCGGTGTCGGTGCCGCCCTCGTCCTCCTGCCGGGCGGCCCAGCGGTCCACCGCGGCCAGGGCGGCGGGGGCGTCCAGGTCGTTCGCGAGCGCCGCGCGGACCTCGGTGAGCAGCTGCTCGGCCGACGGCCCGTCCGGCCGGGATACCGCGGCGCGCCAGCGGGCGAGGCGCTCCACGGCCTCGTCCAGGATGCCCTTGGTCCACTCCCAGTCCTCGCGGTAGTGGTGCGAGAGCAGCGCCAGGCGGATCGCCGCCGGGTCGACGCCCTCGCGGCGCAGGGCGGAGACGAAGACCAGGTTGCCGCGGGACTTGGACATCTTCTTGCCGTCCAGGGCGACCATGCCGGCGTGCACGTAGGCCGTGGCGTACGGATGGGAGCCGGTGGCGACCTGGGCGTGCGAGGCGCCCATCTCGTGGTGCGGGAAGGAGAGGTCGCTGCCGCCGCCCTGGATGTCGAAGGTCATCCCCAGGTACTGCAGCGCGATCGCCACGCACTCGATGTGCCAGCCGGGGCGCCCGCGGCCGAGCTCGGTGTCCCAGGCGGGCTCGCCCGGGCGGGCGGCCAGCCAGAGCAGGGCGTCCAGCGGGTTGCGCTTGCCGGGGCGGTCCGGGTCGCCGCCGCGCTCGGCGAAGACCGGGCGCATGGCCTCCCGGGTGAGGCCGGAGACCTCGCCGAAGTGCGGGTCGGCGTCGACGGAGAAGTAGATGTCCTCGTCCACCTTGTAGGCGGCGCCGGAGGCCAGCAGCTTCTGGATGATCGGGACGATCCACGGGATCGACTCGACGGCACCGACGTAGTGGGCCGGCGGGAGCAGCCGAAGGGCGGTCATGTCCTCGCGGAACAGAGCCGTCTCGCGCTCGGCCAGGGCCACCCAGTCCTGGCCGGTCTCGACCGCGCGCTTCAGCAGCGGGTCGTCCACGTCGGTCACGTTCTGGATGTACAGGACGTCGTGGCCGGCGTCCTTCCAGACGCGCTGCACCAGGTCGAACGCGTTGTAGGTGGCGGCGTGGCCCATGTGGGTCGCGTCGTAGGGGGTGATGCCGCAGACGTAGATCCGGGCGGTGCCGTCCTGCGGCACGACCTCCCGGACCTTGCCCGCTGCGGTGTCGAAGATATGGAGGGGGAGCCCCTGACCAGGCAGGGCGGGAACCTCGGAGGCGGGCCAGGCATGCATGGGATCGACTTTAACCTTGAGAACATTTGAAAGCCTAACCAGTAACAAAGATCGACTGGATTCGCTTCCTGTCGTTGCCTGAGCGCTTCCTGACTGGTACGGAACGTTTCGCCCCGGGTGGCCGAGCAGGAAGTCCTCGTTGAACAGGACGACCCGGCCGGTGAGTTCCTCGGCGTCCGCCCGGTGGGGCACCTGGCCCTGGGTGTCCGTCGCGCGTCCGTCGGAGCAGTGGGCGACCTGGTCCGGTAACAGGTCCAGACCACCGTCGCAGGCCGGCGCTCCACCGCGGTGCCCGCGGCCGCTGCCCCGCTACACCGGCGGCCAGGGGATCGCGGGCCAGTCCCGGGAGGGCAGCGGATGGGTGCCGGAGCCGCGCAGCGCGGCCACCCGGGCCCGGGTGGCGTCCAGCTCGGCGGCGGTCAGGTGCGGGGCGAGGCGCGCGGCCAGCTCGCCGTCCAGCTGCTCGGCCAGCCGGGCCAGCACCTCCAGCGCCTCGCCGGGCAGCGGGTCGCCCGCCCAGCCCCAGAGCAGGGTGCGCAGCTTGTCCTCGGTGTTGAAGGTGACGCCGTGGTCGATGCCGTACACCCGGCCGTCGGCGGCGGAGATCAGATGGCCGCCCTTGCGGTCGGCGTTGTTGAGCACCGCGTCCAGCACGGCCAGCCGGCGCAGCCGCCGGTCGTCGTGGTGCACCAGCAGCGCCGGCCGGCCGCCCTCCACCTCGGCCCGCACGATCGGCAGCCAGCCCGCCTCCGGGCCGTCCGGGTCCTGCAGCGCCAGCAGCGGCTCGGCCCGCGGATCCGGCTCGACCCACAGCTGCACCATGCCCGGCCCGTGCGGCCCCTCGCGCAGCACGGTGGGCGGGATCAGCGCCCAGCCGGTCGCGGCGGACAGCTCGTACGCGGCGACCTCCCGGCCGGCCAGCGTGCCGTCCGGGAAGTCCCAGAGCGGGCGCTCGCCGGCCACCGGCTTGTAGACGGCCTGCGCGCTCAGCGAGCCGTGCGCGACCGTGCAGTACAGCGCGGCGTTGGAGGCCTCGGTGAGGCGGCCGTGCACCGTCAGTTCGCCCTGGCGCAGCAGGGCCAGGGCGGTGGGCACGTCGGCGGCGAGGGCAGCGGCGACCGCCGGGTCGGCCTGCGGCGGGGTCTCGGTGTTCAGCGCCGGTAGCCGTTCGCGCGCGGGCACAGGTGGCCCTCCGGGTCCAGCGGCAGGTTGCAGAACGGGCAGGGCTTGCGGCCGGCCGCGACCAGGTCCAGCGCGCGCTTGGCGAACACCCTGGCCATCGCCCCGGTCAGCCGCACCCGCAGCATGTCCGGGCCGTTCTCGTCGTCCCGGAAGACGGCCTCCTCGCCGTCCTCCTCCTCGTCCTCGACCAGGGCCTGAGCCTCGACCACCAGGCAGCCGTCCACGCTGTCCCAGGCCAGGGCCATGGTGCCGACCCGGAACTCCTGCTCCAGCGGCAGGTCCAGCGGGGCGGTGTCGAGCAGGTCCTTGGGCGCGGCGGCCGGGATCGAGGCGTCGCCGCCGCTGCGCCGCAGCGCCTCGTCGAGGACCTCCTCGATCCGCTCGGCGAGCGCGGCGACCTGGGTCTTCTCCAGCAGCACGCTGGTGATCCGGCCCCGGGCGCTGGCCTGCAGGTAGAACGCCCGGGCGCCGGGCTGGCCGACGGTGCCGGCCACGAACCGTTCGGGCTGGTCGTAGAAGAAGACCTGACGGGGCACGCTCTCGCTCCGGATCGTGTCGGTTCGGTGCGGATCCGCCTTGGGGGATCGCGGGGTTGTCGGACGGATGGATCACTCACCAGTCACCCTACGACCTCCGGGCGCCGGTCGGGGAGCCGAGCGGGGAGGCCGGGGCGGGGTGGCATCCGCGGTTTCGGGTGGTGCCGCCGCTGGTGGGGGCGGGGTGCGGCCGTCGCCGGGTGACTACGGCCGTGACGGGGAAGCGCTCAGGCGGTGCCGCCGACCACCGCGTCACCGGCCGGGGTGGCCGGGGCGGCGTGGGGCTTGGGGACCAGCGAGGAGAGGTCGCCGGTGTCCCCCATTCTCAGCACGAAGGGCCGCTGCGGGGTGTACCGGATCGCGGTGACCGAGCAGGGCTCGACGCTGATCCGCTGGAAGTGGTCCAGGTGCAGGCCGAGCGCGTCGGCCACCACCGCCTTGATCACGTCCCCGTGCGAGCAGGCGACCCAGACCGCGTCCTCGCCGTGCTCGGCGGCGATCTTCGCGTTCCACTCGCGGACCGCGCTGACCGTGCGGTGGCTCAGCTCGCGCAGCGACTCCCCGCCGGGGAAGGCCGCGGCGGCGGCGTGGTCCTGCACGGTGCGCCAGAGCGGCTCCTTGGCGAGCTCGGCCAGCGGACGGCCGGTCCACTCGCCGTAGTGGCACTCCCCGAGCCGCTCGTCCTCGGCCGGCTCGGCCAGCTCGGGCCGGACGGCGATCAGCGGTTCCAGGGTCTGCCGGCAGCGCTCCAGCGGGCTGCTGACGGCCTGCACCAGCGGGATCGCGGCCAGCCGGCCGGCGAGCGCGGCGGCCTGCGCGCGGCCGGTGTCGTCCAGGTCCACGCCGGGGGTCCAACCGGCCAGGATCCCGGCGGTGTTCGCGGTCGAGCGGCCGTGACGGACGAGCAGCAGGGTGGGCATGGGGCTCAGCCTACGGCCTCCGGGCACCGTCGTGGGGTGCGGTTCCCGCTCCGGCCCCGGCGGCGGGCCCGCTGCTGCTCGGTGTCGACCGGACGCTGCGGGGCCGTGCCGACCGGGCGATGCGGGGCACTGTGTCGATCGAGCACTTCGGGGAACAATGGCACGCATGATCGTCCACTGCGCCGCATACCGGGACGGCCACCGCATCGGGGCCTCCGAGGACCCGAACGACGCGCTCACCGCCGCCCGCGCGGCCGGCCCGGGCGCCTTCGTCTGGATAGGCCTCTTCGAGCCGACCATCGAGGAACTCGACCGGGTCGGCAAGGAGTTCGCGCTGCACCCACTGGCCGTCGAGGACGCCGTCAGCGCCCACCAGCGCCCCAAGGTGGAGGCCTACCAGGGCTCCCTGTTCGTCGCGCTGAAGACCCTCGGCTACCACCCCGGCGCGCACGCCGTCACCAGCGGCGAGGTGATGGTCTTCCTCGGCGCGGACTTCGTGATGACCGTGCGCCACGGCGAGGACACCCCGCTCAGCGGCCTGCGGGCCCGGCTGGAGCAGCAGCCCGAGCTGCTGCGGTACGGGCCCAGCTCGGTGCTGCACTCGGTCTGCGACGCCGTGGTGGACGACTACGTCGAGGTGGCCACCGGGCTGCAGGCCGACCTGGACGAGCTGGAGGCGGACGTCTTCGCCGCCGGCCGGGTCGGCCGGAACGTCGCCGGGCGGATCTACGGCTGCAAGCGCCAGGTGATGGCCGTCCGCCGCGCCGGCGCCCCGCTGCTGGAGCCGATGCTGCGCCTGGAGCGCGGCGCCCCGTTCGTCCAGCCGGAGACCGCGCCCTACCTGCGGGACGTCGCCGACCACCTGGCCCGGGTGAACGACCAGGTGGAGGGCATGGACCGGCTGCTGACCGACATCCTCAACGCCAACCTGGCGCAGGTCAGCGTGCAGCAGAACAACGACATGCGGAAGATCTCGGCCTGGGCGGCGCTGGCCGCCGTACCGACCATGATCGCGGGCATCTACGGGATGAACTTCGACCACATGCCCGAGCTGCACCAGCCGTGGGGCTATCCGGCGGTGCTGGTGCTGATGGTGGTGGTCTGCTTGGTGCTGCACCAGGTGTTCAAGCGGCACGACTGGCTGTGAGGCCCTCCGTGCCGCGCGTACAGCCTCGTGCCGCCTGGTAGCGGCTCGTGCCGCCCGGACCCCGGGAGCCCGGTCAGGCCAGGCCGGCCCGCTCCAGCGCCTCGACACCGGTGCGCAGCGCCCGGACCCGCTCGTCCAGGGTGAGGCCGGACGGGGCCAGGGTGAGCGTGGTGACGCCCGCGTCGGCGTGGGCCTGCATCCGGTCGGCGATCCGGGCGGTGTCGCCGACCAGCGAGGTGGCGTCGATCAAGTCATGCGGGACGGCGGCCGCGGCGCCCGCGTAGTCCTTGGCCAGGTACTTCTCCTGGATCTCGTCGGCCTCGCGCTCGTAGCCCATCCGCCGGGCGAGCTGGTTGTAGAAGTTCTTCTCCTTGCTGCCCATGCCGCCGATGTAGAGCGCGGCGTAGGAGCGCTGGGAGTCGACGCCGGCCTTGAGGTCCTCGCCGACCGCGATGGTGACGGTCGGGCAGAGGTCGAAGCCGTCCAGGGTCTTGCCGGCCTTGGCGCGGCCGGCCTTCAGCGGGTCCAGGGAGATCGCGGCGTGCTCGGGGGCGAAGAAGATGCCGAGCCAGCCGTCGGCGATCTCGCCGGTCTGCTCCAGGTTCTTCGGGCCGATCGCGGCGATGTACAGCGGGATGCGCTCGCGCACCGGGTGGACGGTGAGCTTGATCGGCTTGCCCGGGCCGCCCGGCAGGGGCAGGGTCCAGTGCGCGCCCTCGTGGACCAGGCGCTCGCGGGACATCGCCTTGCGGATGATCTCCACGTACTCGCGGGTGCGGGCGAGCGGCTTGTCGAACTTCACGCCGTACCAGCCCTCGGAGACCTGCGGGCCGGAGACGCCGAGGCCGAGGCGGAACCGGCCGCCGGAGAGGGTGTCCAGGGTCGCGGCGGTCATCGCGGTCATCGCGGGGGTGCGGGCCGGGATCTGGAAGATGGCGGAGCCGACGTCGATCCGCTCGGTCCTCGCGGCGACGAAGCTCAGCACCGTCGCGGCGTCCGAGCCGTACGCCTCCGCGGCCCAGCAGACCGAGTAGCCGAGCCGGTCCGCCTCCTGGGCCACCGCGATGTTGTCGGCGTCCATGCCGAGTCCCCAGTAGCCGAGGTTGATGCCGAGTCGCATGTGCCGAACCTTCCAGTCGGGTGGCCTTGGTGGCGAGCGTAACCGCGCACGCACGGGACGTGCTACCGGCGAGTAGAGGTGGGCTGGGTCACACCGGGGCTGTTGATCGTTCTGCGGGTCTGCGCCCCTGCCCGTGACCCGGCCGCTACGCTCAGCCGACGTGGGTGGTCCGCACCCCACCTGCGCGTTTGAAGGCTTCCGGGGCTCCCGGGGCCACCGGCCAGTGGAGGGCCCGTCCGATGGAAATGCGTCGCCTCGGCCGTACCGGCCTGCAGGTCTCCCGCCTCGGTCTCGGCACCATGACCTGGGGTCGGGACACCGACGAGCAGGAGGCCGCCGAGCAGCTCAAGGAGTTCGTCGACGCCGGCGGCAACCTGATCGACACCGCCGACGTGTACGCGGACGGCGGGGCCGAGTACCTGATCTCCCGCCTCACCGAAGGCCTCGTCCCCCGCTCCGAACTCGTCATCGCCACCAAGGCCGGCAGCGTCCCCGAGTCCACCCGCCGCTTCGACGGCTCGCGCGGCCACCTGCTCGCCGCCCTCGACGCCTCGCTGCACCGGCTCGGCACCGACCACGTCGACCTGTGGCAAGTGCACGCCTTCGACCCGATGACCCCGGTCGAGGAAACCCTCAGCGCCCTCGACATCGCCGTCTCCTCCGGTCGCGCCCGCTACGCCGGGGTCTGCGACTTCAGCGGCTGGCAGCTCGCCAAGGCCGCCACCTGGCAGCACGCCCACGACGGGCGGATGCCACTCGCCGGGGCGCAGCTGGAGTACTCGCTGCTGCAGCGCGGCATCGAGCGGGAGGCGCTGCCCGCGGCGCTGGACGCCGGGATCGGAATCCTCGCCGGTTCCCCGCTCGGCCGCGGGGTGCTCACCGGCAAGTACCGGCACGGCGTCCCGCAGGACTCGCGCGGCGCCTCGACGTACCTGTCCGGATTCGTCCAGCCGTACCTCGGGGAGCGCTCGCGGCGGATCGTGGACGCCGTCGCCACCGCCGCCGACGGGCTGGCCAGTAGCCCGCTCGCGGTCGCGCTGGCCTGGGTCCGGGACCGGCCCGGGGTGGCGAGCGCGCTGGTCGGCGCGCGGACGGTGGCGCAGCTGCAGGCGGCGCTGTCAGTGGAGGCGCTTACGCTTCCGGATGAGATCCGCGGCGCGCTGGACGACATCTCGTCGCCGGTGCACCGCTACCCCGACCAGGGGTGGACCGAGCTGTGACGGCCGGTCCGGGCCGTGGTCCGGGTTGTCGAGCAGAACGTGCAGTGGAGTGACCTTTGGAGCGGACGACGATGAGTGACACGGGGAACGGCGCTCCGGAGGAGACGGCGGCCTCGCCGGCCGACAAGGCCGCGGCGATCGCGGAGCTGGCGGAGCGGATCCGCAACATCGGGCCGCAGGCCGGGGGGCCGGGCGCCTCGGGGCCGCGTGCCTCGGGGGGCGCGCCGGTTTCGGGACCGGCTGGGCCCTCGGAGGCTCCGGGCGCGCCGGGAGCGCCGGGGGTGCCGGGCGGGAGCGGCCCGGCCGCGGCGACCGCTCCGGCCGCCCGGCAGCCCGACGGTCCGCGGGGCGACGCGCTCCAGGAGGCCACCCGGGTGCTGACCGCCGGCGGCGCCCCGGCCGAGCTGGCGGCCGACGCCGTGGCGGAGTACGGCGACGGCGCCGCCGAACGGCTGCGCGACGACCCGTGGGCGGTGCTGGGCCTGCCCGGCGTCCGCCCCGAGCACGCGGACCGCTTCGCCCGCGAGCTGCTCGGTCCCGAGGCCCGGCCCGACGACCCGCGCCGCGCCCAGGCGCTGGTGCTGTGGCTGCTGGAGCAGGCGGCGCTGCGCGGACACTCGGCGCTGGACCTGGCCGAGGTGACGGCCGGGCTCGAGCGGCTCCGGATGCCGGAGGCGGCGGCCGCGGTCCAGGCCGCCGTCGAGGACGGACGGGTGCTGCCCTTCCAGGAGGAGCTGAGCGGTGCGGAGGCGCAGGTGGCGGGTGGCGAGGACGACGAGCCGCCGACCCGGACGCTGCTCGCGCTGGAGCGGCTGGCGATGGCGGAGGACAGCCTCGCCGAGGGGCTGCTGCAGCTGATGGCCACCTTCGTGCCGGGCGAGGACGCCCAGGACGCCGAGGGCGTCGAGGGCGTCGAGGACACGGGCGCCGAGCACGCCGAGGGCGGCGAGGACGGCGAGCCGGAGGCTGCCGAACCGGCGGAGGCAAGCGGGGAAGCCGCCACCGAGCCGGCTGCGGAGGACACGTCGGCTCCCGCCGACCACGTGCCCGCTACCCCCGGTCCCGCCGCCTGGGCGGCGGCCGCCGAGGCCGCGCCGTCCTCGTCCGCGACCGCCCTGATCCAGGCCGTCGCCGACGCGGCCCTGGTGCTGCACACCGGCGGCGAGGCCGCCCGCGCCGAACCCGCCGCGCTGCTGGCCGCCGCCTGCGGGCTCGGGCTGCGGGCCTGGGCCGCCACCTGGACCGACCAGGGGCGGGATTCCTTCGCCGCGCTCGCCGGGGCCGGGTCCCAGGTCGCCACGCTCGCCGAGCTGCTGTCCGGTACGGCCGGCCCCGGCCGCGCCCCAGACGGCTCGCTCGCCCTGGACGTCCTGGTCGTCCTGGACGCCCCGCTGCTGGACGTCGAACTGGCCGCCACCCTGGTGGAGTCGCTCGCCGACGGCACCCGCCTGGTGCTCAGCGGCGACCCGAGCCAGCTCTGGTCGGCCGGCCCCGGCCGGTTCTTCGGCGACCTGCTGGCCGCCAAGGTCTGCCCGGCGGTCGCCTCCCGCACGCCGGACTTCGGTCCGATCGGCGAGTTGGTCTCCGGCGTCGGCATCGGCGAGCTGCAGCCGGTCGAGGCGCCGGACAAGGAGGTGGTCATCCTGACCGTCAAGGACGGCGGCGAGGCCGTCCACCGGGCCGTCCAGTTGCTCACCGACTCCATCCCGCGCGCGCTCGGCATCCCCGCCGAGCAGGTCGTGCTGCTGACGCCCGGGCACGGCGGCCCGGCCGGGACGCGTGCGCTGAACGCCGCCGCCAAGGCCCGGCTGAACCCGGGCCCCGGGCGCTTCGGCGGTTTCGACCCGGGCGACCGGGTCGTGGAGTCCCCGGCGCCCGGCATCACCCGGGCGGCCCGGGTGCTGGACGGCGACGCCGCCGGTCTGCACCTGGAGTACCCGGACGGCTCGCGCCGGACCGTCCCGCCCGCGGAGGCCGGCCGGCTGCGGCACGGCTGGGCGCTGACGGTCCACCAGGCGCTCGGTCGCCGCTGGCCGGCGGTCGTGGTGGTGGTCCCGGAGGACGCCGGGCCGGCGCTCACCCGGCAGTGGGTCTACACCGCCTTCGGACGCGGCGAGCGGCACCTGTCGGTGGTGCACGCGGCGGGCCCGGCGCTCGTCCAGGCCGTCGCCGAGCGCCCGGCGCAGCCACGCACCACCCGGCTGCGGGCGATTCTCGCGGAGAACGCGGCGTCGGCGTACTGACCGGCCGGTACGGCGAAGGGCGGGCCCGGTCGTCCCGGGCCCGCCCTTCGCGCGTGCGGATCGCGTCAGTCCTCGAGGTCCTCGTCGTCGTAGACCTCGCTCACGTCGAACCGGCAGATCAGCAGCTGCGGGTCGGCGTGTTCGAAGGGCTCCGGCAGCCACTCCCCCGGCTCGGTCGGTTCGGCCGCCGCGACCCAGAGGGTGGAGTCCGCCTCCTCCAGGCCGAACTCCTCGCTGCGGGCGGCGATCTCGTCCGGCTCGTACTCGCCGAACAGCACGCCGATCGCGGCGTTGACGCCACCCACCCCGCCGGGGGTGAGCGACTCGTCGAGCCGCTCGGCCTGGGCGCGCAGCCGCTTGGGGTCGGCCACGTGGTAGTCGCGGCGGATCAGCACGCTGATCGCCTCGGGCTGTTCCGGGCCGTGGTAGCCGCCCGGGCCCTCGTCCCCGGGGATCTCGAAGGGCGTGACCTCGTCGTAGACCTCGTACAGGAGCTGGTCGTAGGCGATGGCCGCCGTCGCGAGCTGCTCGTAGGCGGCGGAGACGGCGGGATCATCGGCTGCGTTGGGGCTTGACACCGCTTCCAGATGACGGTCGATGGCGGCCTTGACCGCCTCAGCGGCGGCGCGTACCTCGGCAATGGTGGGCTGCGCGGCATCAGACATGGTGCAGACGCTATCTCCCCGCGGTGTCGGTACGCACAGCGGTTGTCACCTACACCCGCGATTTCACCGCAACTTCCGCCCCGATGTCTGATTCCGACCGTTCTGTCCCCCCATGGGACCGGCGCGGCAGGGGCGCGGAGGGCGCGCGACCGGCCCGACGGGGCCGTCCGGGTGCGGCTTCACGCGCCGGTATCGGGGTATCCCCTGCGCGCGGACAAAAGAACTGATCAACTGTCAGGTGAGCGCCCCGGTTGCGAGCCGTCGAACCGCCGCTTCCGCACGGGAGGTCGGCCGGAAATACCCGGGCCGCGTGTCCGAGGCAAGCCGTAGGCTTGCCCGCAGATGATCCCCAGGAGGAGCGTTTTGACCCCACCGAAGCCGGTCCGGCAGCCGGAGTACGAGTACCAGTCGCTTCGCATGCCGCGCGGCACCACGCGCAACGCGGCACGCCAACTACTCACCGAGCACGCCGAGTACGGGCACTGGGAGCTCGACCGGCTGAGGTTGTTCCCCGATGGCAGCCGGACGGTCCGGCTGAAGCGGCGGATCATCCGGCAGATCCGGAGCTGGTGACGGGCGGGCCTCCGGGCCCGCGCGGGCCGCGGGGGATCGGCGCCGATCAAGACGACGTGCCCGTGGCCGCCCGGTGAAGGGCGGGCAAGAGGAGAGCGTCTTTTTCCGGGGGGTTACCAAGAGCCTGTTTCGCTCCCGGGGGGCAGGGGCGGTGGGGGGGTTAGAGAAA
>NZ_JBVHXY010000039.1:0-5367 GCF_055569215.1 Kitasatospora sp. NPDC029312 | reverse complement strand
CGACCACCCCCCCCCCCCCCACCCACCCCCCCCCCCCCCCCCCCCCCCCCCCCCCCCCCCCCCCCCCCCCCCCCCCCCCCGGTGCCGCCGAGCGCTCGGTCGCTCAGCGGGCGCCGGCGCGGGCGCGGCGGTAGAGCACGCCGCCGCCGATCAGCAGCGCGAGCCCGGCGGCGCCGTACATCTCGACGCCGCCGGCGCCGGTGGAGGCCAGCTGGCTGCTCGCGACGGGCTGCGCGACGGGGGTGACCGGAGCGCTGGTCCGGGCGGCGGCCGGAACGGCCTGGGTGACGCTGCCAGCCGCCGGGGCGGTGGCCGGGGTGCTGCTGGTGGGCGAACCGCTGGTGTGCCCACCGCCCTGGCTGGACTCACCGCCGCTGGGCGGCGGGGTGGAGGGGTTGTGGTCCTCGGGGCGGTCGTCGGTCGGCTTCGGGGCCGGCTGGGCCACGTTGCCGCAGGAGTTGCCGAAGGCCGGGTTCGCGGCACCGACGACGTTCACCGAGTTGCCACAGGCGTTGACCGGGACGTGCACCGGGGCCTGGACGCTGTTGCCGGAGATCACGCCGGGCGAGCCGGCCGCGACACCACTGGCGGAGGCGCCCGAGGCGGTGGGGCCCCGGTGCGCGTCGGTGCCGGAGCCGCCGGCGTTGGAACTGCCGCTGCCGGCGTTGGAGCTGCCGCTGTCACCGGGCTGAGCGACGTGGACGGGCGGCGGGGCCGTGTGGCGGCTGGTGCCGGCGTTGGCGCAACGGTTGCCGAAGGCGGGGTTCAGCGCGCCGATCACGTCGACCGTGTTGCCGCAGGCATTGATCGGCACCTCGACGGGCACCTGGACCGAGTTGCCCGAGGCGACGCCCGGCGAGCCTGCCGCACCTCCCTGCGCCTCGGCGCCCGCATAGGCGTAGCCGGCGGTCGAGGCCAGCACACTGCCGGTGGCCACGGCAGTGAGGATCCCCTTCTTGGCTACATTCCTCATGTTTTCCCCTGACGTTTTCGAAACGACGTGGCGACCTTGACGTGAACCTTATGAAAGTCGGAATTTCTGTATAACCGGAAATCACCCAAGGTCTTCGACTGCACAGAGTTAACGAGAAGCCAACGGCAAGGTTGAGCCAAACGACCCCGCTTCACCTGATCGAGCGAAGACGGCGCCCGGGTGTTGCCAATCCCCGCCCGATCGGCGTGCGGGACGCCCCCGCCACGCGAAGACCCCCGGTGCGGCGTGTCCGCCGCCCGGGGGCCGGGGTGGGAGTCGACTCAACGGGCCTCAGCGGCCCGGAGATCGGCTCAGGCGTTGGCGCAGTGGTTGCCGAACGCCGGGTTCAGCAGGCCGATCACGTTGACGGTGTTGCCACAGACGTTCGCCGGGATGTGGACCGGAACCTGGATCTGGTCGCCCGAGACGACACCCGGGGAGCCGGCGGCCACACCATCGGCAGCGGCACCGCCGTGAGCGGACGCGACACCGGCGGCAGCGAGCACCAGGCCACCGGTGGCGGCGGCGACAGCGGCGATCTTCTTGAGCTTCATCATTCCTCCTGTATGGACAACGCAACCCGTTCGGCGGGCTGCACAGGGAGAACGACGCTGCGGCAAACGGGGTACGGAACAGATTTGCCATTCACCCGCAACGGTGAGGGTTCGCACAGACGATCGGCGCGGAACTGCATAGGAGAAGCGTTTCTGTTGATCTCCTGGAACCCATCCCACAATCATGCGCTCTGACAATGCGGTCGGCCCGCCCCCAGGACTCCGGGAGCGGGCCGACCGAGTCACGTGATCAGACGCTCATGACGGGGCGCACGACCAGGCGCACGAGCAGGCGCACAATCAAGCGCAGGCCAGGCGCCTGACCGCGCGCGGCGGTCAGCAGGCGTCGATGAAGCGGTCCAGCACGCGGACGCCGAACCTCAGCCCGTCCACCGGCACCCGCTCGTCCACGCCGTGGAACATCCCGGCGAAGTCCAGCTCCGGCGGCAGCTGCAGCGGAGCGAAGCCGAAGCAGCGGATCCCGAGGTCCTGGAAGGACTTGGCGTCCGTACCGCCCGACAGGCAGTACGGCACCGCCCGGGCGATCGGGTCCTCGGCCCGCAGCGCCGTCTGCATCGCCTCGACCAGCGCGCCGTCGAAGCCCGTCTCGATCGCCCGGTCCGAGTGCAGGCTCTCCCGCTTCACCCGCGGACCGAGCACGCTGTCCAGCTCGGCGAGGAACTCCTCCTCGTAGCCGGGCAGGAAGCGCCCGTCCACGTGCGCGGTGGCCTGGCCGGGGATCACGTTCACCTTGTAGCCGGCGCCCAGCATGGTCGGCTGGGCGGTGTTGCGCAGCGTGGTGCCGATCATCTTGGCGATGCCGCCGAGGACGCGCAGCGTCTCCTCCATGTTCTCCGGGTCCAGCTCGACCCCGAGCGCGTCGGACAGCTCGTCCAGGAAGGCCCGGACGGTCTTGGTGATCCGCAGCGGGAACTTGTGCCGGCCGAGCCGGGCGACCGCCTCGCACAGCTCGGTGATCGCGTTGTCGTCATTCTCCATCGAGCCGTGCCCGGCCCGGCCCTCGACCGTCAGGCGCATCCAGTGCATGCCCTTCTCGGCCGTCTCCACCAGGTAGAGACGGACCTGGTCGTTGACGGTGAAGGAGAAGCCGCCGACCTCGCCGATGGCCTCCGTCACGCCCTCGAACAGCTCCGGGTGCTGGTCCACCAGGAAGCGGGCGCCGTAGGTGCCGCCCGCCTCCTCGTCCGCCAGGAAGGCCAGCACGATGTCGCGCGGGGGCTTGCGGCCGGTGCGCAGCCGGTCGCGGATGACCGCGAGGGTCATCGCGTCCATGTCCTTCATGTCGACCGCGCCGCGGCCCCAGACGCAGCCGTCCGCGATCTCGCCGCCGAAGGGGTCGTGCGTCCAGTCCGCGGCGTTGGCGGGCACCACGTCGGTGTGGCCGTGGATCAGCAGGCCCGGACGGGACCGGTCCTCGCCCTCGATCCGGACCACGGTGGAGGCTCGCCCCTTGGCCGACTCGAGGATCTGCGGCTCGATCCCGAACTCCGCGAGCTGCTCGGCCACGTACTCGGCCGCCTTGCGCTCGCCCGGCCCCGACCCGTCACCGTAGTTGCTGGTGTCGATCCGGATCAGATCGCGACAGATCCCGGCGACCTCCGACTCAGCCGTCACCTTCGGCGCCGCCGACTCGCTCCGCTCGCTCACGGTCACTCCTCGTCTTGGGCCCGCACCGACGCACCAGCGCGCCACCCCCAGGACCTGCACCCGGGCCGTACGAGCACGTCCGCCCATCCTCTCCCAGCCCCCCATCCCGATCCACCCCCCGCACGGCCCCGAAACCCGCTGGTCACGCCGCCGCCACAGACCGCCCCTTGCCCCCGCCACCGGCCCCGCTCCCCCGTCCGGAGCCGTTTTGGGAGCTCAAGCCGATCTTTGCTACAGTTACACCTGTCAGCGCGACGGACGAGAGATCGGAAGCCGCGAGGACGACACCCGGTCCGGGTGGCGGAATGGCAGACGCGCTAGCTTGAGGTGCTAGTGCCCTTTATCGGGCGTGGGGGTTCAAGTCCCCCCTCGGACACCAGCGGAAGGGCCCCTGATCATCAGGGGCCCTTCGCGTTTCATCAGGAGCGGGCCCTCGCCGGGGAGGCGGGGCCCGCTTCGTCGGTTGCGGTGGGCTCGGGGAGCCACCTCCGGGGCGGTGTCACGCCCTCGGCAGCAGGGGCAAGGTCAGCCGGTGACGTAGGTGGCGCCCGAACCCATGAAGGAGCCGGAGACGCCGTTGTCGTCGGCCCAGATCCAGTAGTCGGCGTGCGAGAGCCCGTCCGCACCGACGTGGGACTCGCTGCCCGCGACGCCGGCACCGTTCTGGTTCGCGACGAACTGGCCCTTGCCCCAGTTCGCGTCCAAGCCTTCCTGGGCCGAGGCCAGGCCGGCACAGCCGATCACGAGCGGGGCGGTGAGGGCGCTGACGGCCAGGACACGCTTGAGAGCACGCATGAGAATCTCCTCCACGGAGTTCGGTGTTGAAGTGGCGGCGCCGGTCGACCCCGCCGCGATTCAGACAGCCACGCCCCGCAGCGCCTCGCAACCGGCGGCGCACCGGTAGCGACCTCACGTCCCGTCAGAATCGCCGTTGCTACCAGCAGAAATACGGATCAGGTGATGGTCGGCAGGATCAGTCGGCCGGAGCAGGCCCGGGACACCCGGGTGCCTGGCCGGCCCGCTCGTCGTCGCTCGGCCCCGACCGCCCGGACCTCGTCGTGGGGCCCGTCAGCGTCATTCGAACGGGCCGTTACAAGGGTCGGTCGCATGGGAACTGTTGTCGGGCCGCGCCGATCCACCGCCGAGGGACAGCACGCTCGCGCTGAAGATGGGTGAACCGGGGGCGTCCGAGGGTGAGTTGACGAGGCCGGCGGACGGGGTCAGACCCGATGGGTGTCGCCCAGGGCGCTCTCGATGCCCTGGACCATCCGCCACAGCGGGGCGCGGCGGCTGGCGACCAGGACCACCACGTCGTCGGCCGGGCCCTCGCCGTCCGGAGCGGTGCCGGCGGGGCGGTCGCTCCAGGTGGTGGTGACGAAGGCCATCGCCGCGTCCACCTCGGCCACCCAGTCGCTCTCACCGCCTGAGCGCAGCCAGGTGCGCAGGGCGTGGTTGTGCGCGGAGACCACCGCGGCGGCGATCACGTCGGCGCGCAGCGGGCCGTCCGGGCGGTCGGCGAAGCGGCCGCGCAGGTAGGCGGCGAGGGTGTGCTCGTAGCGCCAGACCACCGAGAGCTCGTACGCCCGCAGGCCGGGCACCTTGCGGGTGAGGCGGTAGCGCTGGACGGAGAAGGAGGGCTGCTCGGCGTACATCCGCAGGACCAGGCGGGCGGCGTCACAGGCGTGCTTGACCGGGTCCTCCTCGCCGGTGCCGGAGTCCAGGAACTCCGTCATCTCGGCGAGGCTGCGCTCGTGGTCGGGGAAGACCACGTCCTCCTTGGCCGGGAAGTAGCGGAAGAAGGAGCGTCGGCCGACGCCCGCGAGCGAGACGATGTCGTCGACCGTCGTCTGCTCGAAGCCGCGCTCGAGGAAGAGCTCGAAGGCCGCGGCCACCAGCGCCTCGCGCATCGCCGGCTTCGCGGGCCCGTCGTTCATGGGCACGTCCTGCTCTTCCTTCTCACTCATTCTCCGGAACTTAGCATCGGGGCGGCGGGGCGGCCCCGACGGCCGGGGGCTGACCGGCCCGGCCGCCGGGGTGCGTCGTGGCGCCGTTAGGGCGTGTCTGACACATCACGCCCTAGGGGAGGTTGCGGGCCATCACGATGCGCTGGACCTGGTTGGTGCCCTCGTAGATCTGGGTGATCTTCGCGTCCCGCATCATCCGCTCCACCGG
>NZ_JBVHXY010000038.1:0-77706 GCF_055569215.1 Kitasatospora sp. NPDC029312 | reverse complement strand
CGGGGGAGGTGTTTTTTTTTGGGGGGGGGGGGCCATTTCCGGGGAGGGCGGGTTGGGGGGCCGCGGTCGGTGCCCTCGGGGGGGGGGGGGGGGGGGGGGGGGGGGGGGGGGGGGGCTCCCCCCCCCCCCCCCCCCCCCCCCCGACCCGTTGTCCGGTGGTTCCTTCTACTAGCGGCCCTTGCGCAGCGGGTTGATCACCCCGAAGGCGCCCGTCAGCGTGGACGGGTCGACGAAGGAGCCGCCCGGCCCGTGGGTGCGGCGGAAGTTGTTCACCAGGCCGGTGAACGACGGGTCCACCTTCGCCCGGTACGCGGCCAGCAGGTTGACCCGCTCGGGCGTGGAGAGCTCCTGCTCGGCCCGCAGCTGGTGGCTGCGCGACAGGTGGTACATGCCCTCGACGGTGTAGCCGGCGTTCAGCCAGCCCTGCCACAGCGCGTCGCGGTCCGCCTCCTGCCCGGCGAAGTACTCCAGGGCGCGCGGGCGCGGCTCGGTCGGGGCCGCCGTGGCCGGCACCGGCTCGGCCCGCAGCTCGACCCGCCGTCCGCACAGGTAGAGCACCGGAACTCCCTTGCGGACACAGAAGTTGAGCGCCTGCGCGGCCTGGTCGACGACCGCCTCGGCCTTGTCGTTGAGCGAGGTGTTGCACAGGATCGGCACCCCGGTCGCGGCCCGGAACGCGTCCAGCGCCCGGTGCAGCCGCGGGTTGGACTCGGCGGTGACGGTCTGGTGCCGCGCCGAGCCGTCCAGGTGGACGATCGCCGGGACCAACTCCCTTACCTCCGGCCGCACCTGGACGGCCTCCAGCATGTACGGCGACTCGCGGTCGGAGGCGAACCACTCGCCCGCGTGCTCGGCCATCACCATCGGCGCGACCGGCCGCCACCACTGGCGCCGCTTGTACGCGTTCAGCAGGTCCTTGACCTTCTGCGAGCGCGGGTCGCCGAGCAGGCTGCGGTGGCCGAGCGCGCGCGGCCCGAGTTCGGCCCGGCCGCCCACCCAGGCGATCACGCCGTCGGAGACGTCTGCGACGAAGCGCTCGGCCTCGAAGTCCGTCACCGAGACGATCCACGGCGCGAACTCGGCCAGTGCCTCCGCCACGTCCAGGACGTCCCGGCCGTAGTACGGCGAGACGATCCGCAGGTCGGCCGCGTCCAGCGCGCCCGCCCCGTACAGGCCGAGCAGGCCGAGGCCGATGCCCTGGCCGGAGTCGTTGGCGCACGGCGGGGTGACCAGGCCCTTGAAGCCGAACCGGTCCATCAGCAGGGTGTTGGTCGGGCAGTTGAGCGCGTAGCCGCCGGTGGTGGCCAGGTGGGTGTCCTCGGCGCGGATGCCGCCGACCTCCAGCAGCCGTTCCACGTTGCGGATCGCGACGCCCTCGCAGCAGCGCTGGACGACCTTCATCACCGCGCTGCGCAGGTGGTCCTCGCGGCTGAGCGTGTCGTCCAGCTCGACGTCCGCGAGCTGGAGCTCGGCGGCCTCCACCACCGAGCGCACCAGGTCGTGGGCGGCCTTCCAGGGCTGGGTCGCCGAGCCGCCGAAGAAGGTGACGCCGGCGATCGCGGCCTCGGCGTCGAACTCGATGGCGGCGGTCGAGGCGGAGGCCAGCGCCATCAGCGAGCCGGGCTCCAGCCCGAACACCGTCTCCGCCGCGGTGTACAGCGGGCCGGGCGACTCCACCGGCTCGAAGGTGATCCGGCCCTGCTTCACCACGCAGCCCGCGTACCAGTAGGTGTTGGGTCGGCTCTCCTGCGCGTAGTCGGGCAGCGCGTCGATCGCCAGGCCGACGATCTGCCCCTCGCGGAACAGCGGGACGTCCCGTAGCACACCGCTGAACAGGTGGGCCAGGCTGTGCAGCGGGAACTCCTCCGCCCCGGCCGGCTTCGGCACCGGCTGCGCCTTCGGCAGCCCGGGCGTGCCCCAGGTGGCGGTGACGTCGTCGAGGGTCAGCCCCTCCTCGGCCAGCAGCGCCGACAGGAAGGCCTCGGCCCGGCCCTCGGTATAGAGCGGCCAGAAGTGGTGCTTCTGCCCGCTGACCCGCTCCAGCTCCCAGACCCGGACGAGTTCGACGTCCGCCCCTTCGCGGCGCCACAGCGCCACGTTCTGGTCGTGCCGAACCGAGAAGACCGCACCCGGCCCCGGCGGCGTGAGATAGGCGGAAAGGAAGTGCTCGGCCACGGTTACCTCTTTTTCCTCGGTCTGCCAGGTTCTGTCAGGACGAGGTATTTCCGGCCCGTGCGCGGGGGGATTTCCCGCACCCCGCCAGGGCCGGCCGCCTGCCCCCGGCGCCAGCGACTACCCGGCCATTCGACCACGCGCGCGGACGCCCGGTACATACTGAAATCCCCGTTTACGCACGTCCGGGCCGCCCGCATACGCATGCGCAGCGGATTCTGGAATGGGGGCCGGGAATCGGGCCGGGAGCCGGGAAAGCGGGCCGGAAAGCCGGGAACGGGAAGGGCCCCGGCCGGTGGCTGTGCCACCCGCCAGGGCCCGGTCCCCCGGTAGGAGAAGTGCGGCTGCCCGGTCTCAGGCCCGCGCGCCCGCCTGCGCGTCGTGCTCGGCGAAGAACTCGTCGGCGATCGCCCGGGTGCGCGGCAGCCCGGCGACCGGCTCGCCGATCACCCGGCCCGCGAGCTCGGTGGCCAGCCGCGACACGTCCTCCCGCAGCTCCGCCTCGGCCAGCACCCGGTCGGCCTCCAGCCGGACCTTCGCCTCCGCCAGCATCCGCTCCCGCAGCTCCTGCCCCTCGGCGCGCAGCCGCGCGATCAGCGCCGCGCCCTCCTCGGTGGCGGTCTGCCGGATCAGCGCCGCCTCGTGCCTGGCCCCGGAGAGCTCCGCCTGGAACTCCTCATAAATGCGTTCCGCCTCGGCCCGTGCCGCCTCGGCCCGCTCCACACCCCCTTCGGTGGCATCCCTCCGCTCCGCCAGGGTCTTCTCGATGCGCGGCAGCAGCAGCGCCCCGAGCACCCCGAACACGAGGAAGAAACAGACAAGTCCGATGACGAGTTGGGCGACGTCCGGCTCCAAAGGTCCCATGCCATCAAGATAGTTGAGCCTCTCGCCCCTACCCGCCCCGGGTACCCCGCCGACCCCGGACACGACGAAGGGCGCCCTCCCCGAAGGGAGGACGCCCAGGTCGGACACGATCGCAGCGAGTGGGCCGCCAGGGGCTCGAACCCTGAACCTACGGATTAAAAGTCCGCAGCTCTGCCAATTGAGCTAGCGGCCCGCGGCCCTGGTCCCGGTGGTGCCTGGTGGGGAGGGCCACGGCGATCCTACCCGGTGGGGCCCAGGGCTCCGCCAGTGGATCGGCCGGGCGCGCCGGGTTCGTGGGGCGGGCGTTGCGGTGGGTCTTCCAGCGGCCCTTCCGGGGCCTTTCCGGCGGTCCTTCCGCCAGCCGTGGCAGCGGGGCCGGCCGCGGCCCCCGGGGCCGGGTCAGGGAGCGGGGTCGCGGGGCCCGTCCTGCGGCGGGGTGTAGTGGGCGGCGCGGACGCGGCGGAGCCAGGCCTCGACCGGGCGCGGGTCGGGGGCGTCGGGCAGCGCGCCGGGCCGGGCGAGGCGTTCGGCGGCGTCCGCGAGCAGCGGTTCGGCACTGTCCGGCCGATCGGCGATGCGTTCGCCGAGGTCCCGGACGCGCTCCGGGTCGGGCAGCCGGATCAGGTGGTGGCCGGTCTCGTGCAGCCGGACGGCCTGCTCGACCAGCCGGACGAGGTGCCGGGCGTGCTTGGCCGCCCGGCGACGGGTCGCCGGGTGGGTGGTGTCGCGGGTCAGCAGTTTGCGGAACTGCTGGTCGGCGTAGCCGAGATAGGCCTTGCGGACGGCGGGGCCGCTGAGGAAGGTCGAGCGGATGCCCACCAGTTCGCGCCCGAGCGGGGTGACGGTCTCGTACAGCTCCTCCGGCAGCCACACCAGCTCGGAGGCGGTCGGGTTGCAGGACAGCGCCAGGCGGCACCACTTGGCGGCCTCGTGCAGGGTGACGTCGGGCGCGGTGGTGACGTGCGACTCGACCGGGCGGTGCAGCCCGTGCAACTCCTCGGTGGGGGTGGCGAACAGGCCCAGCCGGTCGAGGTCCGAGCCGGCGTGGGCCAAGCCGTACGCGGTGGAGCCGACGATGCCGGACAGCAGCACGGTGCCGGGGGTGGCGGGCACGGGCGGACTCCTCTCACAGGGCGAATCGACTCGAATCGACGGACGAGCCGAAGCTCGAACCGACGGACGAACGGACGGGCGGCCACCGCATCCGTGCCCGAATCCTCCCCGGTACGGGCCGCGCCGGGCGAGCGATTTCCGGTCCTCGGTCCCTCCCCCCGCCGATACTGGCCCCATGGAGCACGATCCCCACCCCCAGGTCGGCGGCATCGAGAGGTTGCGGGCCTGGTGGTCGCACCGGCAGTGGCTGGACCGCCCGCACACCGGAGCGTCCGCGGCCGAGGTGCTGGCCGCCACCGGCTGGGCCCGCTCGGTGGGCGGCGCGGCCCCGTACCTGGGCCTGTTCGCCCGGGCCGGGCTCGGCCGGGCGGCGGTGGACGCGGCGGTGGCCGCCCTGGAGGTGCACGAGCTGCCGTCCGCGCGCGGCTGTACGTACGTGCTGCCCGCCGCCGACTTCGCGCTCGGCCTGGCGGCCGGCGCGGCCGCCCCGGAGGGCGAACTCGCCGCGGCGGGAAAGCACCTGGGGGTCGGCCGGGACGAGGTGGAGCAGCTCTGCCTGGCCGTCGAACGGGTCCTGACCGAGGACCGGCCACTGGATCCGGCCGCCATCCGGGAGGCGGTCGGCGACGCCGCCCGCCCGCTCGGCGAGGCGGGCCGCAAGCGGGGCCTGGCGACCACCCTGCCGCTCGCCCTCGGTCTGCTGCAGGCGCGCGGCCGGATCCGCCGGGTGCCGGTCAACGGCCGCCTGGACCAGCAGCGTTACGGCTACGTCGGCTGGGACCAGCCGGTCCGCGGGGACGCCGTCGACCTCGCCCGCCGGTACTTCTCGTGGGCCGCCCCCGCCACCCTCAAGCACTTCCGCTGGTTCTCCGGCTTCACCGCCGCCACCGCCAGACGGGCCGTCGCCGAAGCCGGCCTGGTCCCGCTCGCCCCCGGCTCGGACTTCCTGCTGCCGCCCGAACTCGCCGAGGAGTTCGCCGGTTTCGAGGTGCCGAGGGAGCCGCACTACACACTGCTGGCCGGCATCGACGGCATCCACCTGCTGCACCGCGACCTGCCCCGGCTGCTCGACCCCGCCGACGCCGCCCGCCCGCTGCCGGCCGGCCGTGCCGGGCGCACCTTCGGCACCGAGGCCGACCCGCAGACCCACCTGGTGCTCGACCGCGGCCGGATCGTCGGCCTGTGGGAGTACGACACCGAGCGGGCCGAGATCGTCCACCAGCTGTTCGTCCCGCCGGACGACGCGCTGCGCGACGCCCTCACCCGCACCGCGGCCTTCGTCCGGGACGAGCTCGGCGACGCCCGCGGCTTCAGCCTGGACTCGCCGAGGAGCCGGGCGCCGAAGATCGCCGCGCTGCGGGCCGCGGCTGCGGGCACGACCGGCCGAACGGCCGGGTAGCGTACGGACCATGTCGACCACCAGCACCGACGAAGTCCTGCTCGTCACCGGCGCCGGCCGCGGCATCGGTGCCGCCACCGCCCGGCTGGCCGCCCGCCGCGGCTACCGGGTCTGCGTCAACTACCGTACCGACGAGGCCTCGGCCGCCTCCGTGGTGGACGCGATCCGAGCCGAGGGCGGCACCGCCCTGGCCGTGCGGGCCGACGTCAGCCGCACCGCCGAGGTGGCGCGGCTGTTCACCACCGTGGACACCGAACTCGGGCCGCTCACCGGGCTGGTGAACAACGCGGGGACGCTGGAGAAGCAGTGCCGGCTGGAGGACATCGACGAGGACCGGCTGAACCGGATCTGGGCCGCCAACGTCACCGGCCCGTTCCTCTGCGCCGCCCAGGCCGTCCGCCGGATGTCCACCCGCCACGGCGGACGCGGCGGCGCGATCGTCAACGTCGGCTCGGCGGCCTCCCGGATCGGCTCGCCGAACGAGTACGTCGACTACGCGGCCGCCAAGGGCGCCGTGGACTCGATGACCTGCGGGCTGGCACTCGAGGTCGCGGCCGAGGGCATCCGGGTCAACTGCGTCCGCCCGGGCCTGATCCACACCGGCATCCACGCGCTCGGCGGCGAGCCCGGCCGGGTCGACCGCGTCGCACCGGCCGTGCCGATGCGGCGCGGCGGGCAGCCGGAGGAGGTCGCCGAGGCGATCCTGTTCCTGCTCTCCCCCGCCGCCTCGTACACCACGGGGGCGTTCCTGGAGGTCTCCGGGGGACGCTGAGGACCACCGCCGGGGCTCCCGGCCCCGGGCCGGGTCTTCAACGGACCGCCCCCTCCGGTTTCCTTCCGCCACATCGGCCGCGCCCGTACGGTGGGGGCCATGACCGACGCCTTCATCGACATCCCCGGTGTGCGCAACTTCCGTGACGCCGGCGGGATCGGCACCCTGCGCCGGGGCGTGCTGTACCGCTCCGGCTCCTTCCACCTGCTCACCGAGGAGGGCGCCCGCCGGCTCAAGGCCCTCGGCCTGCGGACGGTCATCGACCTGCGCAGCCCGGTCGAACTGCAGGTCTGGCCGGACCAGCGGCACGGCCTCGACCACGAGACCCTCCACGTGCCGACCCTGCCCGCCAACCGCGAGGACCTCGACCGGCCCTGGCCCGAGGACCAGGCCGACCTCTACACCTTCATGCCGGAGACCGCCGGGCCCTCGCTCGCCGCGGTCGTCCGCTGCCTGGCCGCCCCCGAAGCGCTGCCCGTCGTCATCCACTGCGCCGTCGGCAAGGACCGCACCGGCCTGACCGTCGCCGTCCTGCAGTCCCTGCTGGGCACCTCCGACGCCGACATCACCACCGACTTCCTGCGCTCCAACGCGGGCCTCGGCCTGGACCGCGGGCCCGTCCCCTACCTCGACGAGGCCGGCACCGAGCGCGTCTCCCGCCCGGTCGGCGCCGAACTCATCACCTCCTCCCTCGGCTGGATCCGCAGCCACCACGGCACCGTCCCGGCCTACCTCCGGGCCCAGGGCGTCACCGAAGCCGAACTCGCCGCCGTACGCGCCAACCTCTCCTCCTGAGGCCCTACTCGCACCGCTCGAAGCGCCACCACTGGGTGGGCGCGTCGACGTCCTCCCACTGCCGGACGCCCGCGTCCGGGTCCGCCGGGTCCGCCGGGGCGGTCAGCGGCTTGCCGCTGATGAAGCTGGTGACGGTGTACGTCCCCGGCGCGTCGACGTGGGCCTCCAACAGCCACTCCTGGGCACCGAAGGCGTTGGCGGACCACAGCTGGATCGGGACGCCGTCCTCCGGGGCGGCGCCGGTGACGTCCAGGCGCTTGCCCCCCGCGGCGCTCTCGATGTGGAACAGCGCGCCGCCCGGGTGGACGGCGGTGAGCTGCCAGAGCTGCCCGTCGGAGCCGTCGTCCGCGCCGACCCGCACCCGGGCGCCGCTGCGCCGGGAGCCCGGGGCGACCTCCAGCAGCAGGCCGCTGCCGACGTTGCGGATCCGGTAGCGGCCGTCGGTGACCGCGGCGCCGCCCGGGCGGTCGGCCGTTCGATCGGCCCGTCGGTCAGTCGGTCGGCCAGGCGCTCGCTCAGTCATGACGGGAGTCTCCCACCGGGGGCCGACAGCCGTCCTCGGCCCCGGACCCAGCGGCGGGCGCGCGGAAACCTCCGGGCCCGGCGGAGGGCGGGGGCGGTGCCGGGCACACCGGCGGCGGAGGCCTTCCGGTAGGAGGGAGGCTCCGGGGGGCCGCCCCGTTCGCCGCGTTATGGTCGGAAGCCGACGCAGCCCCACGGCCGCGGCCCCCGTTGGCCGGCCACGACCGGTGACGAGTGACGAGTGGAGTCGACGATGGCGAAGGTCCCGAACGTGCTCACGGCCGCCGCGCCCGCGGCGCTGACCGCGGCGAGCGGCCTGCTCGGCGGTTACGGCGTCGCCCGCTGGAGCGGCCGGCGCGAGCTCGGCGGCGCCGTGCTGGCGGTGGCCGGTGCCGGGGCGGCCGCTCAGTGGCGCCGGAACGCGGGCACGGCCACCGCGGCGGCGCTGACCGGCCTGTACGTGGCGGCCTTCGGCGGCTCCCACCCGCTGGCCAAGAAGATCGGCGCCTGGCCGTCCGTCTTCGCCGTCACCGGTGTGGTCGCGGCGGCCTCCACGGCCGCGACGGCACTGTCCGCCCGCAAGAGCCGCTAGGCCCCGCTCGGCCCGGCGAACCTGGCCTCGAAGGCCGCCCGGTTCGCCGAGACCGGTGAGCGGTCCCAGACCGCGAAGACCACCTGCTCGAAGGCGGCGCCGTACCGGGCCAGCGCACCCTCGAAAGCCTCGGCCACCTCGGCCGGGTCGTTGCGGAACACCCCGCAGCCCCAGGCGCCGAGCACCAGGGCGCGGACCTCGTGCCGGGCCGCCGCCGCGAGCACCCGGACGGCCCGCTCGGCGAGCACGCCACGGACGTCCGTACCGGGCGAACGCCGCTCCAGCTGACCGGCGTTGGGGGCGGGCGAGGTCAGGAAGGTGACCGGATACGGCCGGGCCAGCAGGGCGCCGCGCCGGTCCCGGATCACCGGGACGCCCGGCGAGACGATGACCCGGTGGCTGTACCGCAGGTCGGTCGAGGCGCGGTGGGCGTCGTAGTAGTCGGGCGCCTCGAGCAGGCAGGAGTACAGCAGGGCGCTGCGGCACAGGTCCTCCTCCTGGGCGCGGGCGCCGCGCAGGTAGCCGCCGCCGGGGTTGCGCGCGGAGGCGAAGTTCAGCACCCCGACCGGCCCGGCACCGGCCGCGACCAGCCGCTGGGCGGCCTCGACGCTCCCCTCGGCCGTCACCTCGATCCGCCCGGCCGCGGGCCCGGGCCCCGGCTCGGGCGACGCTCCCGGCCCCGCCGCATGCCCCGCGCCCGCCCCCGGGGAGGCCAGCAGAGCGTCCAGCGCCGCCGGCGCGTACGACACCGTGCCCGCCTTCGCCGCCGCCAACTGCTCCCCGACCTGCACGAGTTCGCCCCCGGCCGTCCGGTAGCTCCCCCGCTCGGCGATCTCCTCGTTCACCCGTGCCACCTCATGCAGTCTGCTGCTCATGCCGGTGACGCTACGGGACTACCGCCGACCGGCGCCACCGGTTATTCTCACTCCCAGAACAACACCTCGGGGGGCCGTGCGCGGAAGGTGCCGGGAGGTGCGTGGGGGGTTCGGGGAACGCGAAGGGCCCGCTCCGAGGTACGGAGCGGGCCCTTCGTGTGTTCGGGTCAGTCAGTCCGACCGGCGGTCAACCACCGGTCGTCCGACGTCAGTTCTTCCAGCGCGGCTTGCGGTCGTCGCGGTTGAAGCCGCCACGCTCGCGGTCGAAACCGCCGCGGTCCCGGTTGAAGCCACCGCGCTCGGCCTGCGGACGGCCACCGGAGCGGTGGTCGTCACGGCGCGCGAACGGACGGCTGCTGCCACCGCGCTCGTCGCGGTCCCGGCCGAAGGACGGGCGGTCACCGAAGGACGGGCGGTCACCGAAGGACGGGCGGTCGCCGAAGGAGCGGGCCGGACGGTCGCCGAAGGAGCGGCCGCCGCGGTCGTCACGGCCGGCGAAGCCGCCGGGGCGACGCTCGTCGCGGTCGAAGCCACCCGAGCGGCGGTCATCACGGTCACGGCCGGCGAAGCCACCGGAGCGACGGTCGTCACCACGGTCCCGGTTGAAACCGCCGGGACGACGCTCGTCGCGGTCGAAGCCACCCGAGCGACGGTCATCACGGTCACGGCCGGCGAAGCCGCCCGAGCGACGGTCGTCACCACGGTCCCGGTTGAAACCGCCCGAGCGGCGGTCGTCACGGTCCCGATCACGGTCACGGTCCCGGTCGCGGTCACGCCCGAATGCCGGACGCTCGGTGCGCGCCTCGCGGTACGCGGGGGCACGGTCCTCCGCCTGCGGCGCGGCCGCGGCGGGGGCGGCGGCCTCGGCGGCGACCGGGGTCTCGGCCTGCTCGCCCGCCTCCTCGGCGGCCGGGGCCTCGTCCACGATGCCCAGCTCGGCCCGCTCGCGCGCCGCACGGGCGGCCAGGCGGTCGGCCTCCTCGCGCAGCTCGGTGGCGCGGCGCTGGGCCCGCTCCAGCTGGCGGGTCATGTCGGCGAGCTCGCGCTCGGCGGCACCGGCGATGTTCGCGGCGCTCTCGGCCTGGACCTCGGTGAGCGAGCGGGCGCCGGTGATCCGGGCCACCTCGGCGTCGAAGGCGTGGTCCAGGATGTGGCGGCTGGCGTCGACGCCCGCGTCCTCCATCAGGCGGAAGACGCCGCGGCGCTGGTGCGGCAGCACCAGGGTGACGACGATGCCGGAGCGGCCCGCACGGGCGGTGCGGCCGGAGCGGTGCAGGTAGTCCTTGTGGTCGCCGGCCGGGTCCACGTTGAGGACCAGGTCGATGCCGTCGACGTGGATGCCGCGGGCGGCGACGTCGGTGGCGACGACGACGTTGACATAGCCGTCCTTGAAGTCGCCGAGGACGCGGGTGCGGGCGCCCTGGGTCATGCCGCCGTGCAGCGCGTCGGCCTTCACGCCGGCCTCGATCAGCTGCTCGGCGACGCGGTCGGCGCCCATCTGGGTGCGGACGAAGATGATCGTGCGGCCCTTGCGGGCGGCGATCGCGTTGGTGATCGGCGCCTTGTCCTTGGGCTTCACCACGAGGATGTGGTGGGTCATGGTGGTGACGGCACCGGCCGAGGGGTCGACCTCGTGGGTGACCGGCGCGTTCAGGTAGCGCTTCACCAGGGTGTCGATCTCGTTCTCCAGGGTGGCGGAGAACAGCAGGCGCTGGCCGCCGGCCGGCACCTGGTCGAGGATCTCGGTGACCTCGGGCAGGAAGCCCATGTCGGCCATCTGGTCGGCCTCGTCGAGGACGGCGACCTGGACGTCGTCGAGCTTGGCCGAACCGCGGTTGAGCAGGTCGCGCAGGCGGCCCGGGGTGGCGACCAGGACGTCGACGCCGCGGTCCAGCGCGTAGATCTGGTTCGACATCGAGGTGCCGCCGCAGACGACCTTGAGGCGCAGGCCGAGCACCGAGCCGAACGGCTCCAGCGCGTCGGCGACCTGCATGGCCAGCTCGCGGGTCGGGACGAGGATCAGACCGCGGGGGTGCTTGGCGCGGGTGCGCTCGCCGTCGGCCAGGCGGGTCAGCAGCGGCAGGCCGAAGCTGAGGGTCTTGCCGGAGCCGGTGCGGCCGCGGCCCAGCACGTCCTTGCCGGCCAGGGCGTCCGGGATGGTCGCGGCCTGGATCGGGAACGGGGTGGTGACGCCGCGCTTGGCGAGGGCCCGGACGATGTCGTCCGGCAGGCCCAGGTCGCCGAAGGTCATGGTCGGCTCGGCGGCCTCCGCGCTCTCCTCGGCGGCGGCCTCTTCGGCGGCGATCTCCTCGATGGTCCCCTCGGCGGCGATCTCCGCGGCCTCGGCGGTCAGTTCAGTGGTGTCGGTGATGTCGGTGGTGTCGGTGACATCGGCGGCGGCCTCGTTCGCGGGCATGGCGAAGCGGGCGTCGTCAACGAGAGACATTCAAAACCTTCCGGAAGTGGCACGCGCCAAAGTCCGGGGTTCTGTTTCACAACCGCCTCTATGCGGTCAGCCACGGATCGCCGGAACGCGCCAAGGGCGCCAGATGGGAAAGGGCGCCAGTCAAATGGATCAAACGAACGATCTACCACCATAGAGGAACTTCCGGATCGAAGGCAAATGCCCAGGCCAAACCCCTGCTACCCACCCGCCCGGGGGCTCGGCGCCGAAGAACCGGAGCTGCCCGCGGAGGGCTGCGGGGCCGGCGGGACGGTCGCGGCGGGCGAGGTGTGCTCGGGCTCGGGCGAGGTGGACGGGTGACTGCTCGGGGTGGCCGACGGCGTCCCGGCGGAGCCGCCGGAGCGGCCCTCCCCGGTGCCGCCCGCCCCGCCCGTACCGGGGCCCGCCGGGCCGCCGCTGCCACCTGTCGTACCGCCCGGGTGCGGCGCGGGGCTCACGTTCCCGCCGCCCGCGGAACCGGTGCCACCGGGCGCGTTCTCGGGGGCGCCCGCCGCCGGCACCGGGACCACACCGGCGACCGCGCCGTTCGCGCCGGGCGCGATCTCGCCCGCTGCGGTGGCCGTGGCCCCGGGGGGCGCGTTCTCGGCCTGCACGCCGCCCGGGCGCTCCGGGTGCCCGGAGGCGCCCCCCGGGTGCCCGGCGCCCGGCGAGGCCGAGGGGGCGCCGGTCGCGCCCGACTTGCCCACCGGACCGGCCTGCCCGACCGGGGCCACCCCGCCGGGCTTGTCCTCCGCCGCCGGACCGACCGACATGCAGCCGGTCAGCCCCAGACCGGCCACCGCCAGCACCGCAGCCGCGCGCATCCCGCGCGACCGCCGCAGCGCCGCCTCCCGCACCGGCGCGGCCACCCGCACCCCGACCGTCCGCACCGTCCGCACCGAAGCCACCGAGTTCCCTCTCCACCGCCCCACCCGGGCCGCCCACTGACGCGCGGCCGCTTTCGGTGCCCAACGCGCGCCGGGTGCGCCGGGACACGGGTCGGCGCGGTGCTTGTCGAACCCCGCCGCCGCTCCGGCTCTACGGCCACCTGCCCACCGGCCCTGCGCCCACCGGCCCGCCGGCCCGTTCAGCCCCAGAGCGCCGAGGCCAGCTCCGCCCCCGCGTACACGGCGGTCAACCCGGCCGCCAGGCTGCCGGCCACGTTGGCCACCGCGTAGCGCACGGCACCGGACTCGGCCAGCCGCAGCGTCTCGTACGAGAAGGTCGAGTAGGTGGTCAGCGCCCCGCAGAAGCCCGTGCCGACCAGCAGCTGGACGTGCGAGGAGGCCGCGTCGGCCGCCACCGCCCCGGTCAGGAGGCCGAGCACCAGACAGCCGACCACGTTCACCGTGAAGGTGCCCCACGGGAACACCGAGTCGTGCCGGGACTGCACCGCCCGGTCGGTCAGGTACCGCAGCGGCGCGCCCACCACCGCGCCCGCCACCACCAACAGCCAGTTCACTCCGCTCCCCCGCCCCCGCCGGTCCCGCCCGGGCCCCGGCCCGTGTACCGGACGACCTCGCAGTGGTCCAGCACCACCAGCCCCTCCGCCACCAGCTCCTCCAGCTGCGGCAGGAAGGCCCGCACCCGCTGCTCCTCGTCCACGATCACCACCGCCACCGGCAGGTCCGCGCTCAACGACAGCAGCCGCGCCGTGTGCACCAGCGACGAGGCGCCGAAACCCTCGATCCCCCGGAACACGCTCGCCCCGGCCAGCCCGGCCGCCCGCGCCCGGTGCACGATCTCGCTGTAGACGGGGCGGTGGTGCCACATGTCGCTCTCGCCGACCAGCGCGGTCAGCCGCAGCGCCGGCCCACTCAGCCGGCTCACCGGCCACCCCCGCCACGGAGCGAACGGCGGACCGTACGGCTGACCGAACCGCCGACCGAACCCGGAACCCGACGGCGGATCAGACGCCGGGTCAGCACGGCCGCCGCCCACACCGCACCGAGCGCACCGAGCAGGGTCAGCCCGAGGTACGCCAGTCCGGGCCCGAGCCGCCCCGCCTCCAGCAGCCGGCGGACGTCCACCGAGTACGTCGAGAAGGTCGTGAAGCCGCCCAGCACCCCGGTGCCGAAGAACGGCCGCAGCAGCGGATGCGCCGGACGCCCCTCGGTGACCGCCACCAGGAACACCCCGATCACCGCGCAGCCGACCACGTTGACCAGCAGCGTCGTCCACGGGAAGGCCGTCGGCCCGGTCCGCTGGCCCAGCCCCGCCGCATACCGGGCCACCGCCCCGATCGCCCCGCCCACCGCGACCACCACGACGGCCGGCCCCTGACCGCGCAGCACCGGCGGCCTGCGCCGCACGGCCGCCGCGCCCGGCGGGCCGGTCCGCGCCGGCTCCTCCGCGGTGTCGTCCATCGCGTCCTCCGAGGTCGTCACAGCCCCATCAAACACCGGCGCCCGCTGCCTGGCACACCGTCATCCCAGACCCGACAATGATCCGGTGGAGATGACCCGGGAAGAGTTCGAGACGCTGGTCGGCGATGCCCTGGACCAGATTCCCCCGCAGCTCGCCGCCATGATGGACAACGTCGCGGTCTTCGTCGAGGACGAACCCGACCCCGACGACCCGGAACTCCTCGGCCTCTACGAGGGCACCCCTCTCACCGAGCGCGGCGAGTGGTACGCCGGCGTCCTCCCGGACCGCATCCTGATCTACCGCGGCCCCACCCTGCGCCACTGCGACACCCGCGAACAGGTGGTCGAGGAGGTCCGCACCACCGTCATCCACGAGGTCGCCCACCACTTCGGCTTCGACGACCACGAGCTCGACGACCTCGGCTGGTCCTGACCCCCGCCCCACCCGGCCCAAACCCGTTTTGGCGATCCGCCCCGCATCCCATATGCTTCTCGACGTCCCCGAACGCTGGAAACAGCGGGACAGGCCGCAAGCCCTCATCGTCTAGTGGCCCAGGACGCCGCCCTTTCAAGGCGGTAGCACGGGTTCGAATCCCGTTGGGGGCACGCGCAGTACCGTAGTAAAGTGCAGTGATCGCAAGACCTTAGTGGCTCGCCACTACAAGGTCCCGTGGAGCAGTTGGTTAGCTCGCCACCCTGTCAAGGTGGAGGTCGCGGGTTCAAGTCCCGTCGGGATCGCTCGTCTCGCCAGAGACGACGCAGTACGGCCAGGTAGCTCAGTTGGTACGAGCGTCCGCCTGAAAAGCGGAAGGTCGCCGGTTCGACCCCGGCCCTGGCCACAACCGCCTGATAAGGCAAAGCAGCCCCGCAGAGATCATTCTGCGGGGCTTTTTTCATGCCGCTCGACAGCGACCTTCCACAACTCCCGACAAGCGGTACGGGCATGGATCGGCCTCGCGGTGCCCGGCCCGCCGAGGTGGGGCGGTGGGCCGGGCAGGTGGCGGTGCTTGCGGCCGCGCCGGGGTGGTCGCGGGTGTCACGTGTTGCGCCCCGGTGGGGGCGGTTCAGCCGAGGTGGGTGGCGAGCCAGTCGGCGGTGGTGGGGAGCCAGTCGGGGAGGGCGGTGCCGAGCAGGTGGTTGCCGTGGGGGACGAGGAGGAGTTCGGCGTTCGGGGCGTGGGAGGCGAGGGCGGTGGCGCCGGTGACGCCCGGGATGCGGTCCTCGCCGCCCTCGACCACCAGGAGCGGGAGGGTGATCGTCGGGGCGAGGGCGGTCAGGTCGATCCGGGCCGCGAAGGCGCGGGCGGCCTCGGGGCTGCCGCAGCGCTGGGTGAGGGTCTCGGTGACGAACGGGACGAGACCGTCCCAGTCCAGCCGGTAGGGGCCGCTGACCGTCACGGCGGCGCGCAGCCGGGGTTCGCGGGCGGCGGCTGTCGCGGCGTAGTAGCCGCCGAGGCTGAGGCCGATGACGGCGGTGCGGGCGGGGTCGAGGCCGTCGCGGTGGGCGAGCGCGTCGAGGGCTCGGCCGACCACGAGGTGGTAGTCCGGCTCGGGCGCGCTGGTGGCGGCGAGCACGCCTTGCCCGGGTCCGTCGATCGAGAGCACCGCCATGCCCCGGGCCAGCAGGGCCTCGGTGACGGCGTGGAACTCCTCCTTCCCGGAGTCCATGCCCGGCACGACCACCACCACTGGGGCTGCGGCCTCCCCCGCCCGGGCCGGACGGCGCAGCCAGCCCGCGAAGCCCTCGCCCGCCACCCGCTCCGCGGTGGGCTCCAGCAGGGCCAGTGACCGCCGCATCGCCTCGTCCGCGTCGGTGGCGAGCCGGGCGGCGGCGGCCCGGTCGGGGTGCGGCAGCAGCCCGGCGGCGTGGAACCAGCGGGCGGCGCTGCGGTAGGAGGTGCCGGCGGTGACGGTGCGGCCCTCGGCCTCGGCGCGCTCGGCCTGGGCGCGGTACCGGCGGCCGGCGGCGGCGAAGGCGGCCGGCCAGTCGTGGAGGGAGGTCAGCGGGGCGGTCACCCGGGCGTACTCGTACGGGTCGAGGCCTGCGCCGTGCACGCGCGGGCGGTTCTCGGCGATGAAGGCGGCCAACAGGCCGGGGGTGTCGAGGACGGACACGGTGGGAGTCCCTTTCCGCAAGAGGAGTCAGAAGGAAGAGTCAGGAGGGGTCAGGAGGGGCCGGCAGGCCGGGTCAGGCGACGGTCAGGACGGCCTTGCCGCGGATCCGGCGGTCGCGCAGGTCGGTGAGTACGGTGGCGGTCTCCTCCCAGGGCGCGACCCGGCCGAGCTCAGGGGTCAGCCGGCCCCGGGCCGCCAGCCGCACCAGGGCCGCCAGGTCCTGGCCGTCGGGCACGTCGGAGTCGGCGTAGTGGAAGTGCCGCAGGGTGGCCGACTCGGGGCCGCTGAAGAAGTCGAAGAAGTCGAGCGTGGCGGGCGTCCGGGAGGCCTGGCCGAACCAGATCAGGGTGCCGCGCCGGGCCAGCCGGGCCAGCGCGAGCGGCAGGGCCGCGCCCCCGGTGGATTCCAGCACCAGGTCGTAGGGGCCGCGCGCCTCGCGGAGGTCGTGCACCACCTCGGTGGCCCCCAGCTCGGCCAGTCGACGGCCGCGTTCCGGGGAGGCGGTGACGACGGTCAGCTCGGCCCCGGCGGCGGCGGCCAGCTCGGTGACGTAGTGGCCGACTCCGCCGGAGGCCCCGGTCATCAGCACCCGCCGCCCGGCCAGTGCCCCGGCGGTCCGGAGCAGCCGCAGCGCGGTGAGGCCGGCCAGCGGCAGGGCGGCGGCCCGTATGGCGTCCAGGCTGTCGGGCAGTTCGGCGAGCGAGGAGGTCGGCACGCACACGTACTCGGCCCAGCCCCCGGCGGGCGGGTGGGCGACCACCCGCCGGCACACGCCGGGCCCGGAGCCGTCGGCGGCGGCCTGGACGACCAGCCCGGCGACGTCCTTCCCCGGCCGCCATCCGGGCCTGGGTGCCTCCAGCTGGAAGGTCTCCCCCCGGTTCACCGAGAAGGCCTCCACCTTCACCAGCACCTCTCCGGCCCCGGGCCGTGGCTGCTCCACCTCCGCGAACCGCACCGCCCCGTCCGCCGCCACCAGCGCTTTCATTCCCGCACTCCTTCCGTTCGGCCGGGCTCCAGCTCACCGCGCCCGGCCCCGCGCGGTCCAACAACCGGCGGCGGACGCCGACAACCGACGGTTGTCGAGCGAAGCTGAGAAAGGCAGAAGGGGCGAGAGGGGAGCGGGAGGCCCGGGAGCCGGCGGCACGGCTTAGGGTGCCCGGGTGGATCTGGATCTGGGGCAGGTGCGGGCGTTCGTGGTGACCGCCGAGGAGTCGCACTTCGGGCGGGCCGCCGGGCGGTTGGGGATCAGCCAGCAGGGGCTCTCGAAGCGGGTGGCCCGGCTGGAGGCGGCGCTGGGGGTGCGGCTGCTGGAGCGGGACGCCCGCGGCGTGGCCCTGACGACGGCCGGGCAGCGGTTCCTGGAGCCGGCCCGGCGGGTGTTGGCGCAGGGTGAGCGGGCGGTGGCCTCGGTGCAGGGCGCGGGGCGTCCGCTGCGGATCGACGTGTGGGGGCACCTGTACGCGCCGATGCGCACGCTCGCCCAGGCGGTGGACGCGGCGCCCGGCCTGGAGGTGGAGCCGGTGCCGGGGCGGGACCTGCCGTCGGTCGCGGCGGCGGTGCTGCGCGGGGAGTCGGACGCCGGGTTCGGCCGGGTGCACGCCCTGCCGGACGGCGGTGACGCCGGGCTGACGCACCGCCTGGTGCGGCTGGAGCCGGTGGACGCCCTGCTCTCCGTGGACCACCCGCTGGCCGGCCGCGACGCCCTGTGCCCGGCCGAGCTGCGCGGCAGTGTGCTGCGCTACCCGGCGGCGGTGGACCGCTTGGACTTCCTGACCCGCTTCGCCACCCGCTTCGGCATCACCGACCGGGTCGGCTCGACCAATCTCGGCCTGGAGCACTTCGTCGACCAGGTCGGGACCGACCCGTCCTGCTTCTCCCTGGTGCCCGCCGACAACCCGCTGCCCGACCGCCCCGGTGTACGCACCGTCCCGCTCGCCGACCCGACCCCGCTCTACGCCTGGTCGCTGCTCTGGCAGGCCGACCGGGCCACCGACCTCCACCCCCAACTGGAGCCGCTGCTAAGGGCGTTCACCGCCGAGGCGGCTCGCAGCCGGTGGCTGGAGTACGACCCGGCCCGTGACTGGCTGCCGGACGCCGACGAGGCCGCGCTCACCCCGCCACGGCCTGGTAGCTGAGCACCTCGAAGTCCCGTGCCACGGCCGGCGGGGTGGCGCTCTCGAACATCCGCTGGGTGAGCAGGACGCCGGTCAGTCGTTCCGCCGGGTCGTTGAACCACACGGTGCCGAGCCCGCCGTCCCAGCCGTAGCGGCCGGGGCCGGCGAAGCCGGTGCGGTGGGTGGCGACGGACACGCCGAAGCCCCAGCCGGTGAGTTCGTCCCGCCCCAGCAGCGGTGCGGCGGCGGCGAGTCGGGTGGAGCCCAGGTGGTCGGTGGTCATCAGCTCGACGGCCGGGCGGGAGAGGACGCGCACGCCCCCGGCGCTCTCGCCGCCGGCCAGCAGCATCCGGGCGAAGGCGAGGTAGTCGTCCAGCGTCGAGACGAGGTCGCCGCCGCCGTCGTCGAGGCGAGCCGGCCGGGCCCAGGCGCTGTCGTCCGGGTCGTCGTACGGGACGAGCCGGCCGCTCGCGCGGTCGCGCACGTACTCGACGGGGAGCCGGTGCAGTTGGTCGGCGGGCACGGTGAACCCGGTGTCGCGCATGCCGAGGGGGTCGAGGACGCGCTCGCGCAGCACCTCGCCGAGCGGCTTGCCGCAGGCGCGGGCGAGCAAGATGCCGAGGACGGTCGAGCCGGTGTGGTAGTGCCAGCCCGCGCCGGGCTGGTGCAGCAGCGGCAACTCGCCGAGACGGCGCAGGAATTCGTCCGGCTCGGGGTAGTCCGTCCGGGGCGGCCGGACGTCGACGCCGCGCTCGGCCGTGGCCCGGACGATCGGGGCGGTCGGCGGGAGCATCGCGAAGCCGTAGCCGAGCCCGAAGGTGAGCAGGTCCCGCAGGGTGATCGCCCGGACGGCGGGCTCGGTGTCGGCGAGCTCGCCGTCCGGGCGGCGCAGCACCCTGCGGTCGGCCAGCTCGGGCAGCAAGTCGTCGACCGGGTCGTCCAGCCGCAGCAGGCACTCCTCGACCAGGGTGAGCGCGGCCACCGCGGTGACCGGCTTGGTCATCGAGGCGATCCGGAACAGGGTGTCCCGCCGCATCGGGGCGGTGCCGGCCGTGTCCCCGCTGCCGAGCACCTCGACGTGCGTGTCGCCGTCCCGCGCCACGGCGGCCACCAGGCCCGGCACCTGGCCCTGCTCGACGTGCCGGGTGAGCACCTCCCGCATCCGGCCCAGCCGACCCTCGGACAATCCCGTCGCGCCGCTCATCGGAAACCTCCTCACCCCGCGTTGACGCCTTGTCACCCGCACTGGAGACCACTGTGACGCACGGCACTGACAATCGGCGGCGGGAAAGGCGGCGGAAAGAACGGCAGCGGGAAAACGGCGGCAGCCGCGGCAACCGGCAGCCGGCTCAGTCGGTGCGGAGCCACTCGCTGGTGGTTCGCAGGACGGAGCCGTCCGCGGCGTACGTGGTGTAGGTCTTGGCAGCGGAGTCCGGCTTGGCCATGATCCCGTACCAGCGGAGCCCGGAGTCCCCGATCCGGACCGGCACCGCCTCGGTGGAGCCGCCGGTGTCCCAGGTGATCACGACCTTCGCCACGTCGGGCATGACCTCTTCGATCACGACCGGCGGGAGCCCTGACTTCTTCCGGTCCTGGAGGCCGAGCGACGCGGCCCCGCAAACGGTCCCCACGTGCGGGTTGCCGGGCTCGTCGACCGGGAACACGGCGTCGTCCGCCTGCCGCTTGCCGTCCACGGTGTAGTACACGTTCGCCAGGTCGTAGTGCGGGACCCACTTCCCGTCGCTGCCCCGGGGGAACGACGACTTCGGGTCCGGGTTGGCGGTGAGCCGTTCCGCCCTGATCAGTCGGTCCTGCTGGAGAGCGTCCTGCCCGGTGGCCGGAGCCGGCCACATGGCGACCCAGGCCTGCCAGGTGCGGCCGTTCGCCGTCCCTTCACCGACCTTGGTCCGCATCGGGGTGAACGGGTCCCGCGCGGCCCCGGTCGGGCCGCCCGAGGCGGACGGAGTGCCCGAGGGCGTCCCGGCAACGGAGGCGGCGGCCGTCGACGGAGCCGCCGTGGACGGAGCCGCCGTGGACGACGCGGCCACCACGGTCGAGGCACCGCCCGCCCCCGGTCCGTGCCCGCCGAACGCCGCCCCCGCCACGGTCACCGCGACGACCATCGCCGCGGCCGCCGCTCCGGTCAGCAGGCGCCGGCGCCGCAGCCTGCGCCGACCGCCGGCGACCAGCCGGTCGTACGGGACCGGGGAGGTCTCGATGCGCCCGGCCAGATCGCTCAGCTCCCACGAAACCGCGGCCTCCGCGGCCCTTGCGGCCTCCGCCGCACCCGCCGCACCCGCCGCACCCGCCGTACCCGCCGTACCCACAACACCCGCGTGGTCGTCCCCGTACATGGACTCCGTCCTCATCTTCCGCCTCCCACAGTCGTCAGCTCGCTCAGTGCGGGGGCCATCCGGAGCTTGGCCAGCCCCTTGGCCGCCTGGCTCTTCACCGTCCCGACCGAGCAGCCCATCGCCGCGGCGGTCTGGGTCTCGGTGAGGTCCTCCCAGTACCGCAGCACCACGGCCTCCCGCTGGCGCGGTGGCAGGGCGGCGAATGCGGTGAGCAAGGCGGCCCGGTCGTCCGCGTCGCCCTCGGCCGGCGCGGGGCGTTCCGGGACGGCCGACACCAGGTACTCGGTCAATCTGCGCCGGAACCTCCGGGCGTGCTCGTTGACCAGGATCCGGCGCACGTAGGCGTTCGGATCCTGGGCCGCCCGGACCTTCTCCCATGCCACGTACGTCCGCTCCAGCGCCTGCTGGACCAGGTCCTCGGCGCCGTGCCGCTCGCCCGCGAGCAGGTACGCCGCCCTCAGCAGCCTGACCACGCGCTGCCGGCGAATGCCCGGAACTCCTCGTCCCGGCCCTTCTTCCGCTCTCCCATGAACACCCCCTCGCCCTTCCGGAGCCCGCGGCGGCCCCGGACCGTTGCCCGGCGTTCGCGATTCCGCACCGGCGGCTGTGACACTGGAGGGGCTCGAAAACCGAGGTGCGCTCCGCCGTACCTCCTTGCGAACCTAGAGGGATGCCCGCAGTGAGTTCTCCCGCAGTCCAGTCCGCCCCCGCACCCGCCGAGGGTCCCGGCATCGGTGAGCTGGCCGCCCGCCTGCCCGAGCTGACCCTGCGCGACCAGGTGCGGATCGGGCGCCGGCTGGAGGGGGCCCGTCGGGTCCGCAAGCCCGAGGCCCGACAGAAGATCGCCGCCGAGATCGCCGCCGACATCGACCGCGCCGAGCTGGTGGTCGAGCGGCGCCGGGGCGCCGTCCCGGAGATCAGCTATCCCGCCGAGCTGCCGGTCAGCCAGAAGAAGGACGACATCCTGGCGGCGATCCGGGACCACCAGGTGGTGATCGTCGCGGGCGAGACCGGCTCCGGCAAGACCACCCAGATCCCGAAGATCTGCCTGGAGCTCGGCCGCGGCGTGCGCGGTCTGGTCGGCCACACCCAGCCGCGCCGGATCGCCGCCCGGACGGTGGCCGAACGCGTCGCGGAGGAGTTGAACAGCCCGCTGGGCGAGGCGGTCGGCTGGAAGGTCCGGTTCACCGACCAGGTCGGCCAGGACACCCTGGTCAAGCTGATGACGGACGGCATCCTGCTGGCGGAGATCCAGACCGACCGCGACCTGCGCCAGTACGACACCCTGATCATCGACGAGGCGCACGAGCGCAGCCTCAACATCGACTTCCTGCTCGGCTACCTCAAGCAGCTGCTCCCCCGCCGCCCCGACCTCAAGGTCGTGATCACCTCCGCGACCATCGACCCGGAGCGCTTCGCCCGGCACTTCGGCGACGCCCCGGTCATCGAGGTGTCGGGTCGCACCTATCCGGTCGAGGTCCGCTACCGGCCGATCACTGAGGACGCGGACGACGACGACACGGCCGAGGCCGACCGCGACCGGGACCAGATCCAGGCGATCTGCGACGCCGCCCAGGAGCTCCAGGACGAGGGCCCGGGAGACATCCTGGTCTTCCTCTCCGGCGAGCGCGAGATCCGTGACACCGCCGACGCCCTCACCAGGCTCAAGCTGCGGGGCACCGAGATCCTGCCGCTGTACGCCCGGCTGAGCTCGGCCGAGCAGCACCGGGTGTTCCAGCGCTCCAACCTGCGCCGGATCGTGCTGGCCACCAACGTGGCCGAGACCTCGCTGACCGTCCCCGGCATCAAGTACGTGATCGACCCGGGCACCGCCCGGATCTCCCGCTACAGCCACCGCACCAAGGTGCAGCGGCTGCCGATCGAGGCGATCAGCCAGGCCAGCGCCAACCAGCGCAAGGGCCGCTGCGGCCGCACCTCGGACGGCATCTGCATCCGGCTGTACTCGGAGGAGGACTTCCTCTCCCGTCCCGAGTTCACCGACGCCGAGATCCTGCGCACCAACCTGGCCTCGGTGATCCTGCAGATGACCGCGGCCGGTCTCGGCGACATCTCCGCCTTCCCGTTCCTGGACCCGCCGGACTCCCGCAACATCAAGGACGGCGTGCACCTGCTGCACGAGCTGGGCGCGCTGAACCCGGAGGAAAAGGACCCGCGCGACCGCCTGACCCCGCTCGGCCGCAAGCTCGCCCAGCTGCCGGTGGACCCGCGGATGGCCCGCATGGTGCTGGAGGCGGACCGCAACGGCTGCGTACGCGACGTCATGGTGATCGCCGCCGCGCTCTCCATCCAGGACCCGCGGGAGCGGCCCGCCGAGAAGCGCCAGGCCGCCGACGACCGGCACCGCCGGTTCAACTCGGAGACCTCGGACTTCCTCTCCTACCTGGCGATGTGGCGCTACGTCCGGGAGCAGCAGAAGGAGCTGTCGTCCTCGGCCTTCCGCCGGATGTGCAAGGCCGAGTTCCTGAACTACCTCCGGATACGGGAGTGGCAGGACGTCTACACCCAACTGCGCACCGTGGCGAAGCAGTTGGGCGTCACCATCGAGGAGCCGCATCCGGACGCCGAGCCGGACGCCGACCGGATCCACCAGTCGCTGCTGGCCGGCCTGCTCTCCCACGTCGGCCTGTACGACGTGGAGAAGCGCGAATACGCCGGTGCGCGCGGCGCCCGCTTCGCGGTGTTCCCGGGCTCCGGCCTGTTCAAGAAGCCGCCGCGCTGGGTGATGTCGGCCGAGCTGGTGGAGACCTCCCGGCTGTGGGCGCGGATCAACGCGAAGATCGAGCCGGAGTGGGTGGAGCCGCTGGCCGGCCACCTGATCAAGCGCAGCTACAGCGAGCCGCACTGGGAGAAGAAGGCCGGCGCCGTCCTCGCGTACGAGAAGGTGACCCTCTACGGGGTGCCGATCGTGGCCCAGCGCAAGGTCAACTACGGACGGATCGACCCGGAGCTCTGCCGGGAGCTGTTCATCCGCAACGCCCTGGTCGAGGGCGACTGGGAGACCCACCACCGGTTCTTCGCCGAGAACCGCAAGCTGCTCGGCGAGGTCGAGGAGCTGGAGAACCGGGCCCGCCGCCGGGACATCCTGGTGGACGACCAGACCCTCTTCGACTTCTACGACGCCCGGCTGCCCGACGAGATCGTCTCCACCCGGCACTTCGACTCCTGGTGGAAGAAGACCCGGCACGAGCAGCCGGACCTGCTGAACTTCGAGAAGTCGATGCTGATCAACGACGCCGCGGACGGCGTCACCGAGGCCGACTACCCGGACTACTGGCAGCAGGGCAAGCTGCGCTTCAAGCTGACCTACCAGTTCGAGCCGGGCAGCGACGCGGACGGCGTGACCGTCCACATCCCGCTGCCGGTGCTCAACCAGGTCACCGCGGAGGGCTTCGACTGGCAGATCCCCGGGCTGCGGGAGGAACTGGTCACCGCCTACATCAAGTCGCTGCCGAAGGCGATCCGGCGCAACTTCGTGCCCGCGCCGGACTTCGCCAAGGCGGCGCTGCGCGAGGTGAAGGACCGCCAGGAGCCCCTGCTGCCGTCCCTGGAGCGCGCCCTGAAGCGTCTGACGGCCGTCACCGTGCCGCCGGAGGCCTGGGACGACGACCGGGTGCCGGACCACCTCAAGGTGACCTTCCGGGTGGTGGACGGCCGCCGCAAGCTCGCCGAGTCCAAGGACCTGGAGGAGCTGCGGCTGCGGCTCAAGCCGAAGCTCAAGGAGACGCTCTCCTCGGCGGCCTCCGGCCAGGGCATCGAGCAGAGCGGCCTGACCGCGTGGCCGGCCGGCCTGCCGGTGCTCCAGCGCACCTTCGAGCAGCGCTCCCGCGGCCACTCACTGCGCGCCTACCCGGCGCTGGTGGACGAGGGCGGGTCGGTGGGCGTCAAGCTGTTCGACACCCCGCAGGCGCAGGAGCAGGCGATGTGGGAGGGCACCCGCCGACTGCTGATGCTGACGGTCAACTCCCCCGCCAAGTCGATCCAGGGGCGGCTGGGCAACCAGGCGAAGCTGGCGCTGTCGCACAGCCCGCACGGCTCGATCGGCGCCCTGTTCGAGGACGTCGTGTCGGCCGCGACGGACCGGCTGATGGCCCTGGCCGGCGGCCCGGCCTGGGACGAGGCGGCCTTCGGCAAGCTGCACGACAAGGTGCGCGCGGACCTCTACGACCTGTCCGCGGACACCACGCTGAAGACGGCCACCGCGCTGATCGCCTTCCACAAGGCCTCGACCCGGCTGAAGACGGTGAGCAGCCCGGTGCTGCTGAACGCGGTGAACGACGTCCGGCTGCACCTGGCCTCGCTGGTGCACCCGGGCTTCGTGACGGCCACCGGCTGGCAGCGGCTGCCGGACCTCAAGCGCTACCTGCTGGCGGTGGACCGCCGGCTGGAGGCGCTGCCCAACCACCCCCAGCGGGACGCCCAGCAGCTGCTGAAGGTGCAGCAGGTGCAGCAGGCGTACGGGGAGCTGCTGGCGGCGGTGCCGGCCGGGCGGCAGCCCTCCGAGGAGGTCCGGGCGATCCGCTGGATGATCGAGGAGCTGCGGGTCAGCTTCTTCGCCCAGTCGCTGGGCACGCCGAGCCCGGTCTCGGAGAAGCGGATCATGAAGGCGATGGACGCCGCGCGGGCCACGCTCTGAGCTGTGGGCGGGCCTTCAGGAGCCAGTTCGACCTGGGGGCCCGCCATGGGCTACGATCTGTCTTGTTCGCAGCGCGGCAAGCGAGTGAACGAGATCAGAAAACTCTGGTCCCGTGGAGCAGTTGGTTAGCTCGCCACCCTGTCAAGGTGGAGGTCGCGGGTTCAAGTCCCGTCGGGATCGCCGTAAGCGCGAGAGGCCCGGAACCGTCAGGTTCCGGGCCTCTCGCTTTTCGTCGTCCGGTACTACCTCGGACCGGGTCCTGCTCGCAAGTGACAGTGCGTGTGACGGTCGCCACGCGACCCCTCCGGAGATCGGGCCCGGAACGGCCTGCGAGAGACGCCACTAATTTAATATGTAAAATTGCACTTCTATTCACTGTAAATCCCCCCCACCCCGTGAGCATCAAATCGTTATGCGGAGTTCAACATTCCGACGGCTGGAAGGCCTCCGGAGTACGACCGCGGAGCACGACAAAGGGACCGCCAACCGGACCCGGCGGAGTCCGGTTGGCGGCCCCTTTAAAGAGCCTTTGGCCTATCAGGCCTCAGTGCGCTGGGCGGGAATCCCGGCCAGCAGAGCGCGCACCTCCGCCTCACGGTAACGGCGGTGACCGCCGAGCGTGCGAATCGACGTCAGCTTGCCGGCCTTGGCCCAGCGGGTGACCGTCTTCGGGTCCACGCGGAACATGGTGGCAACCTCTGCCGGCGTCAGCAGGGGCTCAGCATCAGGGGTACGAGCGGTCATGAGCGGCCTCCTCGGGAGAACCGAACCAGGGCGGTTCTATCCTTCAAATTCTGCACCTTGGCCCGCGATGCCCGAAATGGCATAGACGGGCCGAGTCGGTTATAGGACGAACGGCTTGTCCTGGTGTCTACAACTACACCATCCGTCCAGCCCTATCGACCAAACCGCCAAAATTGACCCCTCACGGGTTCAAGGCCGACGGATGGCGATGGACCACCCCATAACGGACAGTCACGCGCCAGTAACGTCCGGTTACGAGGGGACCAGACCCTCCGTTTCCCCGCAAAGCACGCATCGACTCCAGAACCACCCAAAAGTGGGCACGCTCACGTGAAGTGGGGCTGGTTGTCCCATTTTTGCACATAGGGGTAAGTTCGCGTCAACGGTGAGTAGTGTCACGTTCGGCAGCTATTGACCCGAACCGGGACTTTGGTCAGCACGGTCACGGACCAAGGGCCCGACACAGTCATACACGGCCGGTCGGACGTCAGTTCGCGTGCCGCAGGGCCTGCACCCGGCGCCACCGCCCCGTCAGTTCCGCGTACACGCGCAGCGCCTCCGCCGTGTCCCCGGCCCGCAGCGCCCGCAGCCCCTCCTCCAGCTCCCCCGCCGAACGGTCCGCCAACAACCGCTCCGGCCCCAGCAGATGCACCAGCCCCCCGTAGTCCAGCTCCACCAGCGAACGCGGATGGAACTCCTCCAGCCACCGCCCGACCTGCTCCGCCCCCCGCGTCAACCGCCCGTCCGGCACCGCCTCGCGCAGCGCCCGGAAGGCCCGCGCCACCCGCCGCCGCGCCTGGGCCATCGGCACCAGGTAGAACAGCGCCGCCGGCCGCTCCCCCGCTCCTTCCCCCTCCTCCTCCGCTCCCCCCGGCACGAAGCACCGGTCCTCGTCCCCGAACGGCAGGAACCAGCTCACCGGCACCTCCCACCGGCTGGTCAGAATCCACGGCCGGGCGTCCGGGTGCTCGGCCAGCCAGCGCTCCCGATCCACCTCGGCGGCCGCCCGGACCACCGGTGGCACCGCGGTGTCCAGCAGGGCCACCGGAGCCCCCTCCCGCAGCTCCTCCAGCGCCTGCCAGCTGCGCAGCCTGGTCGCCCACGGGCACACGTACAGTACGCCGTCCACGGCCCGCAGGTACGCCCGCCCGCTCTCCCGCTCCGGCAGCGCCCGCGGTGTCCGGGCGGCCAGCTCCGCGAGTGCCGCCCGCTGCTCCTCCAGCACCGCCGCCGCCACCGGCCGCGCCGCCTCCGCGGCGTCCGGGCCGTGCTCCGCCGCGTACGCCTGCCAACGCGCCCGTTCGGGCTCCGGGTACGCGGCCAGCGGCTCGTAGACGCGCAGGTGGGCGGCGTAGGGCGGCTGTACGGAGGTGCGTACGACGGTCACGTCCTGCATGGTCGCACGCGCCGCCCGGGCCGGGGAGGGCACGGCGCCGAACGGTTCGCGCGCGCACCGCTGACGACCCCTCGTCTCACTCCTCGGACAACCGGTACAAGCTCGGACAAGAGGGCGGATCGGCACCCGGCACGCGACTACGCTTCGCCTTAGGCGCCCGCACCACAGCAGCGGGCCTTCCTTACTGGAGTCACCACAGTGACCGACGTGCAGACCCCCGCCTCGCACCCCGCACCCGGAGTGCTCAGCAGGATCTTCCGTACCGAGCAGGACGGCGCCCTCGGCGACGGCCACGAGCAGGTCGTCCTCTGCCACGACCGCAGCTCCGGACTCAAGGCGATCATCGCGATCCACTCCACCGCGCTGGGCCCGGCCCTCGGCGGCACCCGCTTCTTCCCGTACGCCTCCGAGGAGGCGGCCCTGGAGGACGCGCTGAACCTCTCCCGCGGGATGTCCTACAAGAACGCGCTGGCCGGGCTGGACCTCGGCGGCGGCAAGGCCGTCATCATCGGCGACCCGGAGAAGGACAAGAACGAGGCGATGCTCCGCGCCTACGGCCGCTTCGTGGAGTCCCTGCGCGGCCGCTACGTCACCGCCTGCGACGTGGGCACCTACGTCCAGGACATGGACGTCATCGCGCGCGAGACCGAGTTCGTGACCGGCCGCTCGCCCGAGCACGGCGGCGCCGGCGACTCCTCCATCCTGACCGCCTTCGGCGTCTTCCAGGGCATGCGGGCCTCCGCCCAGGCCCGTTGGGGCCAGCCGACCCTGCGCGGCAAGCGCGTCGGTGTCGCGGGCGTCGGCAAGGTCGGCCACTACCTGGTCGGCCACCTGGTCGCGGACGGCGCCACCGTCGTCATCACCGACGTCTCGGAGGCCGCCGTCAACCGCGTGCGCGCCGCCCACCCGGAGGTGGAGGTGGTCGCCGACACCGCCGCCCTGCTCCAGGCCAAGCTGGACGTCTACGCCCCCTGCGCCCTGGGCGGCGCGCTGACCGACGCCTCGGTGGCCGCGCTCGGCGAGCTCGGCACCTCGATCGTCTGCGGCGCCGCCAACAACCAGCTGGCCCACCCGGGCGTCGAGAAGGACCTGGCCGACCGCGGCATCCTCTACGCCCCGGACTACCTGGTGAACTCCGGCGGCGTGATCCAGGTCGCCGACGAGATCGAGGGCTTCAACTTCGAGCGGGCCAAGAACAAGGCCACCAAGATCTTCGACACCACCCTGGAGATCTTCACCCGGGCCGCCGCCGACGGCATTCCGCCGGCGGTCGCCGCCGACCGCCTCGCCGAGAAGCGGATGCGCGAGATCAGCGCGCTGCGCACGGTCCTGCTGCCGGGCGCCCGCCGCGCCTGACCGCCCCGGTCGCGGTGACCGGATGCGCGGGGGGCCCGCCCTCCCCCGTCCGCCCCGGATGCGCGGGGGACCACTTAGTGGCCCCCCGCGCATCACGATGTGGAACCGGATTCTCACTTCTCCGCCCGAACGGGTGATCCGACGCCTCCCTAGGGGGGATAATCGGTCCTGGAACGACGGACCTCGAACACCTACGGACAGCGTGCAAAACGCCGCAAAACATCCCCTGACCTGGGCAGACCCGGTCTCGGGTGCGGGCGGTGCGCGCCACGTCACACCGACGACGTACCGTCCAGCGGCGGAAACAGGTACCGTTAATGCTCCAAGGGACGGTCCTCCCATTCGGGCAGGCCGGTCCTGATCATGAACACGTGTCAGACTCGGGGCCGTGAGCCCCATCGTTGAGGGGGTCGACCCATGGGGCGCGGCCGGGCCAAGGCCAAGCAGACGAAGGTCGCCCGCGAGCTGAAGTACAACAGCGGCGGGTTCGACGCTAACCGTCTGTCCCACGAGCTGGGCGTATCGCCGTCCACCGCTTCGATCGACCCTGAGCCGATCGAGGAAGAGGACGACGACCCGTACGCGGAGTACGCCGCCCGCTACGGCGCCGTCGACGACGAGGACGACAACGAGCCGGGTGCCGGGTCGTCTCGGGCCTCCCGCCGCTCGTAACCCACAGCATCACCGGACCGGTCCGGGCGCCTCGAGCGCCGGGCCGGTCTTCGGCGTTCCCGCGCAGCCCCGTACGGCAGCAGTCCCGTGACGCCGCCCGGTAGCGCCGCCGCCCGTGACGCACCGCTCCGCGGACGCGAAGAGGGCCCCTCCGGCGTACCGGAGGGGCCCTCTCGCTCGTTCGGAGCCTTCGGCGGCTCAGTGGGGGCCGCCAGGGCCTGGGCGACGGCTTCCAGACGGCCCGGGGACCGTCAGCCCGCGGTGAAGCCCTCGTAGGCGTTGTAGAGGGCCGCGCCGCCGTCGTGCCCGTCGGTGCGCTCGACGACGTCACCGAGCAGCCAGGCCTCGACGCCGCGGTCCTCCAGCAGCGACAGCACCACGTCCACCGAGTGCGGCGGGACGACCGCGACCATGCCGACGCCCATGTTGAGCGTCTTCTCGATCTCCAGGGTGGCCACCTTGCCGACCTCCGCGACGGTCCGGAAGACCGGCAGCGGGGTCCAGGTGCCGCGGTCCAGGCGGGCGTGCAGGCCCTCCGGGATCACCCGGGCCAGGTTGGCCGCCAGCCCGCCACCGGTGACGTGCGAGAAGGCGTGCACCTCGGTGGCACGGATCAGCGCCAGGCAGTCCAGCGAGTAGATCCGGGTCGGCTCCAGCAGCTCCTCGCCGAGGGTGCGGCCGAACTCCTCGACCTTGCGGTCCAGCTTCCAGCCGGCCTCGTTCAGCAGCACGTGCCGGACCAGCGAGTAGCCGTTGGAGTGCAGGCCGGAGGCGGCCATCGCGATCACCACGTCGCCGGCCCGCACGCGCGCGGCGCCCAGCAGCTCGTCGGCCTCGACGACACCGGTGCCGGCGCCCGCGACGTCGTACTCGTCCGGCCCGAGCAGCCCCGGGTGCTCGGCGGTCTCGCCGCCCACCAGGGCGCAGCCGGCCAGGGCGCAGCCCTCGGCGATGCCCTTGACGATCGAGGCGACCCGCTCCGGGACGACCTTGCCGACGCAGATGTAGTCGGTCATGAACAGCGGCTCGGCGCCGCACACCACGATGTCGTCCACGACCATGCCGACCAGGTCGTGGCCGATGGTGTCGTGCTTGTCCATGGCGGCCGCGATGGCCACCTTGGTCCCCACGCCGTCGGTGGCCGAGGCCAGCAGCGGCCGCTGGTAGTCCTTGAAGGCGGACACGTCGAAGAGGCCGGCGAAGCCGCCCAGCCCACCGACCACCTCGGGGCGGTCGGCCTTCTTCACCCACTGCTTCATGAGCTCGACGGCGCGGTCGCCCGCCTCGATGTCGACGCCGGCGGCGGCGTAGGTGGCACCGGTCTGGTTGGAGGTCACTGCGTGCGGCCCTTCCGGGTCTGGTGGGGGTGGTTCGTACAGCGGAGGGGGGTGGAACGGCGGTGGGGCCCCGGTTCGCGGGGCCCCACCGTGGGAGCGCTTACGGCCTGCGCAGCGCGTCGGCCGCGCCCGCCCCGCCGAGCAGCGACTGGACGCCGTCCAGGTCGCTGCCGCTGGTCGGCTTGCCGCGCACGGCGGGCTCCTGCCGGCCGCCCTTGATCTCGGCCTCCAGCAGGAGCTTGCCGAGGAGCGCCGGGTCCGGCAGCTCCATCGGGTACTCGCCGTCGAAGCAGGCCCGGCAGAGCCTGTCCTTGGGCTGCTTGGTGGCCTCGATCATGCCGTCGATCGAGATGTAGGCGAGCGAGTCCGCGCCGAGGGTGCGGCCGATCTCCTCGATGGTCATGCCGTTGGCGATCAGCTCCGCGCGGGTGGCGAAGTCGATGCCGAAGAAGCAGGGCCACTTCACCGGCGGCGAGGAGATCCGGATGTGCACCTCGGCGGCGCCGGCCTCGCGCAGCATCTTCACCAGAGCGCGCTGGGTGTTGCCGCGCACGATCGAGTCGTCCACGACCACCAGGCGCTTGCCGGCGATGACCTCGCGCAGCGGGTTCAGCTTGAGCCGGATGCCGAGCTGGCGGATGGTCTGGCTGGGCTGGATGAAGGTGCGGCCCACGTAGGCGTTCTTCACCAGGCCGGAGCCGTACGGGATGCCGCTGGCCTCGGCGTAGCCGATCGCGGCAGGGGTGCCGGACTCGGGCGTCGCTATCACCAGGTCGGCCTCGACCGGGGCCTCCTTCGCCAGGCGGCGGCCCATCTCCACGCGGGAGAGGTGGACGTTGCGGCCGGCGATGGAGGTGTCGGGTCGGGCCAGGTACACGTACTCGAAGACGCAGCCCTTGGGCTTGGCCTCGGCGAACCGGGAGGTGCGCAGGCCGTTCTCGTCGACGGCGATCAGCTCGCCGGGCTCGACCTCGCGGATGAAGGAGGCGCCGACGATGTCCAGCGCCGCCGTCTCGGAGGCGACCACCCAGCCGCGCTCCAGCCGACCGAGCACCAGCGGGCGGATGCCCTGCGGGTCGCGGGCGGCGTAGAGGGTGTGCTCGTCCATGAAGACGAGCGAGAAGGCGCCCTTGACCTCGGGCAGCACGACCTTGGCCGTCTCCTCGATGGAGAGGTCCGGGTGGCCGGCCAGCAGCGCGGTCACCAGGTCGGTGTCGTTGGTCGCGGCGCTCCGGCCGGAGCGGGAAACGTGCTCCTCGCCGGGGAGTTCGGCGACCATGGCCGCCAGTTCGGCGGTGTTCACCAGGTTTCCGTTGTGCCCGAGGGCCAGCGAACCGTGCACGGTCGCCCGGAAGGTCGGCTGGGCGTTCTCCCAGACCGAGGAACCGGTGGTCGAGTAGCGGGCGTGTCCGACGGCGATATGCCCGTGCAACGACCCCAGCGAGGCCTCGTCGAAGACCTGGGAGACGAGTCCCATGTCCTTGAAGACGAGAATCTGGGAGCCGTTGCTCACTGCGATGCCCGCGGATTCCTGACCGCGGTGCTGCAGGGCGTAAAGGCCGAAGAACGTGAGCTTGGCGACCTCCTCGCCGGGAGCCCAGACACCGAAGACGCCACACGCGTCCTGGGGGCCTTTCTCACCGGGAAGAAGATCGTGGTTGAGTCTTCCGTCACCACGTGGCACGCCTTCGAGTCTAGGGCAGTTGGCACACGCTTCCGGAACCCCGGACTGCCGGGTTGTCCCGTCGCGCGGGAGTAACGCGCGTAGACAAAACCCCTTACCCGCTGGGGATTTCGGGTGGGGGGAATTCCGGCGGGCGGCGGTTGGCCTTGTGGTTCGCGCCCGTTGGGCGCTCCGGCGGGTAGTTCTGTACACAGAGCGCCGGTTGCGGGACGCGGGCGAACGTGAGCCTGCTCACCCGGGGTTCAGCCGGGGTTCACGCGGGGGCCCGTGGGCGGAGGCCGTCAGGCGGCCGGCAGCAGCAGGCCCCAGGAGTCCGGGTGCACCGTCCAGGTCCGGGCCCGGACGGGGCCGATCTGGTGGCCGTCCGCCTCGTAGCCGAAGCCGCGCCCCACCACCGAGACGCTCGCCGCCCGGGCACGCACCAGCGCGCCGGAGGCCCGGACCACCACTTCGAGGACGCCCGTGCCGTCGGCGGGGGCGTGGGCCGCGGCATTCGCGCCGCCGTTCGTGCCGCCGTTCGCGCCGCTGATTCCGTCGCCGCTCGCGCGCCCGCCGTTCGCCACACCGCCGTTCGGGCCGCCGATCGAGCCCCCGTTCGGGCCGCCGTTCGGGCCCCCGCCGCAGCGCAGGTTCAGCTGGACCAGCCGCACCGGCCGGTGCACGTCCGCCAGCAGCCGCCCGTCCGCCTCGACCCGGACCCGGGGGTTGTGGTCCACGGCTTCGTCGGTGAGTGCGGTCCCCTGCTCGGCCGCAGCCAATTTCGCCCATAGCGAACGCCAGCCCCCCGAACGGCCCACCAGACGGCGGGTGCCGGCCCCGGTGATCCGCACCCCGCCGAGGGCCACCCCGCCGCAGTCGTCCACCAGCAGGTCGAAGGTGCGCGGCGCACCCCAGAGCACCGCCCGCGCGGCCCGCACCGGCTCCCCCGGCACGCCGAGCGCCCGGGCCGTCGCGAGGTCCTCCGCCCGCCCGACCGGAACCATGCCCACCGGATCCGCGCCCAGCTCACGGTGGCGATGCAGGGCTTGCAGCACGCGCTGGAGGGCGAGGTCCGAACCGATCACCACCGGTCGCCGCCGACCCCGGTGCGAAAGCACCCGGTCGAGTTCGGACGGACTCTCCGGGTAGGCCACCTTCACGTCCGTACCCCCGCAGAGCACGTCCTTCGCGATCCGCACCGACTCGCCGTCGGTCTGCCGGGCCATCGGGTCGAGGAGCAGCAGGATCGGCTCGGGGCCGCTGGTTGCAGGCGTGGACAGGGACGACACGACCGGTCCTTCCTCAGGTAATCTCTCGGTGCAAGAGCCCCTTGCGCCGTAGCGCCAGGGGCTTCGTCTATCTCGGGGCAGACAGCGGCCTACGCAGGATGCCCCAACCGGAAGGGGTGTACGCCTGTGCCGGCACTCGTGCTCGTTGGCGCTCAGTGGGGGGACGAGGGCAAGGGGAAGGCCACCGACCTCCTCGGCGGCTCCGTCGACTACGTCGTCCGCTACCAGGGCGGCAACAACGCCGGTCACACGGTGGTCATCGGCGACCAGAAGTACGCCCTGCACCTGCTCCCCTCCGGCATCCTCAGCCCGAACGTCACGCCGGTGATCGGCAACGGCGTCGTGATCGACCCGGCCGTGCTGCTCTCCGAGCTCAGCGGCCTGAACGAGCGCGGCATCGACACCTCCAAGCTGCTGGTCTCGGGCAACGCCCACCTGATCACGCCGTACCACCGCACCCTGGACAAGGTCACCGAGCGCTTCCTCGGCAAGCGCCGGATCGGCACCACCGGCCGCGGCATCGGCCCGACCTACGCGGACAAGATCAACCGCGTCGGCATCCGGGTCCAGGACCTGTTCGACGAGTCGATCCTGCGCCAGAAGATCGAGGCGGCGCTGCACGACAAGAACCAGATCCTGGTCAAGCTGTACAACCGCCGCACCATCCCGGCCGACCTGGTGGTCGAGGAGTACCTGGGCTACGCGGAGAAGATCAAGCCCTTCCTCGCCGACACCACCCTCGTCCTGGACGAGGCGCTAAAGGCGAACAAGGTCGTCCTGCTGGAGGGCGGCCAGGGCACCCTGCTCGACGTGGACCACGGCACGTACCCCTTCGTGACCTCGTCGAACCCGACCGCGGGCGGCGCCTGCACCGGCGCCGGCATCGGCCCCACCAAGATCGACCGGGTCATCGGCATCCTCAAGGCCTACACCACCCGCGTCGGCTCCGGCCCGTTCCCGACCGAGCTGTTCGACGAGGACGGCGAGGCGCTGCGCCGCATCGGCGGCGAGCGCGGCGTCACCACCGGCCGTGACCGCCGCTGCGGCTGGTTCGACGCCGTGATCGCGCGCTACGCGACCCGGGTCAACGGCCTCACCGACTTCTTCCTGACCAAGCTCGACGTGCTGACCGGCTGGGAGCGGATCCCGGTCTGCGTCGCGTACGAGATCGACGGCAAGCGGGTCGAGGAACTCCCGTACAACCAGTCCGACTTCCACCACGCCAAGCCGGTCTACGAGACCCTGCCGGGCTGGAGCGAGGACATCAGCAAGGCGAAGACCTTCGCCGAGCTGCCCAAGAACGCCCAGGCGTACGTGAAGGCGCTGGAGGAGATGTCCGGCGCGCCGATCTCCGCCATCGGCGTCGGCCCGGGCCGGGACGAGACGATCCAGATCAACTCGTTCATCTGAGCCTGAGCACTGGCCGGCACCGGCTGAGCGCTTCGAGGGCCCTGTGGGACGCGAGTCCCGCAGGCCCTTCGCCGTGCCACCCCCCCGGCGTTTGAACTAGAACAAAAACCCATTGCATCTAGTGCAGTGGCGCGCTACGTTCGGATCATGACCGCGAAGTCGCCCACGCCCGTCCCCCTCACCGGCCGCCACATCCGCCTGGAGCCGCTGGACCGCCGCCACCTCGCCGACCTCTGGGCCACCGTCGGCTCCGACCCCGAGGTCTGGCGCTGGACGATGTCCCTCCCGCCCGGCTCCGAGCAGGAGCTCGGCGCGATCCTCGACGAGCGCATCGCGGAGGCGGCCCGGGGCGAGGCGGTGCACTTCGCCGCCGTGGACCTCGCGAGCGGCACGGCCGTCGGCATCACCGGGTACCACGACATCAGCACCAAGGACGAGTCCGTGGAGATCGGCGGCACCCTGTACGCCCGCTCGGTCTGGCGCACCGCGGTCAACACCGAGGCCAAGCTGCTGCTGCTCACCCACGCGTTCGAGGACCTGGGCATGGGCCGCGTCTTCTGGAAGACCGACGCCCTCAACGAGCGCTCCCGCAAGGCGATCGAGCGTCTCGGCGGCCGGTTCGAGGGCGTCTTCCGCCGCCACCGCCTCCGCCCCACCGGCAGCTGGCGCGACAGCGCCTACTTCTCGATGCTCACCGACGAGTGGCCGGCCGCCAAGTCCCGTCTGACGGAACGCCTTTCACGCGGCTGACCGCCCCGCCGCCGCTCCGGCACGCGGGTCCGCCGCCCCGGGCCGGCGTCCCGGACCTCGCCGGGGCGCGGCTACTTCCGCTCGCCGGCAGCCGAGTGGCGGGCGATGAACTCGCCCTTCACGGGGCGTGGTTCGCGGGGCTGGACGTTGACCAGCCAGACCAGCCAGCCTACGAAGAGGACGGCGAGCAGGAGCGCGGACAATCCGGCGACGAGAAGGGCATTCACCGGGTCGGCGAATTCCGGCGGGGAAGTCGCGGGCGGTGCGCCCCGCCGGGAAGAAGGCGGAGAGGCGGGAGAAGGGGCACGGCTGTCTCCGGTCGGTGATGCCGAACGCCCTGACCATGCACCTCGCGTGTCATTACGGCCGACTGGCAGGGCTGTAGGCGACTTGGCGACTGTTTAGACGACAACAAGTCAGTGAGTGACACGGATGACCATAGGGTCAGGGTGCCAGAGTTGCTACTGAGGGAGTGAACGTTCACTCCATCGTGGGGTATCCCCCGTTTCGCTGGCTAGGACCGGATCACCACGGCACACTTCACCGGAAGCATCGACCGCCAGCCGCGATCCGGAGAAGAGAGTCATGCCACCCCGCTTGTCGCCGACCGTGCGCCAGCAGCGCCTCGGGATCGAGCTGCGCAAGATGCGCGAACGCGTGGGCGTGACGCCCAAGACCCTGGCCGCCACGATCGGCACCGACCTGCCCAAGATCTCCCAGATGGAGAACGGGAAGTCGGGCATCAGCGCCGAACGGCTGCGGACCTGGGCGCGCGTCTGCGGCTGCCCCGACGGCCCGTACCTGGACGCGCTGATCGCCATGACCCAGGACCGGCGCAAGTACTGGTGGGACGGCTACCGGGGCAAGATGCCCAGCGGGATCGTCGACATCGCCGAGATGGAACACCACGCGGAGTCGCTGTCCATCCTGAACAGCACCTTCATCCCCGGCCTGCTCCAGACTCCGGAGTACGCGGCCGCGGTGTTCGAGCGCCTCCCCCCGCAGGCCCGGGCGGAGGCGGAGGTCCGGAGGGCGTTCCGGATCCGGCGCCAGCGGATCTTCGTCGACCACCCGAAGCCGTACAGTGCGATCCTCCACGAATCCGCGCTGCGAATGCAGTTCGGCGGCCCGGAAGTGCTGCGCGAGCAGTTGCGGAGCCTGCTGGAGAATTCCGAACGGCCAGGCGTGGAAATCCGGGTGATCCCGTTCAGCGTCCCCACCTACACCGGGTCCGGGGAGAGCCTGTACCTCGCCCGGGGGCCGGTTCCGGAGCTGGACACCGTCCAGATCGACCTCTCCCACGGGCCGAAGTTCGTGCACAGCGAAGCGGAATTGGTCTCCTACCGCCTGATCAAGGAGAGGACCGCGGCGATCGCGCTCGAGCCGGACGATTCCCGGCTCTTCATCCAGGCCTTGCTGAAAGACTTCGCATGAGTGCGTGGCGCAAGGCGTCCGCCAGCGGCGAGAGCACCGACTGCGTCGAGGTCAGGACCGCGGGCGGACTGGTGGAGATCCGGGAGTCGGACCGGCCCGAGGTGATCGTCCGGACCACTCCGCGCCAGTGGGCGGCGTTCGTCCGCGGGGTGAAGGCCGGGGAGTTCGACCGGTACGCCGAGTTCACCCGGCCGTGAGCCCGGCGCCCGCGCGCACGGGCCCGCACCGCCCACGCCCGTACGCGGGTCCGGCGGCGGTAGGCTTGGCAGCCCACTGGACCCCTGCGCCTGGCACAGCACTCCGGGTGGGGTGCGCGTGCGGGAGAAATCGGAGCATCCGAGGATGGCTCGGCACCTGATCACCAGCGCCCTTCCGTACATCAACGGGATCAAGCACCTGGGCAACATGGTCGGGTCCATGCTCCCGGCGGACGTCTACTCCCGCTACCTGCGGCAGCGCGGCCACGAGGTGCTCTACATCTGCGCCACCGACGAGCACGGCACGCCCGCCGAGCTGGCCGCGCAGGAGGCCGGGCTCCCGGTCGCCGAGTTCTGCGCCCGGGCCCACGACGCCCAGAAGGCGGTCTACGACGGCTTCGGGCTCTCCTTCGACCACTTCGGCCGCAGCTCCTCGCCGCAGAACCGGGAGATCACCCAGGAGATCGCCCGCGAACTGCACCGCAACGGCTTCATCGAGGAGCGCTCGATCCGCCAGGTGTACTCCAACGCCGACGGGCGCTTCCTGCCCGACCGCTACATCGTCGGCACCTGCCCGCACTGCGGCTACGACAAGGCGCGCGGTGACCAGTGCGAGAACTGCACCCGGGTGCTGGACCCGACCGACCTGCTGGAGCCGCGCTCGGCCATCAGCGGCAGCTCCGACCTGGAGGTCCGGGAGACCCGCCACCTGTTCCTGCTCCAGTCGGAGCTGACCGAGGACGTCGAGCGGTGGGTCGCCGGCCGCGCCGACGACTGGCCGGTGCTGGCCTCCTCGATCGCCCGCAAGTGGCTGACCGAGGGCCTGCAGGACCGCGCGATCACCCGCGACCTCGAGTGGGGCGTCCCGGTGCCGGCCGACGTGTGGCCCGAACTCGCCGCCGAGGGCAAGGTGTTCTACGTCTGGTTCGACGCTCCGATCGAGTACATCGGCGCCACCAAGGAGTGGGCCGACGCGGCCCCGGCCGGCCAGCCGCGGGACTGGAAGTCCTGGTGGTACGAGGCCGACGAGACCGTCCGCTACACCGAGTTCATGGGCAAGGACAACGTCCCGTTCCACACCGTGATGTTCCCCGCCACCATCCTCGGCTCGCGCCGCCCGTGGAAGAAGGTCGACTACGTCAAGGCCTTCAACTGGCTGACGTACTACGGCGGGAAGTTCTCCACCAGCCAGAAGCGCGGGATCTTCAGCGACGTGGCGCTCGAGCTGCTGCCGGCCGACTACTGGCGCTACTTCATGATGGCGCACGCGCCCGAGTCGGACGACTCCAGCTTCACCTGGGACCTCTTCGCCGCGGTGGTCAACAAGGACCTCGCCGACACCCTCGGGAACTTCGTCAACCGGGTGCTCTCCTTCAGCCGCAAGCGCTTCGGCGACGACGTCCCCGGCGGCCACCCGGCGGGCGAGGCCGAGCAGCGCCTCGGCGAGCAGATCGCCGCCCTGCTGGCCGACTACGAGGCCCAGCTGGACGGACTCAACTTCCGCAAGGCGGCGCAGGCCCTGCGCGCGCTCTGGAGCGCCGGCAACGCCTACCTGGACGAGAAGGCCCCCTGGCTGCAGGTGAAGACCGACCCGGAGGCGGCGGCGCTGACCCTGCGGACGGCGATGAACCTGATCCACCTGTACGCGGTGGTCTCCGAGCCCTTCATCCCGACCGCGGCGGCGGCGATGCGCGGCGCCTTCGCCCTGCCCGAGGACGCTCCGGCGGCCACCCGCACCTGGGTCGGCGCGGCGGAGGCCCGGTCGCTGGACCTCGTCCCGGCCGGGACGCCGTTCACGGTGCCGCCGGTGCTGTTCGCCAAGATCACGGACGAGGACCTGGCGGCCTGGACGGAGCGCTTCGGCGGCACGGAGGGCTAAGGGCCGCCCGTGGATTCCGGGGCCGGGCTCCGGAGCCGAGGTGGTGCAGGAGGCCGGCCGGGCAGGCAGCATGGTGCAGTGGCGGCGGGCGGGGCCTACAGGTCCTACCCGGCCGTCTCCTCCGCCACCCAGGCCAGGTAGCCGGGGCTGCCGGAGACCACCGGCACGGTGATCACCTCGGGCGTTTCGTACGAGTGCCGCCCGGCGACGAACCCGGCCAGGCGGTCGGCGAGTTCGGCCCGGGTCTTGAGGTCGATCCGCCACTCCTCGGCGTCCCGCACCTCGCCCTCCCACCAGTACACCGACCGGACGGGGTACACCTGGGCGCAGGCCGCCAGGCGCTCCCGCACCACGGCGGCGGCCAGTGACCGGGCCTGCTCCTCGCTCCCGTGGGTGGTGGTCACCACGACGAAGCCCCGCCGGTCCGCTGTGCTGTCGTTCGCTGTCATGCCCCGACGGTATCCCGGAGCCCCGCCGCCGCGGCCTCGGAAGCGCGGCGGCGGGGCGGCTCGGGGTGCCCGCCCGGGGGTCCGGGGTCAGGGCCTGCGGGCGGTGTGGACGGTCATGGCCGAGAGGTAGAAGGCGTCCGGACGGTTCAGGATGCCCGCCGGGGCGTCCTCGTCGAGCAGGGCGTCCAGGGTGGCGCGGTCCTCCGGGGTGAGCACCTCGGCCAGCTGGTCACGGCGGCGGTCGAGCTGGGCGTGCAGGTACTCGCGGACGGGGCGGCCGAGCGGCGCCGGGTGGTCGACCAGGAAGGTGCGGGTGCCGCTGGGGGTGAGTCCGGCCCGCCGCAGCATGGCCGGCCAGTCCTCGATCTCCTCGGTGGCGTCGGGCAGTTCGGCGCGCATCGCGCTGAAGCCGTCCTCGTGGGCCGCGTCCAGCCGGGACTGGAAGCCGGGCCGGCCGAGGCCGAAGTCCCGGGGCAGGAAGCGCGGCGGCAGACCGCTCTCGGCGACGGCGAGCAGCCCGCCGGGGCGCAGCCGCCCGCCCAGCGCGGTGAGCGCGGCCTGCTGGTCGCCGAGGTGGTGGATCGCGTTGCCGGACCAGATCAGGTCGGCCTCACCGAGCTTGTCGAACTCGGCTGGCAGATCGGCCTGTTGGGTGCCCAGCCGGCCGCCGGAGCGGGCTCGGGCGCGTTCCAGCAAAGCGGCCGACTGGTCGACGGCCACCACCTCGGCCGCCGGGAAGACGTCGGCGAGCATCCCGGCGATCACTCCGGGGCCGCTGCCGACGTCGAGGACCCGCCGGACGGCGCCCTCGCCGGCCAGGCCGGACAGCCAGCGCGCGGCCTCGGCGACGGCGCCGGCGCGCAGGTAGGCCTCCTGTTCCAGGTAGGCGGCGAGGGCGTCCCAGTCGAGGTCGGCGGCGGGGACGTGGCCGTGGCCGTGGCCGTGGCCGTGCTGGTGCTGCTGCTGGTACTGGTGCTGCTGGTGCTGGTGCTGCTGGTGCTGGTGCGGGGACATCGGTCTCCTCCGGTGGTGGGCTGACGAGAGCTTCCCGCTCAGGCGGGTACGGCGGCGCCGGACGCGCGGTGGTGGGCGACCGCCCGCTCGACCTCCTCCGCCACGAGGTCGTGGTTCAGCGCGAAGGCGGCCGCCGCGCCCATCCCGGCGGCGGTGACCAGCTGGGCGCGCGGGTCGGCGACGTTCCCGACCGCCCAGACGCCGGGCACGCTGGTGCGTCCCGTCCGGTCGGTGGTGACCCAGCCGTCGTCGGTCCGCGCGCAGTCGAGGCCGAACAGCAGCGCGTCCCGGGGCACCAGCCGGGGGAAGACGAACACCGCCTCGCGCGGGACCACCCGTCCGTCGGCGAGCTCGACGCCGTGCAGCCGCGCCTCGTCGGCGACCAGCCGGACGGGCCGGCCCTCGACCACCCGGACGCCCCGGGCGGCGAGCCGCTCGCGGTCGGCGCCGGTCAGCGCCAGGGAGTGCGCGAACAGCAGCACGTCCGGCGACCACTGCCGCAGGAGCAGCGCCTGGTCGACCGAGCCCGGCTCGGTGCCGAGCACGCCGAGCGGGCGGTCGCGGACCTCCCAGCCGTGGCAGTACGGGCAGTGCAGCACGTCGCGGCCCCACCGCTCGGCCAGGCCCGGCAGGTCGGGCAATCCGTCGCGCAGCCCGGTGGCCACGACCACCCGGCGGGCGTGCAGCACCGGCCCGCCGGCCAGGTGCACCGTGAAGCCGGGCTCGGCCGTTCCGGCGCGTTCGATGTGCTCGACCCGCCCGTCGATCAGGTTCACCCCGTAGCGGGCGGCCTCCTCGCGCCCGACCGCCAGCAGGGCCGCCGGGGGCATGCCGTCCCGGCTCAGGTAGCCGTGCAGGTGGGCGGCGGGGGCGTTGCGCGGCTCGCCCGCGTCCACCACCGCGACCCGCCGCCGGGCCCGGCCCAGCACCAGGGCCGCGTTCAGTCCCGCCGCCCCCGCGCCGACCACCACCGCGTCGTAACGCTCCGTCGTCCTCGTTCCGCTCATGGCGTTCACCTCCGACGCCAGGCTGCGACCGGCCCTCCGGTATCGGCAAGCTTTGTTGCCGTCCCAGCAAAAGCCTCCGGCGAGAGCCTCCTCCGGGGCCGTCGGTCAGCCGCCGGTCCGCCGCCAGTACCAGCGGGCCGCCACCGCCAGCGCCGCCCCGTACCCGGCGAAGGCACCGGCCCCCACCCACGCCACCTGGAGCGTCTGCGCGGTCGTCGCGAACTCGCCCCGCCGGATGCCGATCACTCCCGCGCTGCACAGCGCCAGGTAGCCGATCCCGACCAGCCCGTACGGCGCCAGCGTGGCCGCGCCCAGCAGCGCCGGGGTGAGCGGCAGCCAGCGGGGCACCCGGCGGCCGCGCAGCGGCAGTGTCCAGCGCGGGAAGACCCGCCCCCATGGCCGGACCAGCCCCCACAGCAGGAACACCCCGATCGCCGCCAGCAGCGCGGTGCCGTCCAGTCCCCAGGACTCCAGGGTCAGCCAGATCCCGGAGGAGCCGTTGTGCACGTAGCCGGCGTACATCTCGTCGCCGCTGACCCCGGCGAAGGTGCCGCCGAACGCCCAGACCAGCTTCATCACCACGTACGGCACGAAGGCCAGGCTCCCCGCCCAGGCGGCGAGTTGGACGGCCGCCGGAGCCGACTCCCCGGAGTTCTCCGGCGCCCCAGCCGTCGATGCCCGAGCCATCGGCGCCGCGGCCGTCGGCGCCCCGGCCGCGAGCGGCCGCGAGCGGGCGGCACCGGCCAGCAGCAGCGCCCCCGCCGCCGCCAGCGCCTTCTGCACCGCATCCGGGACGCTGTCCACGCCCTGCCCGAACAACAGCGTCACCACGTCCATCAGCAGGCTCCAGGCCGCCAGCACGGCCAGCCCGCACAGCGACCACAACACCCGCGTCACCCACCGCGCCGACCGCATCCGCCCGGCCGCCCACCCGGCCACGGCCGCCGCCAGCCCCACCCCGGCGACCAGCCACCCCGTCCAGCGGGCGCTCCACAGCTCCGTGCCGCTCAGCGCGCAGCCCACCCCGAACGCGGCGTAGCCGACCCCCCAAACCGCCGCCACTCGACCGCCGCTGACCAACCCTCGCTCCGTCATGGCCCCAGGCTCGCCCGCGCCGCCGCGCACCGGCCTCCGCCGGGACGACGATCCGGCTCCCCCTCCCGAGGGATCCCGGGACACCCCGGCACAGCACTTGCCTTGGAGCGCACTCCAACTCCTAGCCTCTGACCCGTCACCGCATCACCGACCCACCACCAGGGAGTACGACATGCGCTACCGCGTCCTCGGCGGCACCGGCATCGAGGTCAGCGCCTACTGCCTCGGCACGATGATGTTCGGCGCGATCGGCAACCCGGACCACGACGACTGCGCCCGGATCATCGACACCGCGCTCGACCGGGGCATCAACTTCGTCGACACCGCCGACATCTACTCGGCCGGCGAGTCGGAGGAGATCGTCGGGAAGGCCCTGGCCGCCCGTGGCGCCCGGGACGACGTCGTGCTCGCCACCAAGGCGCACTTCCCGATGGGCGAGGGCCGCAACCGCGGCGGCAACTCCCGGCGCTGGATCGTCCGCGAGGTCGAGGAGAGCCTGCGCCGACTGCGCACCGACTGGATCGACCTCTACCAGATCCACCGGCCGGACCACACCACGGACATCGAGGAGACCCTCTCCGTCCTCGGCGACCTCGTCCGGGCCGGAAAGATCCGGGCCTTCGGCTGCTCGACCTTCCCTGCCGAGCAGATCACGGACGCCCATCACGTCGCCGAGCGCCGGGCCCTGCCGCGCTTCCGCACCGAGCAGCCGCCGTACTCGCTGCTCGCCCGCGGCGTGGAGCGGGACGTGCTGCCGGTGGTGCAACGGCTCGGCATGGGCGCGCTGACCTGGGGTCCGCTGGCCGGCGGCTTCCTCACCGGCCGCTACCGCAAGGGCCGGGAGATCGACCTCAGCCGCGGCCGCGCCGCCCTCAACCCGGGCCGCTTCGACCCGGCGCTGCCCGCCACGGCCGCCAAGCTGGACGCGGTCGAGGCCTTCACCGAGCTCGCCGAGGAGCTCGGCCGCACCCTGCCCGAGCTGGCCGTGGCCTTCCCGCTGGCCCACCCTGCGGTCACCTCGGTGATCATCGGCCCGCGCACCATGGAGCAGCTCGAGTCCGCCCTCAAGGGCGCCGACCTGGTCCTGGACGACGCCGTGCTGGACCGGATCGACGCCATCGTCCCGCCCGGCACGGACCTCTACCGGGCCGACGGCGCCTGGCAGCCGCCGGCCCTCACCACGCCGGGCCTGCGCCGCCGCCCGACCGCCGAGCGCTCGGCGGGCTGAGGTCCCAAGGTCCGGAGCGTTCCACGCACCCGGCGGGTCAGCGCTCGGCCGCCCGGGCGGGCTCGGCCCTCGGCGCGGCGAAGCAGTGGACCAGGACAGTACGGCCCGACGCCCACCGCTGCTCGCCGCTGCCGAGCGGGGTCCAGCCGAGGCGCCGGTAGAGGGCCACGGCGGCGGTGTCGGTAGCGAGCACGTCCAGCACCGGGTGCAGCCCGAGCGCCCGCGCGTGCACCACGGCGCGCGCCAGCAGATGGGCGCCGGCGCCGTGGCCGCGCGCCGTCGGGGCGACGTACAGCCGGCCGATCACGGCGGTCAGTTCCGGGCGCCCGCCCGTCCGCAGGCTCCACAGCCCGGGGGCCGCATCGCCCGGGGCGCTGCGGCAGAGCCCGACGTGCCCGGTGAGCCGGCCGTCCGCCTCGGCCACCCAGGCGGCCAGCAGGCCGGCGGGGGTGAGCCAGGCGGCGGGCCGCTCGGGCCAGTCGGCGGGATAGCCGTCGACGGCGTGGACGTCGGCCAGCACCCGGGCGCAGTCGGCGAGGTCGGCGGCGCGGCGCCGTCGCACGCCCACCCCCGTACCGTTCCACCGGGAGCCGGACGCGACGACGTTGGCGCGTTCTTCAAGGTCAGCCATGCCGGTACGTTACCGGCCGCTCCTCACCGCCGCAGCAGGTCGATCACCCCGGTCAGGTCCTCCTCACCGCTGCCGAGCTCCAACCGGCGCTCCATCAGCCGGAAGTAGGGCTCCAGCAGTTCCGGGCTCACCCCCTGCTCCTCGGCGGTGCGCAGCAGCGTGCCCTTGCCCGCGACCTGCATCGCCAGGTTGGACACCACGCCCTTGGTGTAGTCGCCGCTCTCCAGTTGCTCGGCGGTCGTGGCGATGCTCCCGGACATCGCCGTGACGTAGTCGCGGAGCAGCGGCGCGAGGTCGCCCGGTGCGACGGCCTCGCCGCGGAACAGGGCGAAGGCGTGCGCGACGCCGGCGAACATCCCGTACATCGCGCTGAGCAGCGCCACGTCGTGCAGCGCCGCGTACCCGGCGTCCTCGCCCACGTACCGGGTGCCGGCCGGGGCGGCGAGGGTCGCCGGTGCTCCTCGAACAGCTCGGCGGAGCCGCTGTAGAAGACGTACGGCCCGGCCGCCGGGACGCCGATCATCGGCGGGACGGCCATGATCCCGCCGTCCAGGTAACGGGCGCCGCGGCGCCCGGCCCAGGCGGCGCGGGCCCGGGCCTGATCGGGCGTGCTGGTGATCAGGTTGACCAGGTCCTTGCCGGTCAGGTCGATGTCGGCCAGGGCCTCGTCCACGGAGGCGTCGTCGAGCAGGCAGACGACGACCAGCCGGTTGGCCGCGACGGCCTCGGCGGCGGTCGCGGCGACGGTGGCGCCGCGGACGGCGAGGGCGTCGGCGCTGGCAGAGGTGCGGTTCCAGACGGTCAGCGGGTGCCCGGCGGTGAGCCAGGCCCCGGCCAGCGCGGTACCCATCGCGCCGAGGCCGAGCAGGGTCAGCGGGGTCAGCGGGGTCGGGCGGATTTCGTCAACGGTGTTCGGTGCCATGCCGATCAGCCTCCGCGCCGGCCCGGTGGACGATCAAGTACGCACTTCGGAGTGGGTGGTTACCCTGGGGTGAGCATCGAGGTCGGAAGGGGTGGGCATGGCGACGGTGCGGAGGCCGGGGTCGTACGTCTGCGGGGTCGACGCCGCGATGGACGTCATCGGCGGCAAGTGGAAGGTGCTGATCCTCTGGGCTCTGGGCGAGCGCCCGAACTGCCGGTTCGGCGAGCTGCGCCGCCTGGTGCCGGGAATCACCGAGAAGGTGCTGGCCGCCCACCTGCGCGAGCTGGAGGCGGACGGCATCGTGCACCGGCAGGCGTACGAGGAGGTGCCGCCCCGGGTCGAGTACGCGCTGACCGAGGCGGGGCGACGGCTCAACGCGGCCCTGTCACCGCTGGGCGACTGGGGGCGGGAGCACGTCCTCGGCGGGGCGCCGCACCCGGTGTAGCCCGGGCGCGGGCGCCGGGGGCTCAGTCCTCCTCCGCCGCCAGGTGGTCCACGCAGGCCGCGACGGCGAGCAGCAGACCGGTGTCGGCGCCGTCCGCGATCTCCACCCCGTAGGTGTCGCGGATCCGGAACCACTTGCGCGAGATCCGGGCGAGCTCGTCGCCGTGGTCGTTCTCGATCCGGTAGTCCTTGTCGATCAGATCGCCGTGGATCTTCAGCTCGCCCCCCGAGGCCAGCTCTACCAGGTACTTGTCCCGGAACGGGGTGAACAGCTTCTCCCGGACGGTCGCGATCGTCTCGCCGTGGGCGTCCTCGATCCTCATCGCGTCGCGGACGGTGAGCATCTTCTCCTTCACCACTGCGACCACCCGCCCGTGCGCGTCCTTCAGCTCGAAGGTGTGCCGCAGCCGCAGCACCTTGCCGTCGACCAGGTAGGCCTTCTCCCCCCGTTCGTCCTCGATCCAGTAGTCGTCGCCGACCGCGAACAGCTTCTCCCTGACCACGTACCGCACCACAGTCTCCTCCGTCGTCGGATGTCGGACCCCATTCGACCCGACCCCCCACCCCGCGGGAAGTACCGGCGCGGATCCGCGTTCAATACCGGCATGCGTCCCGCCCTCATCACCCCGCTGCGCAGCGAGCGCCTCGACCTCCTGCCGATCGGCCCCGAGCACGCCGACGAACTGGCCACCGCCCTCGCCGACCCGGCCCTCCACACCTTCACCGGCGGCCGTCCGGCCACCCCCGAGGAGCTGCGCGCCCGCTGCGCCCGACTCGCCGCCGGCTCCCCCGACCCGGCCGAGCACTGGGGCAACTGGGTCCTGCGGCTGCGCGCCGACGGCGCCCTGACCGGCTACGTCCAGACCACCGTCCGCCCCGGGGCCGCCGAACTCGCCTGGGTGGTCGGCACCCCCTGGCAGGGCCGCGGCCTCGCCACCGACGCCGCCCGGACCCTCCTCGCCCACCTGACCACCCTCGGCACCACCACCGTCCTCGCCCACATCCACCCCGGCCACCACGCCTCCGCCCGCGTCGCCCACGCCCTGGGCCTGCGCCCCACCCCCCACACCCAGGACGGCGAAACCCGCTGGCAGACAGACCTCCCCCAGCCGTAACCCGAACCCGCGCCCGAGCCCGCGCCCTCCCCCGGCCCCACCTCGGAATGCCCGCCGCCACCCATGGGGTTGGATACAGGCATGGCATCTCGTGCACGTGTACGCGTTCCCGAGCTGGTCGGGGCAGGCGGTTGGCTGAACACCGGCGGCAAGGAGCTCACGCTCGCCGACTTCCGGGGCAAGATCACCATCTTGGACTTCTGGAAGTCCTACACAATGTAGGGATCTCCAGAGGGGGCGTACGTGCACCACCACACCCTGTGTGACCTGTACCTTCGGCTGTCCTTGGACCGGGACGGCAAGACGGCGATCGAACGGCAGGAAGCCGACTGCCGCGCCTGGGCCGAACGCAACGGCCTGACGGTCCGCAAGGTCCACATCGACCGGGGGCGCTCCGGCTTCAAGGACGTCGAGCGCAAGGGCTTCGACTCCGCCCTTGCCTCCGTGACTGCGGGAGTCGTCGGGACCCTGATCGTCTGGAAGCTCGACCGGCTGTCCCGCAAGGGCATCGGCCAAGTGGGCAAGGTCCTGGACGACATCGAGAAGGCTGGCGGCCGCCTGGTCTCCGTCGTCGACGGACTCGACACCTCGAACGACTCGGCCCGCATGGTCGTCGCCATGCTCGCCGAACTCGCCCGCTCCGAGTCAAAGAACCTCGGCACCCGCGTGGCCCACGCGAAGCGGCACCTGCGCCGACAGGGCCAGTGGATCGGCGGACAGCCCCCGTACGGGCTGCTGGTCGACCCCACCACCAAGAAGCTGGTCCACGACCCGGAGACAGCCGTCTACGCCCGCCTGATCGCAGATGACGCGCTGGCCGGCAAGTCCCTGGTCCAGATCGCCCGGCTGCTCAACGAGTACGACATCCCCTCAGCGCGGGGCGGCCAGTGGAACGCCGCAAGCATCATGAACCTGGTCAAGTCGCCCGCCTTCGCCGGGCTCATGCCCGAGACGGAAACCATCGAAGCCGAGGACGGCAGCCGCAAGTTCACAAGCCGCGTGTTCCCCTACCGAGACCCCGAAACGCTGGACACGGTCAGCATCGGCGAGGGGATCATCACGGTCGGCGAGCGCGAGCGGATCATCCGGCAGCTCGAATCCCGGACTCGCACCCACGCAGGCAAGCGGATGCCGAAGCCCAACGGAACGGCGCTGCTCACCAGCCTGGTGTTCTGCGACGTGCCCGGGTGCGGTCGTCGGATGCACAAGGTCGGCAACAGCTACCAGTGCATGGCCCGCCGAGCGGGCAACCAGTGCCCCGGAGCCAGCGCCATGGCCGACCGGGTGGACGAGTACGTGTCCGAGCGCTTCCTCTCGCTGCTCCCCGCCCTGGAGCCGGACGACCCCATGCTGGTGGCTATCGCCGACCGCTGGGTGAAGCGGACAGACCCCGAAACCTTTGCCAAGCGGGACGCCATAGCCGACGAAATAGCCGACCAGGAAGCCCGGTTGGCCGATCTGGAAGACGCACGCTACGTCCGTGGCGAGTTCGACCGCCCTGGTGCCCTCGACCGCTACGAACGCCTCGCCGCCCGACTCCAGAGCCGCATCGACGGCCTGCGCGCCGACCTCACGGCCCTCCCGTTCCCGGCCGTCGACATCTCCCCACTGCTGGACAGCGAGTTGCTACTCCCCGCTTGGAAGGCTTCGACGCAGGATCAGAAGCGGGACCGCCTGTCCCTGGCCATAGACGGCGTGTTCATCAGCAAGGGCGAGCGGGGGAAGCGCTTCGTCCCGGAGCAGCGGGTCCGCATCAAGTGGGCCGAGATCAAGGAGTAGCCACAAGCCCCTGAGCGCCCCTCTGGCGCCCCTGTAGCCCCGTCTGACCCCCCGTGGTCCGGCGGGGTTTCTTCGTGCCCGTAGACGGCCGCGCAGCCGTTCGGCTTGCACCGGCCTGGCTGCGCCGCTCGCCGGCCTGCGCCCCGGAAATCCGGTGGTGGGCTGTCCAGCGCTCCTGGCAGCGTGTGTGACCTGCGGGATTGCTGTCAGGGGCGCCGGTTAGGGTCACGTGCGACGCCTGCACTTCGGTCACGGTTTCGTCGGGGGTATGACGAAGCCATGTTCGGGGGGGGTGGGGTCTGCCTTGCGCTGCTTTGCTTCTTTGCCCCCGGTCCGCTGTGTGGCCCTGACCCTTGTGGTTGCTGGCCCGCAACGCCCTCGCCGAGACGCTTCATGATCAACAAAAACGGAAAGGCGGGTTCGCTTGTCGGCCCTTGATGAGTCACGCGCGACATGCTCCGAGTGTGGTGCTCCGCGTCCCCGTCCCGACCGTGCGACGTGCGGTGAGGCGTTGTGTGTCGAGTCGGCCCGGTTGCGGGTTGCGGCCCGTCGCGCGCGTGAGGCGGTGCGTGCTGCTGCTGGTGCTCCCCGCTGCCACCGCTGCGACCAGCGGCACGGGCGAGAGGCGTGGGCGTTGTACTGCGCTCGATGTGCCGAAGAGGTGGACGAGTCGCGTCGGGCGGAGCGCCGGAAGCTGGGGGAGAGCAGGCGCCAGAAGGCTGCCGAGAAGCCCTGTCAGGGGCCGAAGTGCTCGAATCCCGTGGGGCTGTCGGCGAACAATGACCGGTCCTACTGCTCGGAGCAGTGCCGCCGTGCCGCTGAGCACGTACGTAAGCGCGCCCGGACCAAGCCTCAGCCGGTGCCGTGCCGTCGTTGCGGGAAGCCAGTGATTCTCAAGTTCCGTGATGGGGTTTGTAGTTCGTGCCAGAGGGTGCAGCGCACGGTAGCCCGCCGGGTCACGCTGCAACGGAAGGTGCGTGCCGCGCATGGGGACGCCGGGTGCTTCCACTGCTCTGCCCCGCTGCTCGACGGGGGCGTGATTGATCACCTGGAGCCCATATCGCGGGGTGGCCTTTCGACGGTGGCGAACATGCGGGTGGTCTGCGTGCTGTGCAACTCGTCGAAGAAGGATCAGCTGATGGACGAGTGGTCTCCACCACTGCTGACTGAGCACTGACCGCCCCAGGCGGGTACCCCCCTCCGCCTATAAGCCGTACCGGCAGGGAGGGAAAACTCTCGCGTGGCTGATCGGAGCGTTTGCGCGGGGCCCTGTCATCACCGTGCGTCGCGATCCCCATCCCCATCCTCACCGTTCGTAGTGGCGAGGGGTGAAAGTGTCGGAAATTTGGGCTTCTCCCCTTTCCTTCTTACTCGCGTTAAGGGGTTTGGAAATAAGGGGTTAGTCGGGCACTTTGGCCACTCCGGGGCGGCGAGGGGGAGGGGGATGACCCCGACGATGCACCCCGCCAACCGGTTAGGTGCTGGGCCTTCCGGTCCATACGGGTCTGGGGCGGGTGGCCACCCCCGGCACTCCCGGCGCGAGTCGACCGCTACAGGGGTCTCTGTGACGTTGGGTCACCCTCGCCGACCGTCTCAGAAACGATGGTTTGCGAGACGACCTCTCGGCAGGGTGCAGCGGCCCCGATTTGGTGTTCAAAACCCGTCTCAAAACTTTCTCGAAGCCCATGGCGTTATGAGACGAGTTCTGAGACGATTGAGACATGACGACGACCAAGACCACCGGCCACCTGATCGGCTACGCCCGTGTCTCCACCGATGACCAGGAAGCGCAGCTCCAGCACGACGCGCTGACCGAGGCGGGTTGTGCCCGGATCTTCACCGACAAGGCCAGCGGGAAGAACACTGACCGTCCGGAGCTGTCGGCCGTCCTGGACTACCTCCGCCCCGGGGACACCTTGTGCGTGTGGAAGCTGGACCGCTTCGCCCGGTCGCTGATCGACCTCGTGACGATGGTGGACGCTCTCTCGGCGCGCGGGATCGGCTTCAAGGTGCTGACGGGCGCGCTGGCGAGCATCGACCCGAACACTCCGGACGGCCGTCTCATGCTCCAGGTGGTTGGCGCGATGGCAGAGTTCGAGCGGTCGCTGATCAAGGACCGCACCCGCGCCGGACTGGAGGCAGCCAAGGCTCAGGGGCGGACCGGCGGGCGGCCGTCCGTGATCAGTGAGGACAAGCTGACCATTGCCCGTGCTCGCCGGGCGAAGGGGGAGAGTGTGAGCAGCATCGCGAAGGCGCTCGGGATCAGTCGGGCGACGCTGTACCGCCACCTGGAGAACGCCGAGTCGTAGCCGCTGCGTCCGTCGTGAGCCGTCTGCCCCGCTGTGGGCGGGCGGCTTCTTTGCTGTCTCCAGCACCCGGGGCGTGGGCGTTGTGAAAGTTCACGGCGTGTGGCCGCTGGCGATCCCGGTCCCAGCTCGAAAGACACGTCCTGGGTGTGATGCCCTTTCCAGGCCCCAAGCCGCTAACTTGACTTCGGGCTAGACGAGTTCGTTTCAGGAACGCCAAAGAAAAGCACCTTCAAGGCGGTCCTAAGCCCTGTTAATGGGCGTTGCGACTGACCCCAGCGCTACCGACAAGAGCCCCTGCACCGTCCCCCTTCTCTGGTGAGGTCAGATGCCGAGGCTCTTCCCCGTGTGCGCTGAGGCGGCTACGCCTCCGGCGGCACGCTGTAGCGGATCAGGGCGTCGTCCGCCGTGGACTTGTCCAACAGGCGCAGTTCCCACGGTCCGGAGTTGACGTCGAAGTCCTTGCCGAAGCCGACCCACTTGCCGGCCATGCGGCGGCCGGTCGGGTCGACCAGCAACTGAATGGCACCGTGGTACCTGGCCCCCTGGTAGTAGCCGTCCTGTGCGGTCTGTTCCACCCAGGAACCCGTCACGACGTTCCGATCAACAGTGAGATCGAATGACAGCGGCGAGTCAGGGTTGGACGACGCGCCGGGCAGGGATCGCCCCGTGATCCGGTTTCCGTTCTGGGACAGCACGACGTGATGCAGGCCGGTGAAGGTGTTCTCCCGGCTGCTGCTGTAGAACTCGTAGTGGCTGACCCATACCCCCGAGTAGTCCTCACCCGTGGGCGCGGGCACCGCCTGCACGGGCACGCCCGGTTCGTCACTGGTCACGTCGTGCCCTCCCGTACCGTCCACGCTGACTCTTGGCGGCAACTGTGGCGACTCGAAGCCGAGGCGGTCAACGGGAATCTTGGTGACAGCCTCAAGGGCCCGAACGTACACCGGGCGGGGATATCTCACCTCCCCTGACTCCCAGCGCTGCACCAGGCGCTTGCTGGCGTCGTTCGGCTCTCCTTGGTCCTCCCCGACTGCCCGCAGCCGCTTCGCGAACTCGTCCTGGCTGAGACGGAGCCCGAGGCGTACGGCCCGAAGGGTCTCATTCGGCGTAGTCATGACTAGAAGATATGCCCAAACGTCGTCTAAGGACGCCGAAATGACGTCTTGCCAGGACGCTGGAGGGACGCCTTCACGCCGTCGCAATGGTTCACCTGGTCGGGGCACGATCGGTCTGCTGGCAGTCGGGGATTACGGGACCGGAGTCGGAGAGCGGTGACGATGACACGCGAGGAACATGAAGCCGATCGGCACAGCCGACCGCCCGGCAAGCGCGCCAGCCCGGCCTTGATCGCCGCATGCCGCGCCGACTACCGCAAAGCCAAGGCGGACGACGACCGGCGCCCCTCGGACCCCTTCAAGTACGCCCCGCTGGGGTGGGAGGACGTGACCAGTGGCGCCGCCTGATGCCCAGCCAAGGTGCGCGGTGTGCGCTGCCTTCGACAAGATCGACAGGGAGTTCGCGAAGTCGCCCGAACTCCCGGATCAGTCGGTGCTGCGCGCGATTGAGCTGCGTCGTCTGGACCACGAACTCACGTGCAAGGTGGTGGCGGCCCGTGTCTCTGCCTGAGCAACCGTCGTCGCCGACCGAGGACGAGATCCGGCAGCACCGCCGACAGTCCGAAGAGGCAGCAGACCTCCTTGAGACGGCGCTGAGGGTCGCCCGGATGCCCGTTCCTCAGGGACTCAGCCCGGCGTACGGACTCATCGGGCAGGGGTACGGCCCTCGGCTGGTCCTGGGCACCCTGGGCCTGTACCAGGCGCAGCAGTGGATTGAGGCGCTTCACCGGCACGCCCGCGCGCACGGGTACGTGATGGACGCGTGCGGCTTGGCCTCGCAGGTTCTCGCCGAGTTCCGTGTTCCCACGCTCTCCGGAGATGGCACGCACTCGGTGCGTGAGGAACTGGGCCAGTGAGCGGACCGGAGTTCCTGTCTGCTGGCTGGGCACACTTCCTGGGCGGCCCGGTGCCGTACGACGCCCCGCAGACGGCCGACGACGACCCTACTGGGGCCGCTGGGCCTTAACTGCCCTGTGCTGCGTGTTTGGCTCGCTCGAACGTGCCCTGCTACCTTGCTTGTTGAGACAGCCCAACGGCGCAAGTGGGCCACTCTCGCCGGGCCACGGCTGGAGGGTATCCAGACGACCAGGGACGCCATGCCTCTCTGAATCGTGCTGGGGGTAATACCCTTACAGCGTCCTCCAGCACCGCACGAACTTGAGCTTCTGACGCCGGCAGATCTCAACTCTGACCCCCGCATACAGGGTGGTCGGGTTGAGGCTGCCCTTCCTTCGGCTCATCCGGACCACCCTTCCAGCTAGGAAGGCCGTAGGTCCCATGAGCACTGAACCCGAGTCCCCCTCGCCGTCCCGCACACTGCGCAGCCTCTGGGTCGCTGTCGCTGCCTTGTTCTCGTTGGTCGTGGCACTCGTGGGCGGCATCCTTTCCTTCGCGCAGGGAACCGCGATCCCCGGCGTCGTCCTCTACGGAGGTGGGATCTTCGGTGGGTGTATGGCACTCGCCCTCGTCGTTCTCGGGAAGCTCGGCATCCTGGAGTGACCGGCTGGTCTGCGCACCACCATCGGTCGCTCCCCAGCGAGCCGGGCCGGTCTGCGCCCCGCTCGGAATGCTTCCACAGGCCGATGAGGTTGGATGAGGGCATGGCTTCTCGTGCACGTGTCCGCGCCCCCGAGCTGGTCGGCGCTGGTGGATGGCTCAACACAGGCGGCAAGGAACTCAAGCTTGCCGACCTGCGAGGTAAGTGTGTCGTACTAGACTTCTGGACCTTCTGCTGCATCAACTGTCTGCACGTCCTGGACGAGTTGCGGGAGCTGGAGGAGAAGCACCGCGACACCGTGGTGATCGTCGGCGTGCACTCGCCGAAGTTCGTGCACGAGGCCGACCACCAGGCCGTGGTGGACGCCGTCGCCCGGTACGAGGTGCACCACCCGGTGCTGGACGACCCGGCGCTGGTGACGTGGAAGCAGTACGCGGTGCGGGCCTGGCCGACGCTGGTCGTGATCGACCCGGAGGGGTACGTGGTCGCCCAGCACGCCGGCGAGGGGCACGCCCACGCGATCGCCCGCCTGGTCGAGGAGTTGGAGGCCGAGCACGCCGCCAAGGGCACGCTGCGCCGCGGCGACGGCCCGTACGTGGCGCCCGAGCCGACCGCCGGGGACCTGAAGTTCCCGGGCAAGGCCGCCCGGCTGGCGAACGGCCACTTCCTGGTCGCGGACTCCGGCCACCACTCGCTGGTCGAGCTGGCCGAGGACGGCGAGACGGTGGTGCGCCGGATCGGCGACGGGGAGCGCGGCCTGGTGGACGGCACCAGTCCCCGGTTCAGCGAGCCTCAGGGCCTGGCCCTGCTGCCGGAGGGCCACGACTACGACGTGATCGTCGCCGACACGGTCAACCACGCGCTGCGCGGCGTCCGGCTGGCCGACGGGAGCGTGACCACCCTGGCCGGCACCGGCCGTCAGTGGTGGCAGGGCTCGGCCACCGAGGGCCCGGCCCGCGAGGTGGACCTCTCCTCGCCCTGGGACGTCGCCTGGTTCGACGGCCGGGTGTGGATCGCGATGGCCGGCGTCCACCAGCTGTGGGCGTATGACCCGGCCGCCGGCACGGTCGGCGTGGCGGCCGGCACCACCAACGAGGGCCTGGTGGACGGCCCGGTCGCCGAGGCCTGGTTCGCCCAGCCCTCCGGACTGGCGGTCTCCGCGGACGGCGAGAAGCTCTGGGTGGCGGACTCCGAGACCTCGGCGCTCCGCTCGGTTTCACGTGGAACCGGGACGGTCGAAACCGCCGTCGGCACCGGGCTGTTCGACTTCGGTCACCGCGACGGCGCCGCCGAGCAGGCGCTGCTCCAGCACCCGCTGGGCGTCACCGTGCTGCCGGACGGCTCGGTCGCGATCGCGGACACCTACAACCACGCGCTGCGCCGCTTCGACCCGGCGACCGGCGAGGTCACCACCCTCGCCACCGACCTGCGCGAACCCTCCGGGGCGGTGCTGGTGGACGGCGACATCGTGGTCGTGGAGTCGGCCCGGCACCGGCTGACCAGGCTGCGGCTGCCCGAGGAGGCCGTCCAGGTCGAGTCCGTGGCGCACCGCACCCAGCGCGCGGCCACCGAGGTTGCGCCCGGCGCCTTCCGGCTGGACGTGGTCTTCGAGGCGCCGAGCGGCCAGAAGCTCGACGAGCGCTACGGCCCGTCCACCCGGCTGCTGGTCAGCTCCACCCCGCCCGAACTGCTGCTCTCCGGCGCGGGCGCGGACTCCGACCTCTCCCGCGAGCTGGTGCTCTCCGACCAGGTCACCGAGGGCGTGCTGCACGTCTCGGCGATGGCGGCCTCCTGCGACGACGACCCGGAGATCGAGTACCCGGCCTGCCACGTGCACCAGCAGGACTGGGGCGTGCCGGTGAAGCTGGCCGCCGACGGCGTCCGCCGCCTCCCGCTGGTCCTGGCCGGGCTGGAGTAACCCCGACCCGACAGGAAGGGGCGGGGCTCGGCGTTCGCGCCGGGCCCCGCCCCTTTCGTCAGGACTCAGCCCTCCAGGAACGCCTTGATCGCGCTCGCCAGCAGGTGCGGGTCCTCCGCGCCGCACAGCTCGCGCGCCGAGTGCATGGACAGCGCCGCGATGCCGCAGTCCACCGTCCGGATGCCCAGCCGCGCCGCCGTGATCGGGCCGATGGTCGTCCCGCAGGGCATGGCGTTGTTGGAGACGAAGGTCTGCCACGGCACGCCGGCCTTCTCGCAGGCGGCCGCGAACACCGCCCGGCCGACGCCGTCGGTCGCGTAGCGGTTGTTGACGTTGACCTTGAGCATCGGCCCGCCGTTGGGCATCGGGTGGTGGCCCGGTTCGTGCCGCTCGGTGTAGTTGGGGTGGACGGCATGGCCCATGTCCGAGGAGAGGCAGACGGTGCCGGCCAGCGCCCGGGCGCGGTCCTCCGGGTCGCCGCCGCGGGCGTGGATCGTCCGGTCGATGACGTTGCCGAGCAGCGGGCTCTGCGCGCCGGTGTCGGACTCGCTGCCGGTCTCCTCGTGGTCGAAGGCGGCCAGCACCGGCACGTACGGCAGCTCGACGTCGCCCTCGGCGGCGGCCGTGGCGACGGCGGCGAGCGCGGCGGTGGCCGCGTGCACCGACAGCAGGTTGTCCAGCCGGGGGGCGGCCAGCAGTTCCTGGTCGCGGCCCAGGTAGGAGGGCGGCTGGACGTCGTGGGTCATGAGGTCCCAGCCGATCACGTCCTCGACGGCCAGGCCGGCCCGCTCGGCGACGTAGGCGATCAGCGCGCCTTCGTCCACCGGGCCGAGGCCCCAGATCGGGGTGACGTGGCGCTGCCGGTCGAGCTTCATGCCGTCGTTGACCTGGCGGTCCAGGTGGATGGCGAGCTGCGGCACGCGCAGCAGCGGCTCGTCCAACTGGACGAGCCGCGCACTTCCGTCCCTGAGCGCGAGTCTGCCGGACAGCCCGAGGTCACGGTCGAGCCAGGTGTTCAGCGGCACCCCGCCGTAGATCTCCACCGCGACCTGCCGCCAGCCCGCCGAGCCGGTGTCCGGCAGCGGCTTGACCCGCAGGTTGGGCGAGTCGGTGTGGGTGCCGACGATGCGGAACGGCGTCTCGGGGCCGGCTCCCTCCGGCAGGTACCAGGCGATCAGCGCACCGCCGCGGATCAGGTAGCGCCCGCCGGCCGCCCCGTCCCAGGCGTCCGTCTCGGCGACCTGACGGAACCCCGCCTTCTCCAGGCGCTCGGCCGCACTCGCGACCGCGTGGTACGGGGACGGCGAGGTGCCGAGGAACGCGATCAGGTCGTCGGTGTGCGTCCGGTCGAAGAATGCCCGGCGGGCGGCGGTCGACATACTGCTCCTGGGTCGAGGGAGGGCCGAAGCCGGATGGGGAGTCGGCTTCGCCCCTTGAGCATATGCCCGTACACGGACATGGCATTCGGACGCTCTCATCGGTGCGGAAGCCGGACACACCGGTGGGCCGGCCGCTGTGAACTGCTATCCACGAAGCCCTCACCGGCAGGGTTCCGTTCGGCCCGTCCGGGTGCCACCGGCCACGTCAAGTCTCCGTCAGCGGTGCCGCGTTGACGATGACGACGCGAGAACGGCGACGCCAGAACACCGAAGGGCCCGGTGGCAGCCGGGCCCTTCGGTGTGAGGGTTTCGTCAGGCAGTCAGGAGGTGCCGCTCGCGGCGCGCCCCGAGGAGGGGGTGGCGGGCGACGGGTGGGCGTGGCCTAGAAGGCCTCCTCCGCCAGCTCCATGATCTCGTTGTCGATGCCCTCGGCGATCGCCCGCTGCGGGGCGACGGTCGGCAGGACGTTCTTGGCGAAGAAGCGGGCCGCCGCGACCTTGCCCTGGTAGAACGGCACGTCCTTCTCGGAGGCGCCGGCCTCCAGCTTGGCCAGGGCCACCGCGGCCTGGCGCAGCAGCAGCCAGCCGACCACGACGTCGCCGGAGACCATCAGCAGGCGGGTGGTGTTGAGGCCCACCTTGTACATGTTCTTGACGTCCTGCTCGACCGAGGAGAGGTCGGCGAGCAGCTTGCCGACGATCGCCTCCAGGTCACCGGCGGCGGTGGCGAGCAGCTTGCGCTCGGCGGCCAGGGCGTCGCCGCCCTCGGCCGAGGCGAGGAACTTCTGGATCTGCTCGGACAGCGCGGTCAGCGCCTGGCCGCCGTCCTTGACGATCTTGCGGAAGAAGAAGTCCTGGCCCTGGATCGCCGTGGTGCCCTCGTAGAGGGTGTCGATCTTGGCGTCGCGGATGTACTGCTCGATCGGGTACTCCTGCAGGTAGCCGGAGCCACCGAAGGTCTGCAGGGACTGGGCGAGCTGCTCGTAGGACTTCTCCGAGCCGTAGCCCTTGACGATCGGCAGGAGCAGGTCGTTGAGGCGCTCGGCGGCCTCGTCGGTCTCACCGCGCAGCTTGGCGGCCATCATGTCGTCCTGGACCGACGCGGTGAACAGGACCAGCGCGCGCATGCCCTCGGCGTAAGCCTTCTGGGTGAGCAGCGAGCGGCGCACGTCCGGGTGGTGGGTGATGGTGACGCGCGGGGCGGTCTTGTCCAGGAACTGCGAGATGTCGGCGCCCTGCACGCGCTCCTTGGCGTACTCCAGGGCGTTCAGGTAGCCGGTGGAGAGGGTGGCGATGGCCTTCGTGCCGACCATCATGCGGGCGAACTCGATGATCTTGAACATCTGGCGGATGCCGTCGACCTTCTCGCCGAGCAGCCAGCCCTTGGCCGGGTGCTTGGCACCGAAGGTCATCTCGCAGGTGTTCGAGGCCTTGAGGCCCATCTTGTGCTCGACGTTGGTGGCGTAGACGCCGTTGCGCTCGCCGAGCTCGCCGGTCTCCCAGTCGAAGTCGAACTTCGGGACGATGAACAGGCCCAGGCCCTTGGTGCCCGGCTTACCGCCCTCGGGGCGGGCCAGCACCATGTGGATGATGTTCTCGGACATGTCGTGCTCGCCCGAGGTGATGAAGCGCTTCACGCCTTCGATGTGCCAGGAGCCGTCCTCCTGCCTGATCGCCTTGGTGCGACCGGCGCCGACGTCGGAGCCCGCGTCGGGCTCGGTGAGGACCATGGTGGAGCCCCACAGGCGGTCGGTCATCCGCTTGGCGATCTCGAGCTGCTCCTCGGTGCCCTCCTCGGCGATGACGCCGGCGAAGGCCGGGCCGGAGGAGTACATCCAGATGGCCGGGTTCGAGCCCAGGATCTGCTCGGCGAAGGCCCAGATCAGCGAGTTCGGGGTGACCTGGCCGCCGATGGACTCCGGGATGCCCAGGCGCCACCACTCGGCGTCCATGAAGGTCTGGTAGCTCTTCTTGAACGCGGCCGGGATCGGGGCCGTGTTGGTCTCCGGGTCGAAGACCGGCGGGTTGCGGTCGGTGTCGGTGAAGGACGCGGCGAGGTCGTTCTCGGCGAGGCGCGCGATCTCGCTGAGGATGTTCTTCGCGGTGTCGACGTCCATGTCGGCGAACGGTCCGGTGCCGTACACCTGGTCGCGACCGAACACCTCGAAGAGGTTGAACTCCACGTCCCGCAGGTTGGACTTGTAGTGACCCATGGCCTGTTTTCTCCGGTTCGTCGCTTCCGGGTGACCGCCTCGTTTCGGGCGTCCCGTACCCACCAGTAGGCATCATGATGCTACCCAGCGGTAACTTGGGCAAGCCCCTGAGGGTGAATCGCCTATGAACGTGGTCACGTCCCACAGCCGGCGCGGCCACTCCTTGTCAGGATCGGCGCCAGCGCGGGCGGCTGCGCTCCCGCTAGCCTGTCCGTGTGTACGGATATGACCAGAACGCATACCCGGGCGACCCCTACCAGCAGCAGGCGGGTCCGCAGCCGGGCATGAACGGCATGCCCGGACCCGACGCGTACGGCGCGCAGGGGCAGGCGTCCCAGCAGTCGCTGTACCCGGAGCCCTCCCCGCCGTCGCTGGCGGACGCCGTCCGGGCCTTCACCACCGGCTCGATGGCGGTCGAGGACTTCCAGGCGATCTTCATCACCTCGAAGGTGCACTGCCCGCGCGGCGACCGCCCCGGCTTCCTGGCGCTGCACAACACGCCGACGCCGGTGATCCCGATGTTCAGCTCGCTCAAGGAACTGCGCCGCTACGCCGGCAAGGACTCCAAGCACTTCACGGTCACCGGCGCCGAGGTGCTGGACCTGCTGCCGACCGGCTACGGCTTCGCGCTGGACATGGAGGGCGAGCACCGGATGGTGTTCGACGCCAAGGCGGTCGAGCAGATGGTCGACTTCACCATGCGCCGCATGTACGGCTGACGGATCCTGGGAGGGAAGCCCCGCGCTTCCCCGTCACCACATAGTTCAAGTTTCAACTTGCTTGTTGTTGAGGATTGAACTAACCTCGTGCACGTAGGCCAGAAACCCCCCGAAGGAGGCCGACATGCCCGCCGTGACCGTCGACAACCCGCTGACCCTTCCGCGCGTCACCACGCCGGACCAGGCCGTCGCGAGCGCCCGGCCCGTCCTCACCGTGGCCACCGCCCCCGAGGGCTACGAGGGCGAGGGCTTCCCCGTCCGCCGCGCCTTCGCCAAGATCAACACCAAGTTCCTCGACCCGTTCATCATGATGGACCAGATGGGCGAGGTGGACTACGCGGCCGGCGAGCCCAAGGGCACCCCGTGGCACCCGCACCGCGGCTTCGAGACGGTCACCTACATCATCGACGGAACGTTCGTCCACCAGGACTCGCACGGCGGCGGCGGCGTCATCACCGACGGCGACACCCAGTGGATGACCGCCGGCTCCGGCCTCCTCCACATCGAGACCCCCCCGGAGTCCCTGGTGATGTCCGGCGGCCTCTTCCACGGCCTCCAGCTGTGGGTCAACCTGCCCGCCTCCGACAAGATGATCGCCCCGAAGTACCAGGACATCCGCGGCGGCAGCGTCAAGCTGCTCAGCTCCGAGGACGGCGGCGCACTGCTCCGGGTCATCGCCGGCGAGATCGACGGCCACCAGGGCCCCGGCGCCACCCACACCCCGATCACCATGATCCACGCCTCGCTCAGCCCCGGCGCCCAGATCACCCTGCCCTGGCGCGCCGACTTCAACGCCCTCGCCTACGGCCTCGCCGGCAAGGGCTCCGCCGGCCAGGAACACCGCCCCTTCGGCATGGGCCAGGCCGTCGTCTTCGGCGACGGCGACTCCCTCACCATCCGCGCCGACGACACCCAGGACTCCCGCAACCCCAACTTCGAGGTCGTCCTCCTCGGCGGCCTCCCGATCCGCGAACCCGTCGCCTGGTACGGCCCGTTCGTGATGAACAGCCACCACGAACTCCAGCAGGCCATGGACGACTTCCAAGCCGGCCGCCTCGGCACCATCCCCACCGACGCCCACTGAGTCACAACCCAGGTCCGCGAGGCGTGCGCCATGTCCTGACTGCTCCGCCCAGTCGGGACATGGCCGCGGTCGACCGGGCCTGGTCCACCTCTGACGCTGCCGGGTGACCCGGACGTGGGTGGAGTCGGTCACGACCACCAACCAGTCGAGCCGACGGGCGAACCGGAACCTTCACAGCAGGACCAGATGGAGCCGGTCCCACAGACCGGCGTGGTTCCGCCTTCCGTTGCTGCTTCGCGAAGGGAGGCCGCCCCGGTCGGGGCCGGGGCGGCTGGGGCCCAGAACCGCAACCGCGGCTATCCCCAGTTCGAGGCAGGTTCCACCGACGACCACACCCCGATCGACGTCGCGCCCGAAAAGCGGACGATGCGGCTCGGATGTCCGACCATCCGAGCCGCACCTGTGGAGCGCGTCAGCGAGGGGAACCGTAGCGAAGGTCAACGAGGGCGCCCGCCAGGCCGCCGACCGTGACGGCGGGCACGATCGCCGCCCAGGTGTCACCGGCCACCGCTCCTGAGATCACCACTAGGGCAATGACAGCCGATGCGGTTACCCGGGCGGGCAGTGACCGCGGCAGCAGCTGGACCGGCCGGCCGCTCCGCCGCAATCGGGTCAACCTCACGGCGAGCAGAACAGCTGCGGCCACAAGGAGCGGCGGCACCATTGCGTGCGCGGAAATTCCCATGGCTGTGTTCGCCCCTCTCCGACGGTTACTTGCAGTCTTCGTCAGAGTACTCGTACGCCGTGAACATCGGAATCTTGACCTCAACGCACTGGTTGTCGTTCTGAGCGTTCCAAGCGACACGAGAGATGTTTGCGGCATTCAGAACGCCGTACACATTGAACGGCGGCGGAGCGGCGACGAAGACAGCCGCGAGAAAGGCCGAGTCGGCCGCGACATGGCCGGTCTCGTTCTTGTCGAAGTAGACGGTGCCTGTGACCCAACCCCAGGTCCACTTCGGGTCCGCGACAACCGGGTACGCCGTCTTCTCGTCAGTCGCGACGGACTGAACGAGTGTGTTGCCATCGAGGCGGTAGCCGGTGTTCAGGGACTTGCCGGTCGCGTCCTTGGCCCATGGTGCGTCGATGTGACCCATTGCGAAGGCGCCGCCGGCGCCACCGGCCTGGACGATGTCGTAGCCGCCGCCGGCCGCGACGAGGTGCGCCCCCGTCGGCAGGCTCAGGTCGAAGCGCTGTTCGGTCGGCGCGCCGGAGTCCTTGAGCGTGACGAGCGCGCGGGCACCACCGTCGGTGGTGGCCTGTACCGCGAGGTCGGTGCCGCGTGCCGCGTTCGGGTAGACCGTCGTGCCCTCGGCCGTGGTGAGACCGGCGGTGCCACGTGCCGCAGGCAGGGCCAGCGTCACGGTGCTGCCGTTAGCAGCCGTGACCGAGATGCTTCCGTCAGCGGCGGTCGGCGCCGTCACGACGACGCTCCCCCCGGGCTTCGAAACCCGGGCCGTCGCGCCCCCCGCGCCAACGGTGCTCCGGGCGATGTCTGCGGTTCCGGTGGCCCGCTGCACAACGTCGGCCGCGTGAGCGGCCTGGCTTGTCCCGGATTGCGGTTCCGCCTGAGCGCTTGTGGCACCCACCAGGCCGGTGAGTGCGAGTGCGAGTGCCATGGAGCTGATGGCAGCCATGGAACGGCGTGTACGCATGGAGATGTAACCCCCCTCTTGGCCGCACACATTCTGAGGCCCCCTGCCTCAAGTGCGGCGGATGTGATCCGAACGTACACGCCTATCGAGAGATTGACACGAACTTTCGAACCGGGTCGCAACGAATATTCCGGACGGGATAATTCCGAGTGCCGCGGGCTTTTGAGGATGTTTTCATTCCGGATAACCCTGCAGGCTCGGAGGAGTCGCCGACAGGGCCGGACCGGCATGCGCTGAGCCCGGTCACCGTCGGCGGGCCCTCCGCGATACGTTGATCCTTTCGACTGCGGGATCGGACCGGTGGCCGGGAGGCTTCTGAGCGGAAGGGGTGGGGCGGCGACGTGGGGGAGGACCTGAGGGGCTGGGTTCGCGTGCCGGTGGGGCCCGATGCGGGCCGCTGGGCCACGCGCGGGCGGTGCCGACGGGTCCTCCTGGTGGTCCACAACGTGACCGCGGCGACGCGGCTGCTGGACGTGCTTCCGCTGTTCCGTGACGACCTCCGGATCCAGATCCTGGCGAGCTGCACCGGATCGTCGCCTTTTCAGTCCGGGGTGGCGGAGTTGCTCGCCTCGGCCGGTGTGCCGGTACTGCCCTGGGAGCAGGCGCTCTCGGTGCCTGTGGATCTGGCGATATCGGCCAGCTTTGGCGGCCAACTGAGCTTCCTGAAGGGCGAGTTGGCGGTTCTCTCTCATGGCGTTGGATACAATAAGAAGCTGGCCGGACACCGGACACCGGACACCGGACACCGGACACCGTGTTCGGGCTGGGGCCGGAGTGGCTCCTCTCCGAGGACGGCACTCCGATCGCGGACGCCATGGTGTTCTCGCATCCCGAGCAGATCGCACGGCTCGCCGAGTCGTGTCCCGAGGCCCTGCCGACCGCGGTGTTGGCCGGCGATCCGTGCTTCGACCGCATCCTCGCCGCCCGCCGTCACCGGGACCGGTACCGGCGGGCCCTGGGTGTGCGTCCCGGGCAGCGCCTCGTTCTGCTGAACTCCACCTGGAACCCGACCTCGCTCTTCGGTGACGCCGGCCCCGAGGACGTCCTCCCCCTTCTGCTGCCCCGGCTGACGTCCGAACTCCCCGTGGACGAGTACCGGGTGGCGGCCGTCCTCCACCCGAACATCTGGCACGGCCACGGCCCCGGCCAGGTGCGCCTCTGGCTGGACAGGGCCCGCCGGGCCGGACTCGCCCTCATCGATCCGCTCGAGGGCTGGCGCCAGGCCCTGATCGCCGCGGACGTGGTCCTGGGCGACTTCGGTTCGGTCAGCTACTACGCCGCCGCGTGCGGCACGCCGGTCCTGCTGGGGGCGGCCGACCCGGCGGTACTAGGGGCGTCGTCGCCGGTCGCCGCGTTCGTCCGGTCCGCGCCCCGACTCGATCCGTACGGCGCGCTGCTGCCCCAGGTGGAGAAGCTGTTGGCCGAACACCGTCCCCTGGAAGGACCGGCCACGCTGACGAGTTCGGTTCCGGGTCGATCGGCGGCGCTGTTGCGCGGTCTCTTCTACCGGCTGATCGGCATCACCGAGCCGGCCGCCCCGGCGGTGCTCGATCCGCTGCCGCTGCCGCCGTACGAGCCGCCGCTGCGCACCGCACCGCTGCGTGTCCTCACCCGCACCGCCGTGGACGGCAGCGTGGCCGTCCAGCGCTTCGCCGAGCCCCGGTACGAGCCCCCGGGGGAGGGCGAGGGCCACCTCGCGGTGCACGAGGAGACCCTCGATCCCGGTGTCCTGGAGCTCGCCGACGTCATCTTCCGGTACGGCGAGGCCGACGATCCCCGGTTCGGTTCTCCCTGCCGGTGGGCCGCCGAGGTGCTCGACCGCTACCGGTCCGCCTCCCTCGCCGCCTACGTCACCGGCCCCCGAACGTGCACCGTGCTGCACCGCAGCGGTCTGCTGCTCGAGTCGGCGGCCGAAACGGACGGCGACCCGGCCGCGCACGCTTCGGCGCTGCACGCCCGGCTGGGCGCCGGCTCGAGCCCCGCGGAGCTGGTCGCGACCGGGCTGACCGTCGGGACGGGCAGTCACCGGGAACGGGTGCGGGTCACTGTTCTTCGGGGAGGCACCGGGCCCGCAGGGCCGCCAGGTAGGTGAGGTGGATGGTGGCGTTCTCCCGGCTCAGCAGGGCGACCGCCTCGTCGATCAGGGGGAGCGCCGCGTCGTGCTCGGCCGTGTCGAGGTGGAGCTCGGCCAGGTCGGTCAGCACGCGGGCGGTGTTGTAGCCCTCCCCGCTGGCACGGAAGAACTCCAGTGCGGTCCCGAGCCGTTGCCGCGCCGCGTCGAACCGGCCGAGGCCCCGCAGCGCCCGTCCGCGATGGCGGTGCAGCAGCGCGTGCGCCCGCGGCAGATCGGCGGCGCCGTCGTCGTCCGGGCCGATCCCGTCGAGCAGCCCGTCGGCCTCCTCGAAGCAGTCCAGGGCGGGCTGGAAGCGCCACTGGCGCAGCCGCAGCAGGCCCAGCGATTCGACGGCCGTCGCCCGTCCGCGCAGGTGGCCCGCCCGGGCCTCGTCCTCGGCGGCCGCCAGCAACTCCCGTTCGGCCTCCTCGTCCTGCCGCGACTCCATGAGGGCGAAGGCGAGTTGGGTGCGCATCCGGCCGGCCGTCCGGGTGCCCGGGCAGTGCCGTCCGGCCGTACGGGCCCCGGCCCGCAGCGCGGGCAGCAGGGCATCGTGGCAGCCCGCCTTGAGCTGCACGGCCCAGAGCGCCTCGACGGTCTGGCAGACGGTGTCGAAGCGGCCGAACTCCTCGGCGGCGAGCACGGCTTCCACCAGGTTCCCGAGTTCGGCTACCAGGGCGGCGACGGCCGCGCCCTCGTCCTCGTAAGGGCCCGGACCGAGCTCGGCGTACAGCGGGCCGAGGTGCCAACGTTCCTTCAGCGCCGCGTAGTCCGCCTGGACGGCGAAGCGCAGGTACCAGTCCACGGCGCGGGCCACGGCGGCGGCGCAGCCCGCCAGGCCGTCCTCGCGGGCCGCGGCCTCCTCGGCGTGGGCGCGCACCGCCGGCCGGTAGCGGTACCGGCCGTCCCCGGTGCTCTCCAGCAGGTGCTGGTCGGCGAGTTCGGCCAGCGCCCGTTCCGCCTCCGTCTCGGGGACGTCGGCGGCGGCGGCCACGGCGCCCGCGTTGAGGGCCGGCCAAGGACGCAGTGAACCCAGCCGGTAGACCAGGGCCGCGTCCGGCCCGAGCCGGCGGTACACCTCCTCGGCCGCCGCCCGCACCGGGGACGACGGGGAGGGCGCGGAAGACGAGGACGACGCGGACGCCGTGCCGGCGCCGCCGAAGGAACCCGCCGTCAGGTGCGCGGCGACGGCCCGAAGGGCGAACGGTGAACCGGCGCACCGCTCCAGTACGGTGGGAAGGGCGGCGCGGGCCGTCGTGACGGCCGGCCGTCCCGCGAGCTCGGTGAGCAGGCGCTTGGCGTCCTTGTCGGACAGCGGGCCGACGGGGATGGTGACGGCGTCCAATCCGGTCAGCGGACGGCGGGCGACGATCAGGGTGAACACCCCGGGTGCGGGCGTGATCAGCGGCTGGACCTGGGCCGCCGACTGCGCGTGGTCGAGCACGACCAGCATGCGGCGGCCGGCGAGCAGGGAGCGGAACAGGTCGATCCGGTCGTCCACCGCGGGCGGAAGGTCCTCGGCCGGCACACCGAGGCGCGACAGGAAGTGCCTCAGGACCGTCGCGCTCGTCGGGGCGGTGTTCGCCGATCCGCCCCGGAGGTCCGTGTACAGGGTCCCGTCCGGGAACCGGCGGGTCTCGCGGCCGCCCCAGTGGAAGGCGAGGGCGCTGGTGCCGATCCCCTCCGGTCCGTGCAGGACGGCCACCTTCGGGAGACCGTCGGGCTTGCGGTCGGCCTCGCGGTCCAGCAGGGCCAGCGGCCCCTTGCGATCGGTGAAGAACCGGGCCGAGGCAGGGAGCAGCCGCGGCACGCCGTGTGCCACCGCCCCGGCGGTGCCTCTCCCGCTCATCACGGCGGCGAGCGCCCTGGCCTGCTCGGGGTTGCGGAGCGCTTCCGCCACCAGCAGCCCCGCGACGGACTCGCGTTCGGCCTGTCCGACCGGGGCCGGCACCTCCCGCCCCACCGCCCGGGCGACCAGCCCGCCGACCGTCTCCCAGGCCCGTTTGCCCGCCTCGTTGGCCATCCCCGCGCCGGCCGCGCCCAGGAAAGCCGTCACCGCCGACAACGACAGTGGATCCACCCGCACCCACCCCCCGGTCCTTCGTAGGGCGGGGTCCGGCCACCGCCCCGGTCTGTTGCGTCCGGCCCAACGGTAGCCTGCCGTACCGGCCGTACGAGGAGACCCGGCCCTGCCGGCGCCGCGCCGAGGAGGACGGGCTACAGCAGCGCGTAGACCGCCGAGGCGTCGTCGTGGGTCTTGCCGCGCGGCCAGCGCTCACAGGCGGCGTCCGCGCGCTCCACCTGCCGGACCTGGGCGATCAGTTCACCCGGCCCGGACTCCGCGAGCAGCCGCAGCACGTCGCCCCAACTGCCCAGCCCGAAGCGCTCGGTGTAGCGGGAGGCGCCGTCGGTGAGCGCGGCCAGGGCGTGCAGCCGGTCCAGCCGGACGAAGCCGGTCTCGGCGTGCTGGGCGGCGCGCGGGCTGGCGGCGGCGATCCACGGCCCGTTGCCCCGGTTGCGGGCGGCGCGTACGGCCAGCGCGTACTCCAGGTGCAGCGCGGCCCGCTCGGCCGAGCCCGGGACGGTCGCCCAGATCTGGCGGCGCAGTTCCTCCCCGCCGGGGAAGCGCTGGTTGTCGCCGATCACCTTGGGCGGGGCGTCCTTGAACTCCAGCACCAGCAGCGAGTCGCCGAGCACCAGGTACTCGAGCGACTCGCCGTGCCGCCGGACCGCGACCACCATCGCGGCGGGTGTGTTGGGGTGGGCGAGGTCGCAGCGGCCGCCGTGCAGCGCGGCCGTCTCCACGATGGCGTCGGCCAGGCACTCGGCGATCGAGCGGTCCACCCGGTCGGTGAGCCGGGCGAGCAGGTGCACCCCCAGCCGGCGGACGTACCAGGCTGTTCCGTGCCGGCACCCGGACTCCAGGCCGACCGGCGAACTGGCGCCGTCCAGCAGGACCAGCGCCTCCGGCGAGGCCGCCGCGAAGTCCTCGCTCTCCCGGTCGGGCCGCCGTGCTTCCCCTGCGAGCTGTAGCTGCATCCCGACAGTGTGGCCGCCGCCCCCGGCCCGCGCCCAGACCCTTGCGCGGGTGTGGCGCGGGCCGGGGCCCGCCGCCCGGTGGCAGCCGGGGCAATTCGGCCATACCGTCGGATAGCGACTGGACAATTCGGCCAATCGGGGCCGATCAGGTTTGGCACCACCTTCGGGTGTCCGGTCGGCCCGGGAGTGACGAGGAGCGGAACATGTTCTGGCAGTTCATCGTGGTGCTGGCCGCCTCGCTCGGCTTTCCGACCGCCGCACTGTTCTTCCTGATCGGCGGACCGCGCTTCCCGGACGAGCGACGCGACCGGTAAAGGGCCAGTCGCCCACTGCGACGAAAACCAGCGCCCCGAAAACCAGCGCCCCGGCAACCAGCGCCCGGGCGGTCGGGGCTCAGGCCTTCCAGGCCGGGTCGCGGCCGAGCAGCGCCAGGGCGCGGTCGAACCGGCGGCCGGTGGCGCCGGGTTCGCGGCCCGGTCGGAAGGCCCGGCCGGGCGCCCGGGCCTCCGGTGTGTTCGGGACGGCCTCCGTCACCGCCAGCAGGGCGCCGACCAGCGCGTCGTCACCGTCCACCGCGGCGACCAGCGCTTCCGGGGTGCCGAGCGCCGCTGCGACGTCCCAGCCGTGCACCAGGGTGTCGAGCAGGTGGAAGCCCACCGCCTGGGCGAGCGGGAACGGGCCGTCGGCGCGGATCTCGGGCAGCCAGAGCGGACGGTCGACGGCGGCCGCCTCCCGGAAGGCGGCGGTGAGTTCCGCGCCGGTCCGGCGGAAGGCGTCCGCCGGGTCCGGGTCGACCTGGGCGTCCGCGAACAGTGCGAGGTCCGGCCCGGCGCCGCGGGCGGCTGCGGCGAAACCCCGGTGCTGGCCGACGCAGTGCTCCAGCAGCCGGCGCAGCGTCCAACCGGCGCAGGGGGTGGGCAGGTCCAGCTGCTCCGGGCGTACCGTGTCCACCACTCCGGCGGCCAACTCCATGGCGTGGGCGTGCAATTCGACGAGCTTCGTTTCGGCGAGCTTCATGCGGCAGCGACCTCCAGGCCGGCGGTGATGAATCCGATCACCTGATCAACGACGGCCGGCTCCGCGATGATCCGCCGATGGCCGAGGTTCTGAGTCAGCACCAGGTCGAGCCGGCCCCCGAACGCCCTCCGCAGCCGGTGCGCCTGGGCCACCGGAACGACCCGGTCACCCTCGTCGTGCAGCACCAGGACCGGCAGATCGATGGCGGCCGCCTGGCGGGCGGCGTCGTAGCGCTCCCAGGCACCGGCGTCCCCGGCGAACAGCTCCTGCTCGATCCGGCGGCGCAGCGCCCGTTCCACGGTGGCGTTGAGGCCGAGCCCGGCGCAGAACGCGGCCGGGAAGAAGCCGACCTCGGACACCCCGGAGACGGCCGCCAGCCGGCCCGCCGCCAGGCCGTCGGCCAGTGCGCCGAAGGCCGCGCAGACGCCCAGCGAGTGCGCTACCACGGCCTCGAACGGGCCGTACCGCTCCTGGAGTCGCACCGCGACCTCGCGGAATTCCAGCACGCTGGTGCTGCGCCCGCCGGAGTCGCCGTGGCCGGGCGCGTCGAAGGACAGGGCGCTGAGGCCGAGCGCCCGCAGTCGGGGCACGAAGGGCGCGAAGCGGGAGGCCCGGGAGCGCCAGCCGTGCAGCAGCAGGACGGGGCGCTCCCCGCTGCCCCAGCGGTAGCCGACGACGTGCTTGCCGTTGACGGCCAGCGGTTCGAGGTCGGCCCGCCGGTGGACCTCCTCCTCGGCGGGGCGGACCCGACTGCGCCGGAGCGGGCGCCGGAAGAGTTCGAAGGCCGCCCGGCCGGCCAGGTCGGGGGCGATCCGGGCGGTGTGGTTGAGGGTGGTGCGGATCAGTGCCTGGGTCGGGTCCATCGGGCCTCCCGGTCGGTGCTGACGGGTGTTCCTGCGGGGCCTTGCGGGTGGTGCCTCGCGCCGCGTCCTTGCCTCGGGCGCTCGGCGGACTTGCTCGGCGTCCTTACTCGGCGCGAGATATTAGCACGATCGTTCGTTCATCTTTGCGGCTATGCCGAGCGGCCACGCACTACCCTGACGACAGGCACTGCGAGCAGAACGGGGCGGACGATGGCCGGACCGACCACCGACGGAAGGGTCCTGCGCGGCGAGGAGACCCGCCGGGCCGTGCTCCGCCGCGCCGTCGGCATCGCCTCCGTCGAAGGCCTGGAAGCGCTCTCCATCGGCCGCCTCGCCACCGACCTCGGCCTCAGCAAGAGCGGCGTCTTCGCAGGCTTCGGCTCCAAGGAGGAACTGCAGCTCGCCACCGTCCGGGCCGCCCGCCGGATCTTCGCCGACGCCGTGATCAGCCCGGTCGCCGACACCCCGCCCGGCCTCGCCCGGGCCCGCGCCCTGTGCGAGAGCTGGCTGGACTACTCCCGCAGCCGGGTCTTCCCCGGCGGCTGCTTCTTCTACGAGGTCACCGCCGAGTTCGACGCCCGCCCCGGCGCCGTCCGGGACGCCCTGGCCGCCTGCGCCCGGGAATGGCACGAGACCGTCACGGCCGCCCTCGCCGAAGCCCGTACGGCCGGTGCCCTGCGCCCTGACGCCGACCCGGGCGACCTCGCCTTCGCCCTGATCGCGATCCTGGAGACCGCCAACTCGCAGGCGGTGCTGCACGACGAGGACACCCCGTACCAGCGGGCCGGCCGCCTCCTCCTGCGCCTCCTGCGCACCGAGGCCGCCGACCCGGCCGACCCGGCCCTGGCCGCCCAGGCCGTCTAGGCCTCCTTCGAGCCCGGCCCCTCCTCCGAGCCCAACGCCCGCTCCAGCCCGGCGGCTTGGGCGAGCAGCCGCTCGTCGCCACCCGCCGCACCGACCACCTGGAGGCCGAGCGGCAGCCCGGCCGCGGACCGCCCGGCCGGCAGGCTCAGCGCCGGCAGGCCGAGGAAGCTCCACGGCAACGACATCACCGCATCCCCGGTGCTGTGCAGGCCCTCCGGCGCGCCGCCGGTCGCGGACGGCGCCAGCCACAGGTCCACCCCGGCCCCGGCCGTCGCGGCCGCCACCCGCTCGCGCAGCCGCTCCCGGAACGCCAGCCCGGCCGCCCGGTCCTCCGGCGCGATCCCCTGGCCGACCCGGATGCTCGCCACCGTCTCCGGCCGGTACAGGCCGCCGAACCGGGCGAACCAGTCCGCGTGGCTGCGGGCCAGCTCGTAGCGGTTGACGGCCTGCACCTGCCGGCCGATCTCGACGAAGTCGGGGAACAGCGGCACCCGGCACACCGTCAGCCCGGCCCGTCGCAGCCGCTCCAGCCACTCCTCGAAGTCGCGCAGCGCCGCCGGCTCGGCCCGCTCCAGGTACGTGCCGTCCGGCACCCCGAGCACGGGCGCGGGCACGCCGGCCTCGGGCTCGGGCTCGGGCTCGGGCCGCCAGTCGTCACAGAGCAGCGGGGCCGCCAGCGCCACACCCGCCAGATCGGCGGTGAACACACCCAGGGTGTCCAGGCTGGGCGCGTTCGGGATCACGCCCGCGAACGGAATCCGCCCGTACGTCGGCCGGAAACCCACCACGCCGCAGTACGCGGCCGGGCGGATCACCGAACCGACCGTCTGGGTGCCGATCGCCAACGGCACCAGGCCCGCCGCCACCGCCGCCGCCGAACCACTGCTGGAACCGCCCGGGCTGTGCCCCGGATGGTGCGGATTGCGGGTCGGCCCCGGGGCGCTCGCGGCGAACTCGGCGGTCACCGTCTTGCCCGCGACCATCGCCCCCGCCGCCAGCAGGCGATCCACCACCACGGCCTGCGGGCCCGCCAGCACCCCCGGCGGCAACGCCGAACCGCCGTGCGTGGGCAGCCCGTCCACGTGCACGACGTCCTTCACCCCCACCGCCACCCCGTATAGCGGCGGCCGCGCGGCCGGCTGCGGGTAGTGCGCCCCCAACTCCCGCGCCCGCGCCGTCAGTCGGTCGTGCCGGCCGGGCTCCGGTACGAAGGCGTGGATCAGCGGGTCCACCCGCTCGACCAGCGCGCAGAGCCGGTCCACGTACTCGGGCAGGCCCGGCGCACCCGACCGCAGCCCGGCGGCCTCACGGGTCAACAAGCGTGGCTGGACGAGGGATTGTGTCATTTCGTCCGCGGTAGCCCTGCTCACGGCGGCGCCGACTCCCGGTCGCCCGGCTGCACCGGCTTCGCCGGGTGCCACAGGCTCACCGGGTTCGCGGGGTTCGTCCGCACGCCGGTCTCACTGGTGCTCGGCCGCCAGGTAGGGCTGCTCACGCAGGAAGTACGCCCCACAGGTGTGGCAGCACAGTTCGGGGGTCTTCCCCCAGTCCACCGCCTCCCGCACCGGCGCGTCCGGATCGAGCTCCCGCCCGCACATCGCCACGTCCTGCCCGCCCCGGACCATGTGCCACAGCCGCACCCCGCCGGCCTCGCCGTCGGCGCCGTACTCGGCTCGCATCTGATGCATCATGCACCCCATCGTCCGACCGTCCCCGAGCCCCGGCAACCGGAGGCCGCGCAGCACGTTCCCCCGCTCGGAATCCAGCCACCGGCGCCCGGTAGGGTACCCGGACGCGACCAGCGCCGACGGCCTCCGCCGCAGCCTCAAGTCGCCCCAAATCAGCCGTATTTCACCCAAGCTGGAGCCTTTGAACGTGCGCTCTTCCCGTCTCCTGGCCGGGTCCACGCTGGTGGCGCTCTCGCTCGGCGCCACCGTCTGCGCGACCTCCGCGAGCGCCGTCGGGATCCCCCCGACCCCCACCGCGAGCGCCACCCCGAGCGCGACCACCCCGCCCAGCACCACGGCGGCCACCCCCGGTACCCCTGCTCCGACGGCCACGGCCACGGCCACGAGCACGGCGAAGCCGACGAACCTGCCGACCCCGCCGGCCCCGAAGCCGGCCCCCGGCGACGACTGCCACGGCGGCGTCTACCAGAGCTCGCTGCTCAAGGCCACCGGCACCGGCCTGTACGGCACCACCCTGATCAAGGGGGGCCCGGCCGCCGAGATCACCCTGACCTGGGAGAACAAGAGCGGCGTCGACCTGCCCGCCGTCCACAACTCCTTCTACGTCACCGACGAGTTCGACGGGCCCCGGCCGGTCGACTGGAGCACCGAGTTCTTCGACGTCCAGCTGGACACCGGTGACGGATGGAAGCCCGCGAAGCTCGACGACCGGAGCCTGCGGGTGTCCGACTTCAAGCTGGCCAAGGGGCAGAAGCTCACCTACAAGGTCCGCATCGCCGCCACCGCGAAGGCCCCGGTCGGTCGCTACGGCGCGAACTACGAAGCCGGCTCGGACACCTTCGTCAACGACAAGGTCCCCACCCCGGCCAACAACAAGCCGCAGGCCTGCACCCAGTTCCTCGACGACTACGAGGGCGAGTTCCACGTCGCCGAGGCCGGCGGCGCCACCACGGCGGCCACCGTCCCCGCCTCCGCCTCCGCGTCGGCCCCCGCCGGTCCGGAGCTGGCCCACACCGGCGCAGACTCCAGCACCCTGCCGATCGCCCTGGGCGGCGCGGCGGCGCTGGCGGCCGGTGCCGGAACCGTGTTCGTCCTGCGCCGTCGCAAGGCCGGCGCGCACAGCTGATCCACCCCGGACGAACCCGAGGGGCGGGGACAACCGTTCCCGCCCCTCGGCGGTCTACCCCCGGAGAGCGACCCCGACCCGACCGCTGGAGCCCCCGATGCGACCCGCCCGCCTTCCCGCCGCCTGCACCCTCCTCGTGCTCACCGCCGGCCCGGTCGCCCTCAGCACGGTCCCCGCCCTCGCCGCCGACGCCTCTCCCACGGCCGCGCCGTCGGCGGCTCCCTCCGGGGCCCCCTCGGTGACTCCCTCGCTGACGCCGCCCACCCCGGCCCCGTCCGGCAACTCCTCCGTCACGCCGGCTCCCTCCGCGACGCCGACCGCCACCGGCTCCCCCACCGACTGCCCCGAAGGACCGACGCCCGTCGCCATGCCGGTCACCAGCACCAGCACCGGCCCCGGCCAGCTCTCGGTCACCTTCGACAACACCACCACCGCGACGGTCAAGGAACTCGCCACCACCGTCGCCCTCGCCGACGGCGGCGCCACCGTGCTCCCCGCCGAACTCCGCACCCCCGGCGGCACCTGGAAGCCCCTCACCATCGCCGGCACGCCGACCAACACCGGCACCTACCCGGTCGCCCCCGGCCAGAAGTTCACCCTCCAACTCCGCGCCGACACCCTCGGCGACCACCGCCTCACCTTCACCGCCAAGTCGGAGCTCCTCCCCAGCGGCTCCGCCCCGGCGAAGAAGTACACCTGCCCCCAGCTCACCGCCGCCTACACCAACCGCACCCCCACCGCGCCCACCCCGGCCCACCTCGCCGACACCGGCGCCGGCACCGCCTCCCGCCCCCTCGCCGTCGCTGGCACCACCGCCCTCCTCCTCGGCACCACCCTCCTCCTCCTGACCCGCCGCCGGTCCATCCAGGCCTGACCACCCGAGAACTCCGAGGGCAGGCAGCTCAGCGGCAGGGTGCGCCCTCGCACGGCTGAGCGGGGACTATGCCGTGGGCGAGCGCGCCCCATGGCCGGCAGCCAGAGCGCCGAGCAACGCGGCACGCGGCGAGAAGCCCGTGAACCGCCCTGAACGTCATCCGGCCGACGGCCCGAGAGCGCTGCGGGCGCGAGTCGGCCGCGCCCTGCCGAGAGGAAGACTCGTCCCGGCTGGCGGCCAGAACTGCGACGCTCCGGGGCCTTCGGCCGGGAGGTGCCCCAGGGCCGGTGGGCATTTCGCCGTGCTGTCCGTCCAGGGAGCATCGCGGGCTGGGAGCGCCGCGAGTGCGATGGGACCGCGCTCTGCCGTGGGGGACCACACCTCCCGGCTGGCGGCCCGAGCGATGAGCCATGGCCACGCGACGAAGCGCCTACGGCCGCCAGGGCACTCCGAGCCAGAGTCGCGGAAGCGCCGTGAGCCCGCGAGCGCCGGCGGGAGGCACATGGCCCGTCGAGGGCAGTCAGGAGGCGGCCCGCAGGAGGGCGTCGTCCCGCCACTTGAGGATCTTGTCGAAGCTCACGATGGCGCCCCGGAGGGGGTGGTTGCGGAGCTGGACGTGGTCGGTGAGGGCGTGGATGAGGAAGAGGCCCCGGCCGGATTCGGCGGTGAGGTCGGGGAGGGTGTCGAGGTCCACCGGGCGGAGGGTGGGGGCCGGGGGGCGGCAGGGGAGGACGTGGGTGTCGTAGGGGTGGCCGTCGCGGCGGGGGCGGTGGGCGGTGAGGATGCGGGCCGGGACGGTGGCTCGGGCTCGGCGGGAGCGGCGGGGTGCCCGGGCGGCCGTGGCCGGGCGGGCCGGGATGGGGGCGGCCGGGCGGCGGGCGGGCGGGGCGGACGCCGGCAGGCCGGGGCCGGAGTCGGTGACCTCGATCCGCAGGCGGTCGCCGCTGATCGAGGCGGTGACCTGGAAGCTCTCGTCGGGCCGGCCGGTGGCGCCGTGTTCGACGGCGTTGGCGCAGGCCTCGGTGAGGGCGACGCCGAGGTCGTCGGCGATCTGCGGGTCGACGCCCGCCGTCGCCATCGCACCGAGCAGGATGCGCCGGGCCAGCGGCACGCTGGCCGGGTCGCGCTTGAGGTGCAGAGTCCACCAGATGTCCACGGGAGGTCCCTCCTGGCTGCGGCTCCACATACAACTAGGTATCTCCGGGCGATTCGGCGGTGAACCGTGCCCGGGGGCGGGTACCGCCCGTTCGGCGGATGGACTGGGGACGGGGTCTGTGCCGAAGAGCGCACACCCGGTGGTCCACGCCGCTGCCGAACGGGGCATTCGTAGGGATTTCCCCCCTGCCGCTGTCGGCGGTGTACGCGATGAGATGATGGCCCGGCCATGACTGCCCTCCCCGCCGCCCCGTTCCCGGGCGCCTCCGTACCGGTCCGGCCGGTGGGGGCCGCCGCCTGGGACCTGCGGCTTGCCCGGGCGGTTCCGTTCGCGGTGGTGTGCACGCTGATCGCGGCCGCCGGGCACGCCCTGGCGGGTGGCGGCGACGTGCCGCCGGCCGCGCTGGCGACGGGCTTCGCCGCGGTGCTGGTGCTCGCGGTGGCGTGCGGTGGGCGGGAGCGTTCGCTGCCGGCCATCGCCGGGGCGCTCGGCGCGGGGCAGCTCGGACTGCACTGCCTCTTCCACGGTTTCGGCGGCTTCGGCGGCGGTGCGCAGCACGCTGCGATGACGATGCCGCAGGCGGCCGGCCGGCTGATCTGCAACGAGGCCCGGCCGGGCACGCTGATCGGCCTGTCCGGTGGTGTGTCCCCGGAGCAGTTGGTCTCCTCGGCGGGCCTGGATGCGCACGCGTACGCCGTCGCGCCCTGGTGGCAGGGCGGGGTGCTCGGGATGACCCCGTCGATGCTGGCCGGGCACCTGGCCGCCGCGCTGGTGGCGGGCTGGTGGCTGCGGCGCGGCGAGGCGGCACTGTGGCGGCTGGTGCGGGTGGCCGCGTCGGCGGCCCGGGAGCACTGGGCGGCGCCGCTGCGGTCGGCGTTGGTGCTGGTGGCCGCGCTGCTGCGCGGTCTGTTCGGCGTGGCCGGCCCGGTCCGCCGGTTCGGGGCCAGGGGCGGCGAGGGGCTGCTCCCGGCGGGTGCGGTGCTGCGGCACAGCGTGGTGCGGCGTGGTCCGCCGTGCGGGGTCTTCGCGCACTGACCCGGTGTCGCCCGTACCGCTGACCGGTACCGGGCCGGGCGTGCGCGGTGTCCGGGCCGTTCCGTCCGTTCCAGGGTCGGCGGCCCCAGGTTCCGCCCCACACGTCCCCACGTGCGGCCCCGCCGCGGCACGGTTTCCCGTGGCCCGGTGCAGGAGGCCGCCGCACTCCGATCGGAGACCCCCGCATCATGCGTTCCCTTCCCGCCCGTCGTCTCACCGCCGTCGCCCTGACCGCCGCCGCCTCCGTGGTGGCGCTGGCCGGCCCGGCCTTCGCGCACGTCACCGTGAACCCGGGCTCGGCCGCCCAGGGCGGTTACGCGGCCGTGAACTTCCAGGTGCCGAACGAGAGCGACACGGCGAGCACGGTGAAGCTGGAGGTCAACCTCCCGCTGGACCACCCGCTGGCCTCCGTCCGGACCCTGCCGATGCCGGGCTGGACCGCCAACATCGAGAAGTCGAAGCTCGACAAGCCGCTCAAGGTGCACGGCAGCGACGTCAACGAGGCCGTCTCCAAGATCACCTGGACCGCCGACGCCGGTACCAAGATCGCCCCCGGCCAGTTCCAGGAGTTCCGGGTCTCGATCGGCCCGCTGCCGACCGACTCCGACAGCCTGGTCTTCAAGGCCCTGCAGACCTACGACAACGGCGACGTCGTCCGCTGGATCGACGAGGCGCCGGTCGGCCAGCCCGAGCCGGCCCACCCGGCCCCGGTGCTGAAGCTCACCAAGGCCGCCGCCGCTGACGGCCACGGCGTCACCGCCACCGCCACCCCGGCCGCCGGCACCCACGGGGACAGCGCCGACCACGCCGCCGCCGCGGACGGCAACGGCAAGTCCAGCGACAACACCGCCCGCACCCTGGGCGTGGTCGGCATCGTGGTCGGCGTGATCGGCGCCGCCGTCGGCGTGCTCGGCCTGCGCCGCAAGAGCAGCGGCTCCGCCTCCTGATCCCCGCGCCGGGGGGGGGGGGGGGGCCCCCCGGGGGGGGGGGGGTGGGGGTACCCAGCACATGGTAGGGAGGACCAGGTCACGCACCACAAAACCCCACCACACCCCACGATCCCGGGGGGCCGCGACGCTGTC
>NZ_JBVHXY010000037.1:34136-77709 GCF_055569215.1 Kitasatospora sp. NPDC029312 | reverse complement strand
CGCCCCGCCGGGGAGCGACTCCCGCAGCACCCCCACCCCCCGACCTAGGCGCAACCGCGACGAGCACAAAAAAGGGGGAGACCCCCACCCTACCTCGACGGGGCCCCCCTCCGCTTTTTTGGCGCTCGGCTCGCCTCCGTGGCGCTTCCGGCCCGGTGCCGACGGTCGGCGCTCCGATGCCCCTCGTTCCTCGGGGCCTCCTCGCTTCTCCCTTTCGGCACCGGCGCGCCCCTTCGGCTCGCTCGCGTCCGGCTCGCTCGCGTCCGACTCGCTCGCAGGTCGGGGTTCCGCGTCAGATCTCGCCGCGCAGCTTGGCCAGCGCCTCGGCGAGGATCGCCTCGCCGTCGGCGTCGGTGCGCCGCTCGCGCACGTAGGCGAGGTGGGTCTTGTACGGCTCGTTGCGCGAGGGCGCCGGCGGGTTCTGCTCGTCCTGCCCGGCGGGGAAGCCGCAGCGCGGGCAGTCCCAGGTGTCCGGGATCACGGCGTCGGCGGCGAAGCTGGGCCGGGTCTCGTGCTTGTTGGCACACCAGAAGGAGATCCGGTTGCGCGGGGCGGACTCGCCGCGCTCCGCCTCCCCCATCGGGCCGGCCCCGACCCTGCTGCCACGAATGGCGTTGCCACTTGCCACGGTCTGACTCCCTGCGTGCTGGTGCGCCGACCCGCCGCGGTGCGCGTCGGTGGCGAAAGTCGTCCTAGTGTAAGCAGGAGTTAAGGATCAGCCACCATCGCCTCTGCCCCCGACCGTCCCAGGATAGGCGCTCGGGCGACGGGGCGTCAGGGTTGCGTCAGCTCTTGTACTTGAGGACCAGGCCCAGCACGATGATGCAGGCGAACCAGCCGAGGCCGACCACGATGGTGATGCGGTCCAGGTTGCGCTCGGCCACCGCCGAGCCCCCGCCGGTCGACATCGCGCCACCGCCGAACATGTCCGACAGGCCGCCGCCCTTCCCCTTGTGCAGCAGCACCAGCAGGACCATCAGCAGACTGAAGATGATCAGGGCAATCGAGAACCCGAGAACCACGACGGGACCAACTCTCTCGTATCTTCGGCGAAGGGGCCGGGCCGCGTACGGCGGTCCGGCCCCAAAGCCTACGTTGCTGCAGCGGCGTTAGCCTACTGCCTGCTCACGGTAGCGCACGATCTTGACGAACTCGTCGGCGTCCAGCGAGGCACCGCCGATCAGGCCGCCGTCGATGTCGGGCTTGGCCATCAGGCCGGCCGCGCTCGACGACTTGACCGAACCGCCGTACAACACCCGGACCTTGTCGGCCAGCTCGGCGTCGTACAGCTCGGCGATCCGCCGGCGGATGGCCGCGCAGACCTCCTGGGCGTCCTCCGGGGTGGCCACCTCGCCGGTGCCGATCGCCCAGACCGGCTCGTACGCGACCACGATCGACTCGGCCTGGTCGGCCGGGACGCCCTCCAGGGCGCCGTCCAGCTGGGCCAGGGTGTACTCGACGTGGGTGCCGGCCTTGCGGATGTCCAGCGGCTCGCCGATGCACAGGATCGGGGTGACCCCGGCCCGGTAGGCGGCCTTCACTTTGGCGTTGACGATCTCCTCGTTCTCGCCGTGGTACTGGCGGCGCTCCGAGTGGCCGATCACCACGTAGCTGCACTGGAGCTTGGCCAGCATCGGCCCGGAGACCTCGCCGGTGTAGGCGCCGCCGTCGTGCTGCGAGATGTCCTGCGCGCCGTACTTGATCTTCAGCTTGTCGCCGAAGACCAGGGTCTGCACCGACCGCAGGTCGGTGAACGGCACCAGGACGGCGACCTCGACGGCCTCGTAGTCCTTGTCGGCCAGCGCGAAGGCCAGCTTCTGGGTGTGCTGGATGGCCTCAAGGTGGTTGAGGTTCATCTTCCAGTTGCCCGCCATCAGCGGGAGACGCTCGGTCATGTGTTTCAGTCCTCCAGGGCGGCGAGACCGGGGAGGGTCTTGCCCTCCAGGTACTCGAGGCTCGCGCCGCCGCCGGTCGAGATGTGCCCGAACTTCTTCTCGTCGAAGCCCAGGATGCGGACGGCCGCGGCGGAGTCGCCGCCGCCGACCACGGTGAACGCGCTGCTGTCGACCAGGGCCTGCGCGACGGCCTTGGTGCCGTTGGCGTAGTCCGGGTGCTCGAAGACGCCCATCGGGCCGTTCCAGAACACGGTGCCCGCGTCGGCCAGCTTCGCCGCGTACAGCTCGCGGGTCTTCGGGCCGATGTCCAGGCCCTCCTGGTCGGCCGGGATCGCGTCCGCGGCGACGGTGTCGGGGTTCGCCGGGGTCTTGCCCTTGAGGTCCGGGAACTCGGCGGACACCAGGACGTCCACCGGCAGGACGAACTCGACGCCGCGCTGCTCGGCCTCGGCCAGGTAGCCGAGGACCGTCGGGACCTGGTCCTCCTGCAGCAGCGAGATGCCGACCTCGTGGCCCTTGGCCTTGAGGAAGGTGTACGCCATGCCGCCGCCGATCAGGATCCGGTCGGCCTTCTTCAGCAGGTTGTCGATCACGCCGAGCTTGTCGGACACCTTGGCCCCGCCGAGCACGACGACGTACGGGCGCTTGACGTCCTCGGTGAGCTTCTTCAGCACGCCGACCTCGGTGGCGATCAGGTCGCCGGCCGCGTGCGGCAGCAGCTTCGGCAGGTCGTACACCGAGGCGTGCTTGCGGTGCACGGCGCCGAAGCCGTCGCCGACGTACAGGTCGGCCAGGGCGGCCAACTGCTCGGCGAAGGCCGTGCGCTCGGCGTCGTCCTTGCTGGTCTCACCGGCGTTGAAACGCAGGTTCTCCAGCAGCGCGACCTCGCCGTCGGCCAGCGCGGCGACGGTGGCGGCGGCGCTCTCCCCCACGGTGTCGGTGGCGAAGGCGACGTCCTTGCCGAGGATCTCGCCCAGGCGCTTGGCGGCCGGGGCGAGCGAGTACTGCGGGTCCGGCGCGCCCTTGGGGCGGCCGAGGTGGGAGGCGACGACGACCCTGGCGCCGCGCTCGAGGAGCTTGGCGATGGTCGGCGCGACGGCGCGGATCCGGCCGTCGTCGGTGATCGTCTCGCCGTCCAGGGGAACGTTCAGGTCGGCGCGCACGAAGACGCGCTTGCCGGCGACGTCCAGGTCTTCGATGGTCTTCACTGGTTCTTCGGTCTCCCGGGGAGATGGTTGATGCGCAGAGGCGGCACGGCGCAGGGGCCGCCTGAGGAGTGCATGTACGCGGAGCGAGGGCCCGGCCGGCTGCGTTTCGCCGTCCGGGCCCTCGCCCCTACCTCACGTCAGCTCCCACCGCGTCAGAGCTGCCCACCGACGAGGGTGACCAGGTCGACGACGCGGTTCGAGTAGCCCCACTCGTTGTCGTACCAGCCGAGCACCTTGACCTGGTTGCCCTGGACCATGGTCAGGCTGGAGTCGAAGATGCAGGAGGCCGGGTCGTTGACGATATCCGAGGAGACGATCGGGTCCTCGGTGTAGGCCAGGATGCCCTTGAGCGGGCCCTCCTGCGCGGCCTTCTGGAAAGCGGCGTTGACCTCGTCCTTGGTGACCTCGCGCTCCAGGGTGACGACCAGGTCGGTGATGGAGCCGGTCGGGACCGGGACGCGCAGCGAGGTGCCGTCCAGCTTGCCCTTCAGCTCCGGCAGGACCAGGGCGGTCGCCTTGGCGGCGCCGGTCGAGGTCGGGATGATGTTCTGCGACGCGGCGCGGGCGCGGCGCAGGTCCTTGTGCGGGAAGTCCAGGGTCACCTGGTCGTTGGTGAACGCGTGGACCGTGGTCATCAGGCCCTTGACGATGCCGAAGCTCTCGTTCAGCACCTTGGCCATCGGCGCCACGCAGTTGGTGGTGCACGAGGCGTTGGAGATGACGTGGTGGTTGGCGGCGTCGTACTTGTCGTCGTTGACACCCAGGACGATGGTGACGTCCTCGTCGGTGGCGGGCGCCGAGATGATGACCTTCTTCGCGCCGGCGGTGAGGTGCTTCTTCGCGGCCTCGGCCTTGGTGAAGATGCCGGTGGACTCGACGACGATGTCGGCGCCCAGCTCGGCCCACGGCAGATTGGCGGGGTCACGCTCGGCGGTCACCTTGAAGGTGTGGCCGTCGACGGTGATGCTGTCCTCGGTGTGCGACACCTCGCCCGGGAAGGTGCCCAGGGTGGTGTCGTACTTGAGCAGGTGAGCCAGGGTCTTCGTGTCGGTGAGGTCGTTGACACCGACGATCTCGATGTCCGCGCCCTGGGCCTTGACCGCGCGGAAGAAGTTGCGGCCGATGCGGCCGAAGCCGTTGATGCCTACCCGGATCGTCACGAACCGATCTCCTCGTTAGGTACGCCGGCGCGAGGCCGACGGGGGTGAGATTTGGGAAGTCCCCGACCGCCTACGACCCTACCCCTCCGGACGCGGGGAGGGCACATCGCGCCACCTCGTGAGACTTGGCGTGGCGTGCCGCAAACCCGATTTCAGGCCGTCCCACCCTGGGGCGGCGGGCAGTTGGTCGCCGGGGCAATGGTCTCTACCAATCGGGAGCGCCGGGCCGGTCCGCGAACGCCGGCGGCCGGTGCCCGTCATCCGGGCACCGGCCGCGTCACGCTCACGCAATGTGATCGTCAGTTCATCGCCATCTCGTCGGTCAGGTTGGCCTCGGTGCTCGGCAGGCCCAGCTCGGCTGCGCGCTTGTCGGCCATCGCCAGCAGGCGGCGGATCCGGCCGGCCACCGCGTCCTTGGTCAGCGGCGGGTCGGCGAGCGCACCCAGCTCCTCCAGCGAGGCCTGCTTGTGCTGCATCCGCAGCTGACCGGCCGCGGCCAGGTGCTCCGGCACCTCGTCGCCGAGGATCTCCAGCGCCCGGGCGACCCTGGCACCGGCGGCCACCGCAGCCCGGGCCGAGCGGCGCAGGTTGGCGTCGTCGAAGTTGGCCAGGCGGTTGGCGGTGGCCCGGACCTCGCGCCGCATCCGGCGCTCCTCCCAGGCGAGCACCGACTCGTGCGCCCCCAGGCGGGTCAGCAGCGCGCCGATCGCGTCACCGTCCCGGATCACCACCCGGTCCACGCCGCGCACCTCGCGGGCCTTGGCCGGGATGCCGAGCCGGCGGGCCGCGCCGACCAGGGCGAGCGCCGCCTCGGAGCCGGGGCAGGTGATCTCCAGCGAGGAGGAGCGGCCCGGCTCGGTGAGCGAGCCGTGCGCCAGGAAGGCCCCGCGCCAGGCGGCCTCGGCGTCGCAGGTGGCCCCGGAGACGACCGCCGGGGGCAGGCCGCGGATCGGGCGCCCGCGCCCGTCCACCAGGCCGGTCTGGCGCGCGAGCAGTTCGCCGTCCTTGACGACCCGCACGACGAAGCGGCTGCCGCGCCGCAGACCGCCGGGGGCCATCACCACGAGGTCGGAGGAGTGCCCGAAGATCTCCAGGAGGTCCTTGCGCAGCCGCCGCGCCGCCGACCCGGTGTCCAGCTCCGCCTCGATCACGATGCGGCCGCTCACGATGTGCAGTCCGCCCGCGAACCGCAGGATCGCCGACACCTCAGCCTTGCGACAGCAGGCCCGGGTGACCGGGAGCCGGCTGATCTCGTCCTTCACCGCTGGAGTCATCGCCATGGCCCGATCCTTCCATGTGTCCGGAAAATCCGGTCGTACGCGGCGGCCAACAGCTCCGGGTCGTGTCGCGGGGTGCCGTCGGTGCGGGCCACCGTGCCGAGCACCAGAGCGGCACCCATCCGTTCGGCGGCCTTCTCCAGACCGGCCAGGTCCGCCTGGCCGAAGGCGCCGCCGGTGACGGCGCGCTCGTCCACCAGGATCGCATCCACGGCGAGCTCCGGAGCGTGGTCGGCGATGACCTCCAGGTGACGCTGCGGGGTGAAGCCCTCCGTCTCACCGGGCTGCGGGGCGAGATTGAGGGTGAGCAGCCGGCGCGCGCGGGTCTCGACCAGCGCCTTGGCCAGCTCGGGCACCAGGAGGTGCGGCAGCACGCTGGTGAACCAGGAGCCGGGGCCGAGCACCACCCAGTCCGCCTCGCGGACCGCTGTGACCGCCTCCGGAACGGCCGGCGGCCCGTCCGGCAGCAGCCGGATCGACTGGACGGTGCCGGGCGTGGCGGCCACGTTCGCCTGGCCGCGGACGGCGGTGACCTCGGCGGGGCGCGCCGGGTCGTGGCCGCGCACGCTCGCCTCGATGTCGAGCGGCACCGCCGACATCGGCAGCACCCGGCCCTGGACGTTCAGCAGCCGGCCGACCCAGTCCAGCGCCGCCACCGGGTCGCCGAGCTTCTCCCAGAGCGCCACGATCAGCAGGTTGCCGACCGCGTGCCCGCCCAGCTCGCCGTTGCCGGTGAAGCGCTGCTGGATCACCTCGGACCAGGTGCGGCCCCAGTCGTCGTCCCCGCACAGCGCGGCCAGCGCCTTGCGCAGGTCCCCGGGCGGCAGCACGCCCAGCTCCTCGCGCAGCCGGCCGCTGGAGCCGCCGTCGTCGGCGACGGTGACCACGGCGGTGAGGTCGCTGGTGAGCCGGCGCAGCGCGGACAGCGAGGCCGAGAGGCCCTGGCCGCCGCCGAGCGCGGTGATCCGGGGTGCCGGATTGGCCCGGGCGGGGCTGCTGCGCGGACGGCCCGGCAGCGGGCTGCCCGCCCGTTCGCCGGACCTGCTCTGCGGCTGCCGCCCGGGCACGTATCCCGCCACACTCACCTCGCGTTCCTCAGCCCCGCCACCCGGCTCCGCCGGGGGCCCGGCAGGGAGGCGGCGGTTACTCCCGTCCCATGTCACGGTGGACGAGCACCGTCTCGACTCCGTCGGCGATGAGACGCTTGGTCAGACGCTCGGACATGGCGACGCTCCGGTGCTTGCCACCGGTGCAGCCTACGGCAAGCGTCATGTAGCGCTTCCCCTCGCGGCGGTAGCCCTCGGTAACGATCCGGAGTAGCTCGGCGTAGCCGTTCAGGAACTCGTTGGCACCGGGCTGCTGGAAGACGTAGTCGGCGACGTCCGCGTCGGTGCCGGTGCGGGCCCGCAGCTCCGGCACCCAGTGCGGGTTGGGCAGGAAGCGGCAGTCCACCACGAGGTCGGCGTCGACCGGCAGGCCGTACTTGAAGCCGAAGGACATCACGGTGGCGCGCAGTTCGGGCTCGTCGTGGTCGGCGAACTGGGCGTCCAGCTTGGCGCGCAGCTGGTGCACGTTGAGGTTGGAGGTGTCGATCACCAGGTCGGCCTCGCCGCGCAGGTCGCGCAGCAGGTCCCGCTCCTGGGCGATGCCGTCCACGATCCGGCCGTCGGCTTGCAGCGGGTGCGGGCGGCGCACACTCTCGAAGCGGCGGACCAGCGCCTCGTCGGAGGAGTCCAGGAAGACCACCCGGAGGCGGACGCCGCGCTTCTCCAACTCGTCCAGCGAGGTGAGCAGGTCGTCGAAGAACTGGCGGCCGCGGACGTCCACGACCACGCCGATCCGGGCGACGTTGCCCTGGGAGCGGGCGCCCAGGTCGACCATGGTGGGGATCAGGGCCGGCGGCAGGTTGTCCACCACGAACCAGCCGAGGTCCTCCAGGCACTTCGCGGCGGTGGAGCGGCCGGCTCCGGACATGCCGGAGATGATCACCAGCTCCGGCGCGTTCTCGGCCACGTCTGACACGGTCACTTCGGTTCCCCGCTCTCGGTCTTTCTGCTGGGGAGAACGCGCAGGGCACGGCCGCCCTTCCCCGCCGCGGACAGGCGGGCGGGATCGGGGCGCGCCGGCGGACGGGCGGCGTCGGCCGTCATGGCGTCTCCTGGGATGGTGCGGTCTGGGGTGCTGCGGCCACCGGCTCGGCGACCTGGTCGGCCCCGTCCTCGATGATCTCGCCGGTCGCGGTGTTGACCGCGGGTGCGGCGGGTGTACGGGAGGACAACGCCGCCGCAACAGTCTCCGCGGTGCGGCGTCCGATGCCGGGGACCGCGCAGAGTTCGTCGACGGTGGCGGCCCGGAGCTTCTTCAGCGAGCCGAAGTGCTTGAGCAGCGCCTGGCGGCGAGTCTCGCCGAGGCCCGGGACGGAGTCCAGTTCCCCGGCGGTGAGTCGTTTGGAACGCTTGGTGCGCTGGTAGCCGATCGCGAAGCGGTGGGCCTCGTCGCGGATCCGCTGGAGCAGGTAGAGGCCCTCACTGGAGCGCGGCAGCACCACCGGGTCGTCCTCGCCGGGCAGCCAGACCTCCTCCAGCCGCTTGGCCAGGCCGCAGAGCGCGACGTCGTCGATGCCGAGTTCGTCCAGGGCCCGCTTGGCGGCGGCGACCTGCGGCTGACCGCCGTCGACCACCAGCAGCTGCGGCGGGTAGGCGAAGCGCTTGGGGCGGCCCTCCTCGTCCCGGGCGCCGGCGACCGGCTCGGGGGCGCCGGGCTCGTCCTCCTCGGGGACGGCCCACTCGCCGGTCTGCTCGCGCTCCTGGAGGTAGCGGCGGAAGCGGCGGCCGATCACCTCGTGCATCGAGCGGACGTCGTCCTGGCCCTCGAAGCCCCTGATCTGGAAGCGCCGGTACTCGCTCTTGCGGGCCAGGCCGTCCTCGAAGACGACCATGGAGGCGACCACGTCCTCGCCCTGGAGGTGGGAGATGTCGTAGCACTCGATGCGCAGCGGGACGGAGTCCAGCTCCAGCGCGTCGGCGATCTCCTGGAGGGCGCGGCTGCGGGTGGTGAGGTCGGAGGCGCGCTTGGTCTTGTGCAGTGCCAGCGCGTGCTGGGCGTTGCGCTGCACGGTGGCCATCAGGTCCTTCTTGTCGCCGCGCTGCGGGATGCGCAGGTCGACCTGGCTGCCGCGCAGGCCGCTGAGCCACTCCCTTATCGGGCCCGCGGGTTCGGGCACGGCCGGGACCAGCACCTCGCGCGGGACGGACTCGCCGCCGCCGTAGAGCTGCTGGAGGGCGTGCTCGACCAGGCCGGCAGTGTCCACGTCCTCGACCTTGTCGGTGACCCAGCCGCGCTGGCCGCGCACCCGGCCGCCGCGGACGTGGAAGATCTGCACGGCCGCCTCGAGTTCGTCCTCGGCGAGGGCCAGCAGGTCGGCGTCGGTGGCGTCGGCGAGCACGATGGCGTTCTTCTCCATCGCGCGCTTGAGGGCGCCGATGTCGTCCCGGAGCCGTGCCGCCCGCTCGTACTCCAGGTCGGCGGCGGCCTCCTGCATCTGCTCCTCCAGCCGGCGCAGGTAGTTTCCGGTGCGCCCGGCCATGAAGTCGCAGAAGTCCTCGGCCAGCGCCCGGTGTTCGTCCGCCGTGACCTTGCCGACACAGGGCGCCGCGCACTTGCCGATGTAGCCCAGCAGGCAGGGCCGGCCGACCTGCCGGGCGCGCTTGAACACGCCGTTGGAGCAGGTGCGGACGGGGAAGACGCGCAGCAGCAGGTCGACCGTCTCGCGGATCGCCCAGGCGTGCCCGTACGGGCCGAAGTAGCGCACGCCCTTCTTGTGCGCCCCGCGCATCACCTGGACCCTCGGGAACTCCTCGTTGAGGGTGACGGCGAGTTCCGGATAGCTCTTGTCGTCGCGGTACTTGACGTTGAACCGCGGGTCGAACTCCTTGATCCAGGAGTACTCCAGCTGGAGCGCCTCGACCTCGGTGGCGACGACGGTCCACTCCACCGAGGCGGCGGTGGTGACCATGGTCGCGGTGCGCGGGTGCAGGCCGGCCAGGTCCTGGAAGTAGGACGACAGGCGCGGCCGCAGGCTCTTGGCCTTGCCGACGTAGATGACCCGGCCGTGGGCGTCACGGAACTTGTAGACGCCCGGGGAGGTCGGGATCGCGCCCGGCGCCGGGCGGTAGGTGCTCGGGTCAGCCATGGGTCCACCGTACCGATTGCGGTCGCGGCCGCGGGGACGGGATCGAAGGGGAGGGGATCGGAGCGGACGGGATCGGAGCGGATGGGATCGGAGCGGACGGGATCGGAGCGGACGGGATCGGAGCGGACGGGATCGGAGGGAAGGCGCTCAACTGCGTCAGCTCGGGGTGACCTTGAGGTTCCCGCCGTCGACCGTGACGGTGTAGGCGGGCAGCGGGCTGGGGGCCGGACCGTCCTGCACCGCGCCGTCGGTGATGCCGAACCGGCTGCCGTGGCAGGGGCACTGGATCTGGGCGTTCTTGACCTGGTCCACGATGCAGCCGGCGTGGGTGCACTTGGCGCTGAAGGCCTTGTACTGGCCGGCGGTCGGCTGGGTGATCACGATCTTCTGCTCCCGGAAGACCGTGCCGCCACCCTCCGGGACGGCCGAGGCCGGACCGAGGTCCACCGGGCCCTTGGCGGCGCTGCCGGAGCCCGAGGAGCCGGACGAACCGGAGGAGGAGCCGCAGCCGGTGACGGTCACCGCGCCGCCGGCCGCCAGGACGGCGGCGGCCCCGCAGAGCAGGGTGCGGCGGGAGGTGGCGGGGCTGGTCTCGGGGGCCTCGGACATCGGTGCGCTCCTGGCGGGTTCGGCTGTGGGACGGGCCCCGGCTGGTGGGCCGACGGAAGTCTATGCGGCACGCGCCCCGCCGCTCCCAGCGTGGGAGCGGCGGGGCGCGGTGCGGACTACTTCTTGGCGGCGGCCCGCTTGCGCGGCGCCTTCTTGGCGGGAGCGGCGACCGGGGCGTCCGCGAAGTCGCCCGGCAGGATGTCCCGCAGGAACTTGCCGGTGTGGCTCTCCGCGACGGCCGCGATCTGCTCCGGGGTGCCCTCGGCGACCACCGTGCCGCCGCCGGAGCCGCCCTCGGGGCCCATGTCGACGACCCAGTCGGCGGTCTTGATCACATCGAGGTTGTGCTCGATGACGATCACCGTGTTCCCCTTGTCGACCAGCCCGCTGAGCACCTTGATCAGCTTGCTGATGTCCTCGAAGTGCAGACCGGTGGTGGGCTCGTCCAGCACGTAGACCGTCCGCCCGGTGGAGCGCTTCTGCAGCTCCGAGGCGAGCTTGACGCGCTGCGCCTCGCCGCCGGAGAGCGTCGGCGCGGACTGGCCGAGCCGGACGTAGCCGAGGCCGACGTCGTTGAGCGTCCTGAGGTGGCGGGCGATCGCCGGGACGGCCTCGAAGAAGGACAGCGCCTCCTCGATCGGCATGTCCAGCACCTCGGCGATGGACTTGCCCTTGTAGTGCACCTCCAGCGTCTCCCGGTTGTACCGGGCGCCGTGGCAGACCTCGCACGGCACGTAGACGTCCGGCAGGAAGTTCATCTCGATCTTGATGGTGCCGTCGCCGGTGCAGTTCTCGCAGCGGCCGCCCTTGACGTTGAAGGAGAACCGGCCGGGCAGGTAGCCGCGGACCTTGGCCTCCTGCGTCTCCGCGAAGAGCCGGCGGACGTGGTCGAACACCCCGGTGTAGGTCGCCGGGTTGGACCGCGGGGTGCGGCCGATCGGCGACTGGTCGACGTGGACCACCTTGTCCACCAGGTCGGTGCCGGTGATCCGGGTGTGCCGGCCGGGCACGCTGCGGGCGCCGTTCAGCTCCCGGGCGAGGTGGGTGTAGAGGATGTCGTTGACCAGCGTCGACTTGCCGGAGCCGGAGACGCCGGTGATCGCGGTCAGGGTGCCGAGCGGGAAGCCGACCGTGACGTCCTTGAGGTTGTGCTCGCGGGCGCCGTGGACGGTCAACTGGCGCTTCCTGTCCCGGTCGCGCCGGGCGGCCGGGATCGGGATGGACCGCTTGCCGGAGAGGTACTGGCCGGTCAGTGACTCCTTGTTGCCGAGCAGCTGCTTCAGCGAACCGGAGTGCACCACCTTGCCGCCGTGCTCGCCGGCGCCCGGGCCGATGTCCACCACCCAGTCCGCGGTCTTGATGGTGTCCTCGTCGTGCTCGACCACGATCAGGGTGTTGCCGATGTCCCGCAGCCGCACCAGCGTCTCGATCAGCCGGTGGTTGTCCCGCTGGTGCAGGCCGATGGACGGCTCGTCCAGCACGTACAGCACGCCGACCAGGCCGGAGCCGATCTGGGTGGCCAGCCGGATGCGCTGGGCCTCGCCGCCGGACAGGGTGCCGGCCGCGCGGTCCAGGGAGAGGTAGTCCAGGCCGACGTCGACCAGGAAGCGCAGCCGCTCGTTGACCTCCTTGAGGACCCGCTCGGCGATCTGCTTGTCCCGGTCGTTGAGCCGCATCGCGCCCAGGAACTCGGCGCAGTCGCTGATCGACATCGAGGAGACGTCGGCGATCGACCTGCCCTCGACGGTGACCGCGAGCACCACCGGCTTGAGTCGGGTGCCCTGGCACGTCGGGCAGGGCACCTCGCGCATGTAGCCCTCGAAGCGCTCGCGGCTGCTGTCGCTCTCCGCCTCGGTGTGCCGGCGCTGGATGAACGGCACCGCGCCCTCGAAGCCGGTGCTGTACGAGCGCTCGCGGCCGAAGCGGTTGCGGTAGCGGACCTGCACCTGGTGCTTGTGGCCGTACAGCAGCGCCTTCTTGGCGCGGGCGGGCAGCCCGGCCCAGGGGATGTCGGTGCGGAAGCCGAGCTCCTCGGCGAGCGCGTCGATCAGGCGCTGGAAGTACTCCTTGGCGTGCCCGGCCGACCAGGGGTGGATCGCGCCCTCGTCCAGCGAGCGCTCCGGGTCCGGCACGACCAGTTCCGCGTCGACCTCCATCCGGTTGCCCAGGCCCGAGCAGTCCGGGCAGGCGCCGAACGGCGAGTTGAAGGAGAAGGAGCGCGGCTCCAGCTCCTCGAACGACACGTCGTCGTACGGGCAGTAGAGGTGCTCGGAGTACATCCGCTCGCGCTCCGGGTCGCCCTCCGGGAGGTCGACGAAGTCGAGCACGACCATCCCGCCGGACAGCCGCAGGGCCGTCTCCACCGAGTCGGTGAGCCGCCGCTTGGCGCTCTCCTTGACGGTCAGGCGGTCGATGACCACCTCGACGGTGTGCTTCTCCTGCTTCTTCAGCTTCGGCGGCTCGGCGAGCTGGACCGTCTCGCCGTCCACCCGGGCGCGGGAGTAGCCCTTGGACTGGAGGTCGGCGAAGAGGTCGACGAACTCACCCTTGCGCTCGCGCACCACGGGGCTGAGCACCTGGAACCGGGTGCCCTCGGCGAGCTCCAGCACCTTGTCCACGATCGCCTGCGGCGACTGCTTGGCGATCGGGCGGCCGCAGTGCGGACAGTGCGGCTTGCCGATCCGGGCGAACAGCAGGCGCAGGTAGTCGTAGACCTCCGTGATGGTGCCGACGGTCGACCGGGGGTTGCGGTTGGTGGACTTCTGGTCGATCGAGACGGCCGGGGAGAGGCCTTCGATGAAGTCGACGTCGGGCTTGTCCATCTGCCCGAGGAACTGGCGGGCGTAGGACGACAGCGACTCGACGTAGCGGCGCTGGCCCTCGGCGAAGATCGTGTCGAAGGCGAGCGAGGACTTGCCGGAGCCGGAGAGGCCCGTGAAGACGATGAGGGAGTCGCGGGGCAGGTCGAGCGAGACGTTCTTGAGGTTGTGCTCGCGAGCACCGCGGACGATGAGGCGGTCGGCCACTGCTTCTGGCGCCTTTCTCCGGGGCGAGAGGGCTTGCGGTGTGAGGTGTTCTTCTTCCAGGATGCGGCAGCCAGCCTATAGCTCAGACGTTCGAATATCGACTTCGTCCAGTGGAGACCACCCGAACGAGTGAGAGCGTCACCCGGACCGTCCGCACCCGGACCGAAAAAGGCCCTGCTCAGAGCGCGGGTTCGGCGGTAGCGTCGCCTGGTCAACGAGCGGAGCCCGCTCCGGGCAACGCGCCGCCCCGCACAGAAGGCAGATTCGATGACCGACCCGCACTCCGCCGCCGCTCGAGCCGCCGAGCACCTCGGCCTGGTCCAGGACGGCACCCGGCGCCTGCTGGACACCGTCTCGGGCGTGAAGCCGGACGCCGTCACCGAGCCCTCCGCGCTCCCCGGCTGGACCCGCGGCCACGTGCTGGCCCACCTCGCCCGCAACGCCGACTCCCTGGTCAACCTGCTGACCGGCGTCCGCACCGGCACCGACATCCCCCAGTACCCCAGCGAGGAGGCCCGCGACCAGGGCATCGAGGACGGCGCCGGTCGCCCGCTGGACGCCCAGCTCGCCGACCTGCGCGAGTCCCACGAGCGCTTCGCCGCGGCCGCCGCCCTGATGACCGCCGAGGACTGGGCCGCCGAGGTGCGGCACCGCTCCGGCGCGGTCTTCCCGGCCTGCGAGCTCCCCTGGAAGCGCCTCTGCGAACTCGAGTACCACCTGGTCGACCTCGACGCCGGCTACACCCCGGCCGACTGGCCGCAGGAGTTCGCCGTCACCGAGTTCCACAAGCTCGCCCTCCGACTGGACGGCACCGGTCTGCCCGCCGCCGAGCTGATCGCCGAGGACACCGGCGACCGCGGCCTGATCGGCACCGGCGAGCCCGCCCTGACCGTCCAGGGGACCGTCCGCGCCCTGCTCGCCTGGCTCTCCGGCCGCTCCGACGGCGCGGACCTGCGCCGCACCCCCGACGCCGCGCTCCCCCAGCTTCCCCCGCTCGGCTGACGGCGGGACGATGATCCTGACCCCTGCAATCGATCGAGGAGCGGACGCATGACGTACCACGGAGCGGTCAAGGTCGGCGGGCCGCCGGACGTGCGGGAGCTGGCCCACCTGATCATCACCAAGGTGGCCGTCGGCCCGTACGACAACAACGCCTACCTGCTGCGCTGCCGGGCCACCGACGAGCAGCTGCTGATCGACGCGGCCGCCGACGCCCCGGTGCTGCTGGAGACCGTCGGGGACGACCTGGAGACGGTGGTCACCACCCACCGGCACCACGACCACTGGGGCGCACTGGCCGAGGTGGTCGCCACCACCGGCGCCCGCACCGCCGCCGGCGAGTACGACGCCGAGGGCATCGACGTCCCCACCGAACTGCTCCTCGCGGACGGCGCCAAGCTGCGGGTCGGCGAGGTCGAGCTGACCGTCCGCCACCTCGTCGGCCACACCCCGGGCGCGATCGCGCTCATCTACGACGACCCCCAGGGCCACCCCCACGTCTTCACCGGCGACTGCCTCTTCCCGGGCGGCGTCGGCAACACCTGGGGCGACCCGGAGGCCTTCAGGACCCTCTTCCGGGACGTCAACGAGAAGCTCTTCGACGCCCTCCCCGACGAAGCCTGGGTCTACCCCGGCCACGGCAACGACACCACCCTCGGCACCGAACGCCCCCACCTCGAGGAGTGGCGCGAACGCGGCTGGTGAGGACGCCCGGGTCGGTCGGCTCCAGCCGGAGCCGACCGGCCCGGATCACGGCTTCCATCCTGAGAGATGCCGAGCGCACGCACACGACGGCTCCATGCAAAGGCACACCAGGGCAACGGCTCCGGACACCTCCCGGATTCCGCCGGGACAGGCCCAATGGGCCTTGAGCTGGCACTCGGCGCTGACGTACCGTCCGGCCCTGCCCACGTCGAAGCGGATCACGAGGCCGGTCGGCAGGTCCGGCCTGCGGGCGGCAGCCGTCACGACCAGGCACCCATGTCGATCATGTTGAAGTCCTCCAGTTCGACCCAGACGACGACCTCACCCGTGGCGTCGGTGGAACCCCACTCGCAGCCGGACCGGAGAATGTCGAGCACCTCTCTCCACTGCGTGGACGACGTATCGGCCGGCGCGGTCGTCGAAAGCCGCACCCGACCCGCTTTTCCCTTGGTGATTCGCACGGGAGCCCCAGCAGCCTGACCGAGAGACGCCCTGAACAGACTCGTACGCATGCTGATCTGCACCGACGTTCCCCTTATCGGCACGGTGGAGTCGTATCGATAGAGTAGCCGCATGAGCGTTACGGTGTCAGCCGCAACGCACCATTCGGAGCGAGGAGGCCGAGGCGTGAGCGACACACCCTCTTACCTGCACGTAGCGGACGCCCTGCGCGGCCACATCACCTCCCGGCGACTTCAGCCAGGCGATCGAATGCCGTCCATCAGCGAACTCCAGCGCGAGCACAAGGTCTCGACCGGCGTGGTCCAGCGGGCCTACGCCGTACTGATCGATGAGGGGCTCGTCCTCGCGCGTCCCGGCGCCGGCTACTACGTCAAGTCCCAGGAGCCGCCAGCCGTTTTGGTGCGGCGCCAGCGCGTGGCCCCAGGCGACGGCTCCCCTACCGAGGCCGCCCTCGCCCGGCAGGGCGTGGTCGGCACCTGGCGGCACGAATCGCAGCCTCGTGCCGCCGATGCGCGGATCGCAGCCCGTCTGGAGATCCAGCCGGGCGATCCGGTCATGCACACCAGCTACGTCTACCTGGCCGACGGCGAGCCCGCTCAGCTTGCCGAGAGCTGGGAGCCCATGGCCGTCACCGGCGGCAGCCTGATCGTCCTGCCGGAGGCCGGGCCCCACGCCGGGATGGGCGTCGCTGACCGGATGGCGCTCATCGGCATCGAGGTCGGCATGCCGGTCGAACGGGTCTCGGCTCGTCAAGCCAGCCGTTCCGAGGCCCAGGCACTCGGCGTCGCACCCGCCGTGCCGGTGATGGCGATCGAGCGCACCTACTACGATCAGGCCACCAGCCGCCCGGTCGAGACTGCCGACATCGTGCTGCTCGGCTCACGCTGGGTCACGGAGTACGGTCGACGCCCGCAGAACTGAGCCCGCCGCCAGATCGCGATCCGGCGGCGGGGCCTCGAACTCGCTCAGGCCTGGGCGGCAGTTGCAAGCTCGTCGAACGCCGACTCCCAGACGCTGCGGACCGCCGGACCTACCAGAGTCCGCAGGGCCGGCCACTGCTCCACCAGCAGGCGCGAGTTCAGGTAGCGGATGAGGTCATCCCGCATGCCTTCGGCGAGGACGATCCGGTACAAACCCATCCGCAGCCGGGGCCGGTCGAGGTCGAAGGCTCGCAGTCCCGACCAACCCAGGTGCAGCGGCAGCTCCACCGTGCCGCCCTCCGGCCCGGTCAGCGCGTCCAACGACGCTGGTAGGCGTTCGGCGAGTTGCGCGACCCTGCTGTCCGCAGGGGCGCCGCTCATGCGCCGATCATCTCCCGCCGCCGGATCGCGATCCGGCGGCGGGGCCTCGAACTGCTCGGTTCCGGTCAGGCGGCGAGCTTCTCGGGCTCGGCCTGCTCCTGCTGCTTCTTTGAGGCGATCAGGCTGGTCACCGTGGTCACCGCCAGCACCACCACGATGAAGCCGAGCGAGAGCGGGATGCCGATCTCCGGGACGTGGGCGCCGGCTTCATGCGCCGCGTGCAGGACCAGCTTGACGCCGATGAAGCCGAGGATCAGGGACAGGCCGTAGCTCAGGTGGACCAGCTTCTTCAGCAGGCCGCCGATCAGGAAGTAGAGCTGGCGCAGGCCCATCAGGGCGAAGGCGTTGGCGGTGAAGACGATGTACGGGTCCTGGGTGAGGCCGAAGATGGCCGGGATCGAGTCCAGGGCGAACAGGACGTCCGTCGTGCCGATCGCCAGCATGACGATCAGCATCGGGGTGATCAGCCGGCGGCCGTTCTCCCGGATGAACAGCTTGGTGCCGTGGTAGGTGTCGGTCGACGGGAAGCGCCGGGTGATCGACTTCAGCAGTCGGTTCTCCTCGAACTCGTCGTCCTCCTCCTCGGCCCGGGCCTCCTTGATCAGCTTCCAGGCCGTCCAGATCAGGAAGGCTCCGAAGATGAAGAACACCCAGGAGAACTGCGCGACCAGCGCCGCGCCGCCGGCGATGAACACCGCCCGGAGCACCAGCGCGATGATCACGCCGAACATCAGCACGCGCTGCTGGTAGACCCTGGGCACCGCGAACTTGCCCATGATCAGGATGAACACGAAGAGGTTGTCGACGCTGAGCGACTTCTCGGTGATGTAGCCGGCGAAGAACTCGCCCGCCGGCTGTCCGCCGGCGTGCCACCAGAGGAACCCGCCGAAGACCGCGGCCAGCACGACCCAGACGGCCGTCCAGATCCCGGCCTCCTTGACCGAGACCTCGTGCGGCTTGCGGCCCCCGATGAAGAAGTCGGCCGCGATCAGTGCGATCAGCACACCGATCGTGGTGACCCACATGGTTACGGAAACGTCCATGACTGCTCCTCCGGCAGCTAGGCGAGACGGTCATCGTCACTGCCGGAGGTCTCTTCCGCCCGCTGGGCCAGCGCCCCGGGGTGCCGCGACGGGCACCCGTGATGACGGGGTCGGCTGTCGAGGAATACTCCCCTCCGCTGCCATCGAGAGTAACAGGGGAGGCAAGGAAAGGTAAAGAAGGTAAAGGGCCTCTCCTAGAGGAACGGCTCGATCGCCGGCAGCAGGTCCTGGAAGGTCCGCCCCTTGGCCGGGGCCCCGATCGCCTGCATCTCCCAGCCGCCGTTGCCGTCCCGGACCACCTTCGCCATGATCTGCCCGGTGTGCGGCCCGCCGCCCGCCAGCTCGTACCGGGCCAGCTCCACCCCGGTGGTCTCGTCCAGCAGCCGGCAGTGCGCCCGGCTCACCTCGGCGAAGGTCTGCCCGGTGTACGAGCTGACCGTGAACACCACCTGGGTGATGTGCGCCGGCACGTGCATCAGGTCGACCAGGATCGCCTCGTCGTCCTCGGCGCCGGAGCCGCCCTCCAGGTTGTCCCCGGTGTGCCGCACCGAACCGTCGGTCGACTCCAGGTGCTGGAAGAACACCACGTCAGACGGGGTCCGCTCGGCGTACAGCAGCGCCGAGGCGTCCAGGTCGATCTTCCTGGTCCGGGCGCCGAACAGGCCCCGCTTCGGGGCGGCCTGCCAGCCGAGCCCCATCCGGACCACGGTCAGGCTGTCGCCCGCGCCCTTCTGGAGACTGACCCGCTGCCCCTTGGCAAGATTCACCGACACGACGTTGTCCTCTCTGCCGACCGCGCGGTCAGATCCGCGCGGCTCCCCGGTGGAACACCCCGTCGCCGTCCCCCGGCTGAGGCCCCCTCTGCAAGACGGCCCGCCACCCCGTCCCGGAGGCGCGATGCCGCAGGCCAGCCTAGGCCCTGCGGCACCCCCGACTCCTCCGAGTTACCCGATTTGTGGCAAGGATGAGACACCGCCGGGCGGTTGCCCCCCGCGCCGGGGGGAAGAGCGGCGACCCGACCGGCGCGACCCGGCCCGACCGGGGCGCCGATCACGCCACACCGGCCTCGCGCATCTGCCGCAGCTCCTTCTTCAGCTCCTTGACCTCGTCGCGCAGCCGCGCCGCCACCTCGAACTGGAGGTCGGCGGCGGCCGTGTGCATCCGGTCGGTCATCTCCTGGATCAGCTCCGCCAGCTCAGCGGCCGGCAGCGACTTGGCGGGCTTGCGGTCCGAGCCGAGCATCGGCACCGGGGCCTTGCCGGCCTTCTGGCCCGCGCCGCGGTAGCCGGTGGAGAGCAGCTGGTCGGTGTCCACGTCCTCGCGGGCGAGGGTGTCCAGGATGTCGCCGATCTTCTTGCGCAGCGGCTGCGGGTCGATCCCGTGCTTCTTGTTGTAGGCCTGCTGCACGGCCCGGCGGCGGTTGGTCTCCTCGATCGCCTTCTCCATGGAGGGGGTGATCCGGTCCGCGTACATGTGCACCTGGCCGGACACGTTGCGGGCGGCGCGGCCGATCGTCTGGATGAGCGACGTGCCGGAGCGCAGGAAGCCCTCCTTGTCGGCGTCCAGGATCGCCACCAGGGACACCTCGGGCAGGTCCAGGCCCTCGCGCAGCAGGTTGATGCCGACCAGCACGTCGTACCGGCCCGCGCGCAGCTCGCGCAGCAGCTCGACGCGGCGCAGGGTGTCCACGTCGCTGTGCAGGTACCGGACCCGGATGTCCAGGCCGAGCATGTAGTCGGTGAGGTCCTCGGCCATCTTCTTGGTCAGCGTCGTGACCAGGACGCGCTCGTCCCGCTCGACCCGCTTGCGGACCTCGTGCACCAGGTCGTCGATCTGGCCCTCGGTCGGCTTGACGACCACCTCGGGGTCGATCAGGCCGGTCGGACGGATGATCTGCTCGACCTGGCCGTCCCCGCGGGACAACTCGTACGGGCCGGGCGTCGCCGACAGGTAGACCGTCTGGCCGATCCGCCCCAGGAACTCCTCCCACTTCAGCGGGCGGTTGTCCATCGCGGACGGCAGCCGGAACCCGTGCTCGACGAGGGTGCGCTTGCGCGAGGCGTCGCCCTCGTACATCGCGCCGATCTGCGGGACGGTGACGTGCGACTCGTCGATGACCAGGAGGAAGTCCTCCGGGAAGTAGTCCAGCAGGGTGTTCGGCGGGGAGCCGGGCTCGCGGCCGTCGAAGTGCATCGAGTAGTTCTCGACGCCGGAGCAGGTGCCGATCTGGCGCAGCATCTCGATGTCGTAGGTGGTGCGCATCCGCAGCCGCTGGGCCTCCAGCAGCTTGCCCTGCTTCTCCAGCTTGGCGAGCGTCTGCTCCAGCTCCTGCTCGATGCCGGTGATCGCCCGCTCCATGCGCTCGGGGCCGGCCACGTAGTGCGAGGCGGGGAAGACGTAGATCTGCTCGTCCTGGCTGATGATCTCGCCGGTGAGCGGGTGGAGGGTGTAGAGCGCCTCGATCTCGTCGCCGAACATCTCGATCCGGACGGCGAGCTCCTCGTAGACCGGGAAGATCTCGATGGTGTCGCCGCGGACCCGGAAGGTGCCCCGGGTGAAGGCCACGTCGTTGCGCGCGTACTGGATGTCCACGAAGCGGCGCAGCAGCACGTCGCGGTCGATCTCCTGGCCGACCTTGAGCGGGACCATCCGGTCCACGTACTCCTGCGGCGTGCCGAGGCCGTAGATGCAGGAGACGGAGGCGACCACGATCACGTCGCGGCGGGTGAGCAGCGAGTTCGTCGCCGAGTGCCGCAGCCGCTCGACCTCCTCGTTGATCGAGGAGTCCTTCTCGATGTAGGTGTCCGTCTGCGGGACGTACGCCTCGGGCTGGTAGTAGTCGTAGTACGAGACGAAGTACTCGACCGCGTTGTTGGGCAGCAGTTCGCGGAACTCGTTCGCCAGCTGCGCGGCCAGCGTCTTGTTCGGCGCCATCACCAGGGTGGGGCGCTGCAGCTTCTCGATCATCCAGGCCGTGGTGGCCGACTTGCCGGTGCCGGTGGCACCGAGCAGCACGACGTCCTTCTCCCCTCCCCTGATGCGCCGCTCCAGCTCGGCGATCGCCGCCGGCTGGTCACCGTTCGGCTGGAAGGGGCTGACGACCTCGAAAGGCGCCACGGACCGCTCAATACTCGTGATGGGACGCACGCATCCACCGTACGACCCACCACCGACAAGCGGTGCCGCTCGGGTCAGGCCGCGTGCGCCTCGAACCTTATGGTCGGCTCCTGGGCGGGGTCGATGCGCACCACGGAGTCGAAGGCCGCGGCGAGCCGCTCGATCAACGGCAGGGTCGGGTCGACCCCGCTCTCCTCGATGCTCTCGACGGTCTCCTCATCCATGCCGGCGCGCGCCGCGAGTTCAGCCGGCGTCCACCCGAGCGCGGAGCGGCGGGCGTACACGGCCTCGGCCAGTGCCATCCGGCGCCCGGCCGCACGGTACTCCTCGCTCTCGCGGTGCTCCGACGGCACGACCCAACGGGTGTGGTAGCCGCTGCTCATCGCTGCTCCTCGTCCCTGTCGTAGAGCTGGTGATCGCCGGCCGGCCCGTGCTCGGCCTCGCAGACCTTCTGGGCTCGGTGAGCCCGCTCGACCTCGTCGGTCTCGCGGTTCCTAGTCTTGCGGAAGACCGTCAGCAGCACAGCCCGCCGCCCGGGGGCGAGCCAGTAGGTGATCCGCATCGGTCCGATCCGCAGCTCTCGCACCGGCCCGCCGAGGTGGCTGGCCAGCGGGAAGGGCAGCAGCTCGCCGTCCTCGGCGAGGCGGTCGGCGGCCCGCTCGGCCGCCCGGTACTCGGCGGACGAGCAGCCACGGAGCCATTCCCGGACCTCCGGCTCGATCTCGATCACGTACTTCGCGCCCGGGCTCCGCCACCGGCCATGTGCCCCTCCTTCTGCCCCGCAAGCAGGCAACGAGCGGCCGGGGCGAAGGTTTCGGACTCAGCTCTTCGCGCTGTCCCGGGCCAGGGCGACCAGACGGGAGATGGCGCGCAGGTACTTCTTGCGGTAGCCGCCGCGCAGCATGTCCTCGGGGAAGACCTGGTCGAAGGGCAGGCCGGAGGCGGTGATGGGGAGCTCGCGGTCGTACATCCGGTCGGCCAGGACGACCAGGCGCAGCGCGGTGGACTGGTCGTCGACCTGGCGCACGCCGCGCAGGCAGACGGCGGTGACGTCGTCCAGCAGCGCGCCGTAGCGGCTGGGGTGGACGGCGGAGAGGTGGGCCAGCAGGGTGTCGAAGTCGTCGAGCGAGGCGCCGGGGGTGCGGGTGGCGACGGCCTCGACGGTCTCGTCGGGGTACGGCGGCGGGGCGTCCGGCAGGCCGCGGTGGCGGTAGTCCTGGCCGTCGATCCGCATCGGGCGGAAGTGCGCGGACAGGCCCTGGATCTCGCGCAGGAAGTCGGCGGCGGCGAAGCGGCCCTCGCCGAGCTTCTCCGGCAGGGTGTTCGAGGTCGCGCACAGCTTGACGCCGTTGTCGACCAGGCGGCCGAGGAGGGTGGAGACCAGCACGGTGTCGCCCGGGTCGTCCAGCTCGAACTCGTCGATGCAGAGCAGCTTGTGCCCGGAGAGGGTCTGGACGGCCTGCTGGAAGCCGAGCGCGCCGACCAGGTTGGTCAGTTCGACGAAGGTGCCGAAGGCCTTGGGCCCGGGGGCGGAGTGCCAGAGCGAGGCGAGCAGGTGGGTCTTGCCGACGCCGTAGCCGCCGTCGAGGTAGACCCCGGCCGGGCCGGTGGGCGCGGGGGCGGAGCGGCGGAACCAGCTGCGCTTGGGCGCGGAACCGTTTCCTCCCGCGAGGGTGCCGGCGAACTGTTCCAGGACCTGCACGGCCTCGTACTGGCTGGGCTGGGTCGGGTCCGGGATGTACGTGCCGAAGCTCACGTCGGCGAACCGGGGCGGCGGGACCATCTCGGCGACCAGCCGCTCCGCGGGCACGACGGGGCGGCGTTCGGTGAGTGCGATCGGGTCGCCGGCGGGGCTCGCGGCGGCTATGGACTCGGTCGCGGTGGCGGGGTGGGAGGCTGCGGGCACATCAGTAGAGGGTACGCCTGGTCCCCGCGGCCTTCGCACCGCCTCCGGGCGGCCCCGGTGGAACACTGAGGACATGCAACAGTTGATCAGCCCGCTGGGTGAGCCGGTCGCCGATCCGGCCGCGCTGGAATCGCTCGCCGCCGTCTACGCGTACCCCGACCAGGTGAATCGGGGCCGCCCGTGGCTGCGCGCCAACATGGTGGCCGGACTGGACGGCGCGGCGCGGCTCGACGGCCAGTCCGAGGGCCTGTCCGGCGACGGTGACAAGCGGATCTTCGGGGTGCTGCGCGCCCTGGCGGACGTGGTGCTGGTGGGCGCCGAGACGGTCCGTGTGGAGGGCTACCGGCCGGCCCGGGCCCGGAAGGAGTTCGCGGCGGCCCGGGCGGCGGCGGGGCAGGCCCCGGCGCCGGCGATCGCCATCGTCAGCCGCTCGCTGGACTTCGACCTGGGCGCGCCGCTGTTCACGGAGCCGATGGTCCCCACGGTGGTGATCACCGTGGAGGACGCCGCCGAGGAGCGCCGTCGGGCGGTCGCCGAGGTGGCCGACCTGGTGGTGGCCGGGCGGACGTCGGTGGACATGCGGGCGGCCGTGGCGGCCCTGGCGCAGCGGGGCTGGACGCGCTTGCTGACCGAGGGCGGCCCGCGGCTGCTCGGGCAGCTGGCGGCGGCGGACGTGGTGGACGAGCTGTGCCTGTCGCTGGCCCCGCTGCTCACGGGCGGCGACGCGCCGCGCATCCTCCGCGATGCGCAAATGCCTGACGTGCAACGGATGCGGCTGGTCTCATTGATCGAGCAGAAAGGATTCCTCTTCACCCGCTACCTGCGTCACCTGGGCTCGGACGACCCCGTGACCCCCCGATCGTGATCCCGTTATGCGATGCCGGGGCCCGGGGGCCGGCCACTGGAAGGGACTCACGTGTTCAAGACGGTACTGATGATCGAAAAGGCTCTCTCGGACGCGGACGTGGAGCTCGTCACGACGCTCCACGGCGACGAGAAGGTGTCCTTCGTCGTCCTGATGCAGCCGCGCGGCAAGCAGGACGAACTGCTCCGGGCGCTGGACGACGTCGCCCTCGGCCACCTCGACAAGGTGGTGCGCGAGCACGACGAGTCCGAGAGCGCCCCCACCGTGGCCGGTGAATCGCTCGAGCACAGCCTGCGCCACCTGCGCCGGGCCGGGGCCGAGGCGGTCGGTGAACTGGTCGCGGACAAGCCGCTGGAGCGGCTGCGCGCGGTGGTCGAGGAGCACCGGGCGGACGAGGTGGTGGTGCTCACCTCCCCGCACTTCGTGGAGGAGTTCTTCCACCGCGACTGGGCCTCCCAGGCCCGGCACAAGGTGGGGGTCCCGGTGCTGAGGCTGTTCGCCAGCGACTCCTAGCTCCGCGCGCCCGTGGTGCAGAATCGTCCTTGCGGTCCCGCCCGCGGGGACGGTTCGCACGTTCCCGCGCACCGCGGACCCACCTGCCCGCCATCCCCTCCCCGCCCGCCGCCGGGCGCGAGGGGCCCATCGCCCGTACGGAGCCACGCCTTGAACGACGCCGCGCACGACCTGCACGCCCCGCACTTCATCGGCATCGGCGGCGCCGGGATGTCCGGCCTGGCGAAGATCCTCGCAGTGCGCGGCGCCAGCGTCTCCGGCAGCGACTCCAAGGAGTCCGAGACCGTCCTCGCGCTGCGCGCCCTCGGCGCGACGGTGCACGTCGGCCACGCCGCCGAGCACGTGCCGGACGGCACCAGCAGCGTGGTCGTCTCCAGCGCCATCCGCGCCGACAACCCCGAGCTGGCCGCCGCCCACGAGCGCGGCATCCCGGTGGTGCACCGCTCCGACGCGCTGGCCGCGCTGATGGGCGGCCGCCGGGCGCTGGCGGTGGCCGGCACCCACGGCAAGACCACCACCACCAGCATGCTCGCCGTCGCCCTCGGCGAACTGGGTCTGGACCCGTCCTACGCGATCGGCGGCGACCTCGACGCGCCCGGCTCCAACGCCCACCACGGCGACGGCGAGATCTTCGTCGCCGAGGCCGACGAGAGCGACCGCAGCTTCCACAAGTACGCGCCCGAGGTGGCGATCGTGCTCAACGTGGAACTGGACCACCACGCCAACTACGCCTCGATCGAGGAGATCTACGAGTCCTTCGAGGCCTTCGTCGCCCGGATCACCCCCGGCGGCACCCTGGTGGTCTCGGCCGACCACGACGGCGCCCGCGAGCTGACCTCCCGGGTGGCCGGGCGCGAGGGGCTCACCGTGGTGACCGTCGGTTCGGCCGAGGACGCCGACCTGCGCGTCCTGTCCGTGGTCGCCCGCGGCATGACCAGCGAGGTCACCGTCCTGCTGGACGGCTCCGAGCTGACCTTCACCGTCTCCGTCCCCGGCCGGCACTACGCCCACAACGCCGTTGCCGCGCTGGCCGCCGGTGTCGCGCTGGGCGTGCCCGCCGCCGACCTGGCCAAGGCGATCGGCGCCTACACCGGCGTGCGCCGCCGGCTGCAGCTCAAGGGCGAGGCGGCCGGCGTGCAGGTGATCGACTCCTACGCCCACCACCCGACCGAGATGACCGCCGACCTGGAGGCGATCCGCGAGGGCCTGGACGGCGCCGGCCGCGTCCTGGTGGTGTTCCAGCCGCACCTGTTCAGCCGGACCCAGCAGCTCGCCGAGGAGATGGGCCAGGCTCTGGCGCTGGCCGACGCCTCGGTGGTGCTGGACATCTACCCGGCCCGCGAGGACCCGATCCCGGGCATCACCAGCGAGCTGATCATCGACGCCGCCCGCCGGGCCGGCGCCGACGTCACCGCCGAGCACGACTTCGCGGCCGCCCCCGCCCTGCTGGCCGGCCTGGCCCGCCCGGGGGACCTCCTGCTCACCATGGGCGCGGGCGACGTCACCAACCTGGGGCCAGAAATTCTCAAGCACCTCGCGAACGTTGCCTCCAACGTCTGATCCGAGCCGAGCGGGAGTCGTGATGAGCTACGAGATCCAGAAGACCGAGGCCGAGTGGCGCGCCCAGCTCAGCCCCGAGGAGTACCACGTGCTCCGCGAGGCGGGCACCGAGCGCCCGTTCACCGGCGAGTACACCGACACCAAGACGGTCGGCGTCTACAGCTGCCGGGCCTGCGGGGCCGAGCTGTTCAGCTCCGAGACCAAGTTCGACAGCCACTGCGGCTGGCCCTCGTACTACGCGCCGCTGGCCGGGGACCGGGTCCAGTACATCGAGGACGACTCGCTCGGCATGCGCCGGGTCGAGGTGCGCTGCGCCCGCTGCGGCGGGCACCTGGGGCACGTCTTCGAGGGCGAGGGCTACGGCACCCCGACCGACCAGCGGTACTGCATCAACAGCGTCTCGCTGACGCTCCGGCCGGCCGAGTAGCGCCGGGCGGCGCCGAGCAGCACCGAGTGGCACTGAGCAGCACGGCCGGTGGAAGGACCGGGCGGTGACCGTCCGGGCCTTCGGGCTGGCCGGCCTCCGGACTGTCGGGCTGTCGGGCTGTCCGGCTACCCGGCCAGTGGGGCGAAGCGGACCGGCAGGTGCACCAGGGCGCGGTGGAACGGGCCGGGGCGCCAGAGCAGTTCCTCGGCCCGCGTGGCGAGTTCGAGGTCGCTGAGCCGACTGCCCAGCTGCTCGATCGCGGTGATCGCGATCAGCAGGGCCGGGTCGCGGGCCGGGCAGGCGTGCGGGCCGGCCGCCCAGGCCAGGTGGGCGCTCTCGCCGCTGCGGAGCGCGCCGTCGTCGTCGGTGGGCGGCGCCGCCTGGGAGTTGGCGGCCGCGTACGAGACCAGCACCAGCGAGCCGGCCTTGATCTCCCGGCCGTGGAAGACGATGTCGTAGCGCGGGTAGTGGGCGGAGAGGTTGGCCAGCGGCGGTTCGTGCCAGAGCACCTCGTCGATCGCCTGGTGGGCGGTCATCGCGCCGCCGAACAGCGAACCGGCGTAGCGGGCGTCGGTGAGCAGGCGCAGCAGGGCGTTGCCGATCAGGTTGGTGGTCGGCTCGTGCCCGGCGATCATGGTCAGGGTGATCTGCCGGATCACCTCGTCGTCGTCCAGCCCGACCGGGTGGGTGGTGAACCAGGAGGCGAGGTCGTGCCGGGGGCGCTCGCGCCGCTCCGCGACCATCGCGGTGACCACCCCGACGAGGTCCCCGTAGGCGGCGCCGGCCCGTTCGGTGGACTCGATCAGCCCGGTGATCGCGGCGACCACGCGGCCGTGCTGCTCCTCGGGCACGCCGAACCAGGTGGTGAGCACGAAGGCGGGCAGCTGCCGGGCGTACTCGGCGATCAGGTCGGCGCGGCCGACCGCCGCGAACCGGTCGATCAGCCGGTGGGCCGCCTCCGCGACCTGCCGCTGCAGCCGGTGCGGCTCGAACAGGGCGAGAGCGTCGATGATCACCGCGCGGTAGCGGGCGTGGGTCGCGCCGTCGCTGAACAGGGCGGTGGGGCGGTAGCCGAGCACCGGCAGCAGCGGCGAGTCCGGGGGGACGGTCCGCTGCCAGGCGCGGGAGTCCTTGGAGAAGGTGTCGGTGTCGCGCAGCAGGTCCAGGGCCGCCTGGTAGTCGGTGACGAGCAGGGCCTCCACGCCGGGCGCGATCTCGACCGGGGCGACGGCGCCGTGGCCGCGCAGCCGCTCGTACACCAGCTGCGGATCGGCGGCGAAGACCGGGCCGTAGATCGGGGTCGGGCGGGTCTCGACGGTCACGGGCCCTCCTGGGCGGCGACGGCGGTGGCAGTGGTGGTGGCAGTGGTGTCGGTGGCAGTGGTGTCGGTGGCGGCGCTGGCGGCGGCGGGCAGGGTGTCGAGGACGTGCTCCGCCAGGGCGATCAGCGCGTCGAAGCTGCTTCCGCGCTCGCGGGCGTCGCAGAGCAGCAGCGGGGTGGCGGCGTGCAGGTCCAGGTGGGTGCGCAGCACCTCGACCGGGTGGTCCGGGGAGTCCGGGAAGCGGTTGACCGCCACGGCGTACGGCAGGCCCTGCTCCTCGACCATGTCCATGATTTCGAAGGAGTCGGCCAGCCGGCGGGTGTCGGCGAGCACCAGGGCGCCCAGTGCGCCGCGCGCGATGTCCTGCCAGAGCGGGAAGAAGCGGCGCTGGCCGGGGGTACCGAACATGTAGAGCACGACGTTGCTCGGCAGGGTGAGCCGGCCGAAGTCCACCGCCACGGTCGTGGTGGCCTTCTCGGGCAGGCCGGCCAGGTCGTCCACTGGCCGTCCGGTCTCCGTCATCGCCTCCTCGGTGTGCAGGGTGGCGATCTCGGAGAGGGTGCGGATCAGCGTGGTCTTGCCGACCCCGAACGGGCCGGCCACCACCAGTTTCATCAGGGTCTGGTCCCGGTCGGGCAGGTAGCCGATCCGGTTCGGCCGCCCTTCGGGCGAGCCTGCCCGGTCACCGGAGCGCACGGAGTCCAACGAGGAGCCTCTCGACGATGGAGCGGTCGGTCTGCTGGGCTCGCGGGATCGGCGCGCGGGCGTGCAGGCAGCCCGCCTCGACCAGATCGGCCGCGAGGAAGACGGTGGCACTGACCGGCAGGCGCAGGTGCGCGGCGGCCTCCACCACGGTCAGCGCCCCGGGGCGCAGCAGGTCCCAGAGCCGGCGGTGTTCGGGTTCGAGTCCGGCCGGCGGTTCGGCGCGGTCGGAGCGGTCGGCGAACAGCACGGTCAGCCGCTCGAAGCCCTCGGTGCCCGGGCGGCTGCGGCCGCCGGTGGCCAGGTAGGCGGGCACCATCCGCCGGCGCGGAGCGGCACTCATGCGTCCACCCCGGTGCTTCGCTCGCTCATGCGCCCGCGGCGGGGTCCTGCCGCCGGGAGGGGCTGGCGAGCGCGCGGCCCAGGGCGGCGACCTGGAGCTGCATCTGGTAGGCCACGTTGCCGAGTTGGGCGTCCGGGGCGGTGAACACGGCGAGCGAGGTGTTATCGCCGGCCGGGACGACGACGGCGTAGCCGAGGTCGGATTCCACCACGGTCTGGGCCAGCCGCGGCCGCTCGGTGTCGGTGAATGCGGCGGTGAAGGCCCGGGCGGCGGCGTGCACGGTGGCGGTCATCGCGGCGACCCGCTCGGCGGAGGCCCGACCGAGGCCTTCGGAGGCCGCCTCGACGAGGCCGTCCCCGGTGGCGATGACCGCGTGCAGCACCCCCGGCAGCTCCAGCAGCGGGTTCAGCACCCAGTTGATCTCGTGGGTGCCGGTCGGGCTGGGCGAGCTGCTCACTGCTCGGTTCCTTCCAGGGTCGGGCCGGTGGGGTGGTCATCGGTGGGGCCGGGTCCGTCTGCCGCGGCGCTCTCGCGGGCGGCCCGCGCCACGGCGGCCCGGCCGGAGTCGGTGCCCTGCTGCAGCGCCTGCCAGTGGGCGGCGGCCCGCTCGGGGGCGCGGTGGTCGGGCCCGTCCCCGGGTGGGTCCGGTTGCGCGGCGGGCTCGTCGGCGGCGTCTCCGGCGGGGTGTCCGGCGGGGTGTCCGGCGGGTTCTCCGGACGCGAGCGGACGGCGGCGGCGCCGGGTGGGCAGGCCGCTGCCGTCGTCCGGGTGGACGGCGGTCGGCTCCGAGACGGCCGCGTCGGCGGCGGGGGCGGGGGCAGCCGTGTCGGGGTCGGCAGCGGGGGCGGGCAGCACACGGATGGGCGGCGCCGGGAGCGGGCCGGGCTGGTGGTGGCGGTCGGCGAGCACCGGCGTGTCCTGCTCGTCGGCGTCCCGCATCGGCGGTACGGCCTGGACCGGGAGCGCCTGTGGCGGCATCCGACCCGGCGTGCCGGGACCGCCGGGTGCCGGGGCCGCGCCGCCGCCGGGCCGGAGCGGCAGCGGGGTGAGCACCGACAGCGGCTGCTCGTCGTCCACGACCGTCACCAGTGCGGCCGGGATCCGCAGGATGGTCCGCATGCCGCCGTAGGGCGAGGGCTCGATGTGGCAGGTGAAGCCGTACTGCCGGGCCAGTTTGCCGACGACCGCGAAGCCGGTCTTGGGCGGGTTGCCGAGCTCGGTGAGCAGGACGTCCGGCGGGCCGGCCAGCAGTCGGCGGGCCCGGCGCAGCTGGTCGTCGTCCATGCCGATGCCGCTGTCGTCGATGATCACCAGCGCGCCCCGGCCGCCCTGCTGGACGGTGACCGGGACCTCCGTCTCCGGGTGGGAGTAGGCGGTGGCGTTGGCGAGGAGTTCGGCGATCGCGACGGCGATCGGCTCGGCTGCTCGGGCGACCACGGCGAACCGCTGCTCCCGCAGGTGGTTGGCGACCTTGATCCGGGCGTAGCCGGGCACCCGGGAGAGCGCGCCGACCACCACCTCGGTGAGCGGGGAGTCGGTGCGGGCCAGGCCCGGCCAGGCCTCGCAGAGCACGGCCACGGTCTGGATCCGGCGTAGCGCGACCTCGTTGCGGAAGTCGACCTCCAGCAGCCGGGGATCGTCGTTGTCGTGCTGGAGCTGCTGGACCAGGCTCTGGATCTGGTACAGCAGGGTCTGGATCCGGGAGGTGGCACCGCGCATGGCGGCCCGGGCGGCGGCGTCGACGCGTTCGCGCTCGTCGGCGAGGGCGGCGGTGGCGGCGTCCAGGACGGACTGCAGGGCCCGGACGGCCTCGGTTCCGACGGCCTCCGGGTCGAGCGGGCCGACCAGCGGGGCGTTGGCGTGGGTCAGCCGTACGGCCGTGGCGGCGACCCGCTCCTGGGCGAGGTGGCCGATCTCGGCGAGCAGGGCGGTGGCGTGTCGCTCGGCCGCCGCGAGCCGGCGTTCGGCCTCCTCGGCCCGGGCGGTGGCGGCCTCGGTCCGCCGGTCGGCCTCCCGGGCGGCCTCCCCGGCCTCCCGGGCCCGCTGTTCGGCGGCGCGGTGGCGCTCGTCTGCGGCCCGGTGGCGTTCCTCGGCCTGCCGGGTCTCCTCGGCGGAGCGCCGGGCGGCCTCCTGGGCCTCGCGCAACTCGTGGTCGGCGCGGGCGAGTCGGGCCTCGGCCGCGCGGGCGCGGGCCTCGCCGTGGTCGTGGGCGGTCTCGGCGGCCGCGGCCCGGGCGACGGCCCGGGCCCGGCCGCGGGCGAGCACGACCGTGGCCGCGGCGGCGACCAGCGCCAGGGCGATCAGCGCGATCTGCATCGGAGTCCTCGGGTGTCCTTTGCCGGCTCGTACCTGGGCTGGGATGGGTTCCGGCAGGGCCCGGCCGTTGTGATCGGTTCCGGCCGTGCCCCGGCTGCGGTGTTCGCTTCCGGCCGTGCCCGCCGTCGGAGGTCGGTTCCGGCCGGCGGGCGGCTGCAGGGGTCAGTTCCCGCCGCTGCGCGGGTGCGGGATGCGGGCGGTCTCCTCGGCCAGTTCGCGGGCGACCAGGGCGACCTGGCCCATCGCCTCCAGGACGCCGGGCTTGGCGGAGCCGTCCAGGTGCCGGTACTCGGCGGCGACGGTGAGCACCAGCCGTTCCGGCAGGCCGAGTTCGGGGTGGCGCTGTTCGGCGATCACCCGGCGGGCGGCGTCCAGCGCGGGTATCCCGGCGCCGTGCAGGGCGTGGGCGCGCTCGCGGACGTAGTCGAGGTAGCCGATGTGTTCCCGGACGCCGTCGCGGTCGAGCACCGGGCCGTGGCCGGGGACGAAGATCTCGGCGCCGGTGGCGAGGGCCTGTTCGCAGGCGCCGATGACGTTCGCCAGCGGGCCGGCCCAGTGCGAGGGGTGGTCGCCGGGCTGCTCGGGGGTCGAGGAGAAGATCACGTCGCCGGTGAACACCGTGCGCTGGTGCGGGAGGTGGACCAGCAGGTCGCCGCCGGTGTGGGCGGCCGGCAGGCTGGTGATCTGCACGGGGTAGCGGCCGACCTTGAGTTCCAGTTCCCCGGTGAAGACGGTGTCCGGGTGGACGGCTTCGGTCTCGGACCAGTCGAAGCCGCCGAAGTGCTCCCTCAGGTAGCCGCCGAGCAGGGAGTCCGGGTCGCTGTTGGTGATCAGCGCGTGCTGCTGCTGCGGGGAGGGCTCCCAGTGGATGTGGTCCAGCGCCTCGCGGGTGGCGATCACTTCGGCGTCGGGGAGCACCCCGGCGCCCCACAGGTGGTCGCCGTTGGCGTGGGTGACGACGACCCGGTCGATCTCCACCCCGGGCGGCAGCAGGCGCCGGCTCGCGGCGAGGAACTCCCCGGCCAGCGAGGGGTCATACGGGGTGTCGATCCAGAGCGCGGTGGTATCGGAGGCCAGCAGGCCGCAGTTGGCCAGGCCCCAGCCCCGCTTCGGGGGGAGCCATACGTACAGGTCCTCGGCAATCGCGCTCACGTTCGCACGGTTGATCGTCATGCGCGCGATTATGCCCACATCGTGTCAGGAGTGGGGCGGAACCTGCACGAACGGCCGGACTTCGTGCCCAGTCCCTCCCGGGCTGTCCGGTTTCATTCCGTGTGGTCGAGACCAGCCGTCTCAGACCTCGGGATGGACGGTGGACACCTCGCCCCGGAAACCCGACGGGACGTCGGTCCTCGGCGCGGGCAGGAGCCGGCAGACCTCGACGGTGACGTCCACGGTGTCCAGGCCGATCACCCGCCCCTCCACCGCGACGAATCCTTTCTCCCCCGAGCGGAACAGCGCCGCCAGCGGCGAGTTGCGGCTCGCCGTGGTCAGCGCCTCCACGGCCATCGCCGAGCCGAAGGCGAACACCCCGCACAGCACGATGCACGGCGCCTGCCGGGGCGTGCGGGTGACGAAGATGAAGCCGTGGTCGCGGATCAACTCCCCGGCCGGGTTGTACAGCGCCTCGAAGGTCATCCCGCCCCAGCGCGCCCGCGCCTCGTCCGGGTACTCGATGGCGAAGTCCGGGAACACCGCGTCCAGCACGCCCGCCGAGTACGGGTTGACGCCCGGGCCGCCGATCGAGAAGGTCGGCATCCGCGGGTCCTGCGCGCCCGCCACCACCAGCTCGATGGTCGCCTTCCGGTTGACCTTCCGCAGCAGGTCGGTCAGTTCCGCTATCGCCCTGGCCTCGGCCATCGGCATGAACAGCACGTTCTTCGGCCCACGGCGGGTCAACTGGCAGCCGTCCGCGGTCAACGCGAGCTCCGCGAACTCCAGGCTCGGCGTGATGATCTGCACCCGGCTGTACGGCGCCAGCAGCACCCGCAGGAAGCCGTAGCGCAGGAAGAGTCTGGTCCGGGCGAGGAACCGGGCCGCGAGGAACCCGATCACCGCTGGAACGGATGCGATCAGTACCTGGAGCAGGATCTCCATATCGTCCCCCGAGGAAGGCTCGACCACGAACTGTGCGCTCTGGTTAAGTCCCCGCTCATGGCCGAAAATACCCCTCCCGCCGACGCGGAGCGTCAGGAGGTTCGTGCGCAGCGTCACTCCAGCCGCTTGATCCCCTTGCGCTCCCCCGCGCAGCGCTCGTAGCCCAGTCGGCTGTTGATCGCCAGCATCGGCGCGTTGGTCGTGTCGTTGCTGGTGTACGCGCGCCGGTAGCCCGCCGCGGCCGCGAGCCGCAGCGACTCCAGCTTGGCCAGCCCGGCCAGGCCTCGGCCGCGGAACTCCCGGCGGCAGGCGGTGAACGCGGACCAGTAGCGGTCCCCGTCGGTCTGCGCCATGGTGAACGCGGCCGGTTCGCCGTCCACCACGGCGACGACGGACAACCCGAGGTCCAGGTCCGGCCGGGCCCAGTCGCCCCGCAGCCACTCCTCGTACTCCAGGGCGTCCATCGGCACCTCCCCCGGCTCGTCCCGGATGGCATCCGCCTCGACCAGGAACAGCGGGCGCGGATCGCCCGCCCACTCGGCGGCCGGGCGCAGCTCGACACCGGCCGGGCGCGGCGGCGCCGCGGGCAGTGGCAGCGTCAGGTCCCTCCCGCCGAACTGCGCCGCGCGCCCGAGCTCGTAGCCCCGGGCGGTGGCGAAGGCGAGCGAGCCGGGCACGTCGTCCAGCCAGGTGTGCAGCTCGGTCACCCCGTGCCCGGTCAGGTGCCGTTCGGCCGCGGCCAGCAGTGCGGTGGCCGCGCCGCGCCGCCGGAACCGCGGCAGCACGCTGCCGTTGGCGTAGCCGACGCCCGTGGCCGTCGTCCCGTTCACCACCCCGCAGCGCACCGCGCCGACCACCCGGCCGTCCGACTCGGCGACGAAGGTGCGGAAGTGCTCGTCCGGGCTCGGCCGGCCGTTCAGCCACAGCAGGGCCTCGGCGCTCATCACCAGGTGCTCGCGCCCGGCCCGGTGCGCGGCCGCCACCGCCTCGCCGTCCGCGGGCCGGAAGCGTCGTACCGTCAATTCATCCGACATCATGGGTTCGCACGCTATCCGCTCAGCCCCCGCCGCCGCCTCCGGTTTTGCCGCACCGGGCCGGCCCATCCGGCGGGGGAGCGTTCCGAGTCGCGGACCGACGTCACCGACCGCCCGGACGGCAAGCTCAAATAATGCTCTGAGAAGACCGGTTGAGGCTTGGCAGCCACCCCGCCCGGGGACATCCTCAGCAGCACGGCCGCGCGGTTCCCGGCGACGACGCCCGCACCGCCCGACGGCCTCCCCGCCCAGCCCTCCGAAGGGGGCGAACCGATGACTTCCGCTGCCCTGGACCCACCAGGCTCCGCTCCCGCCACCACCCGGCTCGGTGTGGGCCTCGGCTGGCGCGCCGAGATCGACACCGTGGTCGAGCGCCAACCCGGCCTGGACTGGGTGGAGGTGGTCGCCGAGAACATCTGCGCCGACCACCTGCCCGATTCGCTCACCGTCCTGCGGGAGCGCGGTGTCACCGTCGTTCCGCACGGCGTCGGCCTCGGCCTGGGCGGCGCCGACCTGCCCGACCAGGGCCAGCTCGACAAGCTCGCCGGGACGGCGCTCGCGCTCGGCTCCCCCCTGGTCACCGAGCACCTGGCCTTCGTCCGGGCCGGCGGCCTGGAGGCCGGCCACCTGCTGCCCGTCCCCCGCACCCGGGACTCGCTGCGGGTGATCGCCGAGAACGTCCGGATCGCCCAGGAGCAGCTGCCGGTGCCGCTCGCCCTGGAGAACATCGCCGCCCAACTGGCCTGGCCAGACGACGAGTTCACCGAAGGCGAGTTCCTCGCCGAGCTGGTCGCGCGCACCGGCGTCCGGCTGCTGATCGACGTCGCCAACCTGCACACCAACCGGATCAACCTGGGCATCGACCCGGCCGCCGAACTCGACCGCCTGCCGCTGGAGGCGCTCGCCTACGTGCACGTCGCGGGCGGCACCCTGATCGACGGCGTCTGGCACGACACCCACGCCCACCCCGTCACCGAACCGGTGCTGGAAGTGCTGGCCGAACTCTGCGCGCGGGTCGCACCGCCCGGCGTCCTGCTGGAACGGGACGCCGACTTCCCGCCGCCCACCGAGCTGGCCGGTGAACTGGACGCCATCCGCCGGGTGCTGGAGGGGAGCACCCCGCGATGAACGACCTGGAAGCCGCGTCCGCCTCCCGCGAGAGGCTCGCCCGGCGGCAGCAGGAGCTCCTGACCGCGCTGGTGGCCGGCGGGCCCGTCCCGCCGGGCTTCGACCCGGACCAGGTCCGCGCCCAGTCCACCGGCCTCACCGCCAAACGGCGCGACACCACCGCGAAGGTCGCCCCCGACCTGCCCCGCCTGCTCGGGGCACAGTACGGGCCGCTCTTCCTCGACTACGCCCGCACCCACCCGCAGACCGGCGGCTACCGCGCCGACGCCCGGGCCTTCGCCGAGTGGGTGCGCACCGAAGGCGGCCCACTCGCCGCCGACCGCCGCCGGGCCCTGGAGCAGTGGCTCCACCCGGCACCCGAGCGGCCGACCGGCCCGCTCACCCGTCTGCGCCGAGCACTGCGCGGACGCTGATCCTCACGTCACCTCGGGGGAACCGCCCATGTGGCACAACAGCTACTTCCTCATCCCGGCCGGCCTGCTGGCCGCCGCCATCCTGTACGCCGTCCAGACCCGGCAGCGGATCGGCCACGTCCCGTACCCGCAGGGCCTGCCCGGCCGCGGACTGCCGCTGCTGGACGCCGCGTTCCTGGCCGGCGGCCCGGGCCGGGTCTTCGACACCGCGATCGTCCGGATGCACCTCGGCGAGCAGGCCGTGATCAGCCGCTCCGGCCTGGTCACCCTCACCGGCACCAAGCCGTACGACGCCGTCGACCAGGCGATCCACGACGCCGTCGGCCCGACCGGCAGCCGTGAACTCGCCCCGCTGCGCCGCATGGTGAAGCGCTCGGCCGCCGTCCAGGAGATCGGCGACCGGCTCGCCGATCGCGGTCTGATGCGCCGCCCCGAGCGGCTGGAGCGCGCCCGCAAGGCCCGCCGGCTGCTCTGGCAGGCGCTGCTCCTCAGCGCGGCCGCCATCCCGGCCTCCCTGCTGCTGGACCACGACGACCTCCACTCAGACCGCCCCAACCTGTTCTTCCCGGCCTTCCTGCTGTTCGCCGGAGCCCTCGTGCTGTCAGCGACCGCCCCGCCCAAGGGCCGGATCAGCCCCGCCGGTCAGCGCCAGTTGTCCTTGATGCAGGGCAGCCCGTGGACGCCCAAGTCCGGTGTCGCACCGAAGCTGACGGGCATCACGGTGCTCGGCGCGGTCGCCCTCGGCGGGCTGGCCGCGGCCGGCCTGGACGACCCGTTGGAGGCCGCGATCCTGGCCGCGGCGGCCGAGGAGGAGGCGATCCACCAGGCCTCGTCGTCGTTCTCCTCCCTCTCCTCCTCGTCCTCGTCGTCTTCGTCCTCGTCGTTCTCCGACTCGCCGAGCACGTCCTCCTGCGGCGGCTCCGCCACCTGGTGCGGCTCCCCCGACTCCGGTTCCTCGCACCACCCCTCGCACCACTCCTCGTGCGGCTCCTCACACCACTCCTCGTGCGGCTCCTCGCACCACTCCTCCTGCGGCTCCTCGCACTCCAGCAGCTGTGGCTCCTCCTCCAGTTGCGGGTCCAGCTGCGGCTCCTCCTCCAGCTGCGGGTCCAGCTGCGGCGGCTCCTGACGTCACAGTTCGGTATCGCGGACCGGCTAGCCGTTCCCCGCGCCGTCGGCCCCGGCATAGAACAAGCCCATGTGGTTGCTGTTCCTGATCCCGGCCTGCGTCGCGGCGGTGCTGTCCTGCCTCCGGCTGGTGCGGATGACCGCCACCGCCGACGCCCTGGTCGACCAGGAGCGGCTGCGTCCACCCGAGGCCGTCGGCATCGGCCTGTACGAGACCGCCTACCTGGCCGGCGGCCCGGCCCGGGTGGTGGAGCTCGCCCTCGTCCTGATGGCCGGCCGGGGCCGCCTGCACCTCGCGCACACCGGCTGGACCACCGTGGTCGATCCCAAGGGCCGCAGCCGCCTGGAGCGCGCGGTCGTCACCACCGTCGGCCCCGACGGCCAGTGCCGTACGGACGAGCTGCGCCGGGCGATGGCCGAGCACCCCACGGTGCTGGAGATCGGCGCCCGGCTGTCCGTGGCCGGTCTGGCCACCCCGGCCCTGGTGCAGCACAACACCGTGGTGGTGGTCCGCCAGGTCCGGCACGCCCTGCTGCTGACCCTGGTTCTGCTCGCGGCCGCGCTCTCCCTCAGCGGCTTCACCGGCGGTGACACCGTCGCCCCGCTCGCCTGGTTCTCCCTGCCCCTGGTGCTCACGGCGGGCACCCTGCTGATGGCCCGGGTCGACGTCTACCCGTACACCCGCTGGGCCTCCCCCGTCGGCCAGGAGGTGCTGCGCGAGGTCCGCCCGGCCCGTCAGCGCGGGCTCGCCGACGACGAGGAGCGCGAGCTCCTCACCGCCGTCGCCATGAACGGCCCCGCCGCCCTCCTCGACCCCCGCCTGCGCGCCGCCCTCCGCCCCCACCGGACCTGAGGACCGGACAGCGGCGGCCCCGCCAACGGCCGGAGGCCGGCTCCCCCGCCGAAGGGGAAGCCGGCCTCCGCCGTCACGGCCGTGCGGTCAGACCAGGCCGTTCAGCAGCTCGCTCACCGGCTTGCGGCGCCCGGTGAAGAACGGGACCTCCTCGCGGACGTGCAGCCGGGCCCGGGAGGGGCGCAGGTCGCGCATCAGGTCGACGATCCGGTGCAGCTCGTCCGCCTCGAAGGCGAGCAGCCACTCGTAGTCGCCGAGCGCGAACGAGGCCACCGTGTTGGCCCGCACGTCGGGGTAGCCGCGGGCCATCTGGCCGTGCTCGGCGAGCATCGCGCGCCGCTCGGCGTCCGGCAGCAGGTACCACTCGTAGGAGCGGACGAACGGGTACACGCAGACGTAGTCGCGCGGGCGCTCGTCGGCCAGGAAGGCCGGGATGTGCGACTTGTTGAACTCGGCCGGGCGGTGCAGCGCCATGTTCGACCAGACCGGCTCCAGCTCGCGGCCCAGTCGGGTGCGGCGGAAGCGGTTGTAGGCCTCCTGGAGGTCGTCCGAGTCCTCGGCGTGCCACCAGACGAGGATGTCGGCGTCCGCGCGCAGACCGGACACGTCGTACGTGCCGCGCACGGTCACGTCCTTCGCGGCCAGCTGGGCGAACAGCTCGTCCACCTCGGCCGCCAGCTCCGCGCGGTCCTCGGGCAGGGCGCCCCTGAGCTTGAACACCGACCACATGGTGTAGCGGATGACCTGGTTCAGGTCGCGCGCCTTCTTCTTCTCGGGCTGCTGCTCCGGCTGCCGCTCAACGGTCTCAGTCATGCGCCCATTGTCCTCTCCGTGGCACGTTCCCCGGTCGCCGGGGTCAACAGTTCGTCGACGGCCGCCGCGGCGGCGGCCGCCGACCCGATGCAGGCCGGGATGCCCACCCCGTCGTACGCGGCTCCGCACAGCGCCAACGCGCCGACCGCCGCCACCGCGCCCCGCACCCGGGCCACCTTGTCCAGGTGCCCCACCGGGTACTGCGGCAGACCGGCGGCGAAGCGCGACACGAAGGTGTCGTACGGCCGGGCGGTCAGCCCGATCGCCTCCTCCAGGTCCGCCAGGGAGCGGGCCACCAGCTCCTCGTCCGGCAGCTCCAGCACCTCGCCCTCGCGGTAGCGGCCGAGTGAGGTGCGCAGCAGGAAGGCGTCCGGGGCGGAACGGTCCAGCCAGCCCCACTTGTTGGAGGAGAAGGTCGAGGCCTTGATCCGCCGGCCGTCCACCGGCGGCACCAGGAAGCCGCTGCCGCTGGGCAACTCGGCGAGGTCCGCCCGGCGGAACGCCAGCGTCACCAGCGCCATGCCCGCGTACTCGACGGTGTCCAGCTCGGCGGCCGCCGCCGGGGCGTCCGCGCGCAGCAGCCGGGCCGCGGCGGGAGCGGGGACGGCCAGCACCACGGCGTCGGCGTGCAGCACCTCGCCGCCGGCGACCACCCGCCAGCCCTCGGGAGTGCGGCGCAGTTCGTCCACCGGGGTGCCGGTGCGCAGGTCCACGCCCGCCTTGGCGCAGGCGGCGGCGACCGCCTCCGGCAGGGTGCCGAGCCCGCCGCGCAGCCCCTGGAACACCGGGGTGCCGACCACCTGCGGCCGGGAGGCCAGCTCGTGCACCCCCTCGACCAGCGACCCGCCGCCCCGGGCGATCGGCAGCAGCTGCGGCACGGCGGCGCGCAGCGAGATCTCGTCGGAGCGCCCGGCGTAGACGCCGCCCAGCAGCGGTTCGACCAGCCGGTCCACCACCTCCTGGCCGAGCCGGTCGGCGACGTAGCGGCCGATCGCGACGTCCGCGCCGACCTCGGTCGCCCGCTCGTGGCGGGCCCGTTCCAGGCCCTCGGCGGTGAGCACCCCGGAGGCCTCCAGCGCCGCCAGGTCACCGGGGACGCCCATCACCTGCCCGCCCGGCAGCGGCCGCAGCGCGCCGCGGGTCCAGATCGCCGCCTTGGCGGTGGTCGGCGGCTCCAGCTCCTCCCCCAGCCCGACGGCCCGCGCCAGCTCCACGGCCTCCGGCCGCCGCGCCAGCACCGATTCGGCCCCGAGGTCCACCCGGGCCCCGCCGACCTCTCCGCCCCACAGCTTCCCGCCGACCCGCCCGGACGCCTCCAGCACCGTCACCCGTGCCCGCGCCGGCCCCCCGGCCACCCCGCTCAGGAAGGCGGCCGCAGCCAGCCCCGCGATCCCACCACCGACGACGACGACCCGTGCATCCGACATGCTCCGCAGTCTCGCAGGTCTTTACGCCGAACCCTCAATCCCCTGCCCGCCCGAGGTCGACGGCGATCGGGAACGGCACCCGCCGCTCGAGCCTCCCCCGGAAGATTCCGCTCGGCGCGTAGGCCGACGGCTCCCGCCCGAGTTCGAAGACGCGCACCACCGGCAGACTGTCCTCCTCGTCCACGATCCAGTAGTGCGGGATCCCCGCCTCTGCGTATTTGTGGAACGTGACCGTGCGATCGCGGTACTCCGACTCCGGCGAGACCACCTCCACGGCGAGCACCACCTCCGCTGCGGCGTACCCCGTTCGATCGGGATCGAAGGCGGCGCCGCACACCACCACGTCCGGCTCGAAGCGGTTCCGCTCGTCCAGCGTCACGTCCATCCCGGTCTCCACCAGGAGGTCGTCCGGGGCGATCGCCTCCAGCGCGGCAGCCAGCCGCGCCACAACGCTTCGGTGCCACGACCGCTGGGGCGCCGACCGGAACACCAACGCACCGTGCATGAGCTCGGTGTGCGACGGCGCCTGCGGCAGACGGTCGAGGTCGTCGGCGAACCAGCCCTCTTCTCGGGGCACATACATCCAGTCGGGAAGCTCACGCACCACGCCGGCGTAGCGAGTTCGCCGCGCTGCGTGTCCGCTCACACTGAGGCGCGGCGGTGGCGCGCCCGCCACCGCCGCGTTCGGGTGTCAGCGCGCGCTGGTCTCGTGGACGAAGGCGACGAGCCGGGAGAGCGCGTCCGGGTCCATGGACGGCAGGACGCCGTGGCCGAGGTTGAAGATGTGGCCGCTGGTGCCGAGTGCCTGGGCGGCGTGCAGCACCTCGCGGGCCTTGGTCTCGATGACCTTGGTCGGCGCGAACAGCACCGCCGGGTCGAGGTTGCCCTGCAGCGCCTTGCCGGAGCCGACCCGCTCGGCGGCGGTGTTCAGCGGCACCCGCCAGTCGACGCCGACGACGTCCGCGCCCGCCTGGCCCATCAGCCCGAGCAGCTCGCCGGTGCCGACGCCGAAGTGGATCCGCGGCACGCCGTAGCGGGCGACGGAGTCGAAGACCTTGGTGCTGGCCGGCATGACCGAGCGGCGGTAGTCGTCCGGCGCGAGCGAGCCGACCCAGGAGTCGAACAGCTGGACCGCCGAGGCGCCCGCCTCGATCTGGACCTTCAGGAAGGCCGAGGTGATGTCTGCGAGCCGGTCCACCAGGGCCGCCCACAGCTCGGGCTGGCCGTACATCATGGCCTTGGTGTTCTCGTGGTTCTTGGACGGCCCGCCCTCGACCAGGTAGCTGGCCAGGGTGTACGGGGCGCCGGCGAAGCCGATCAGCGGGGTCTCGCCGAGCTCGTCCACCAGCAGGCCGACGGCCTCGGTGATGTACGGGACGTCGTCGGGCTCGAGCGGGCGCAGCCGCTTGAGGTCCTCGACGGTCCGGATCGGATCGGCGATGACCGGACCGATGCCGGGCTTGATGTCCACGTCGATGCCGACGGCCTTGAGCGGCACCACGATGTCGCTGAAGAAGATCGCCGCGTCCACCTTGTGCCGGCGCACCGGCTGGAGGGTGATCTCCTTGACCAGCTCGGGCCGCATGCAGGACTCCAGCATGGGGATGCCCTCGCGGACCTTCAGGTACTCGGGCAGCGAGCGGCCCGCCTGCCGCATGAACCACACGGGGGTGTGCGGCACCGGCTCGTGCCGGCAGGCGCGCAGGAACGCGGAGTCGTGCGCGGCGCCGCGGCGCGCGGGGGTGGGTCGGCCGTCGCGGGGGGCCGCCGGGGTGTCTGCCGTTGTCTCGCTCACGGGTCAAATCTTCGCATGCGGCTCGGACCGTGCTCCTCGGGCGGGGTTCGTCGGTTCCTCCGACATCCGGCCGGGTTTGCCGTTCCGGCACGCCGCTCGGACGGAAGTTGCGGCGATAACCCGGGTTTTCGACCTAGTCTTCGGGTCATGGCAGCGGTCGGCGGGCACCCCGCGCAGGGTGGCGGAGCAGGTGGCGGAACTGGTCGGGAGGGGGCGCCGAGTGAGTTCCGGGCCGCCGTGGAGGCCCTGAACGGGGCGCGGCTCCGGCCGGAAGTCCAACTCTCCCCCGCGCCGGCCCCGCGTCGGCTCGCCCCGCACGCGTTCGCGCTGACCGCCACCGTGGAGGTGGACGGCGACGAGCTGGCCGACGGCCGGCTGGTGCTGCTGTACGACCCGGAGGGGCAGGAGGCCTGGAACGGGGAGTTCCGGGTGGTCACCATGACCCGGGCCGAGCTGGAGCCGGAGATGGCCGGGGACCCGATGCTCTCCGAGGTCGGCTGGGCCTGGCTGCTGGACGCGCTGCAGGCGCACGGCGCCGGCTACGCGGAGCCGTCCGGGACGGTGACCCGCTGCGCGTCGCAGTACTTCGGGGGACTGGCGGACCGCCCGTCCTCGACCGAGATCGAGATCCGGGCCTCCTGGACGCCGGCCGACGGCCGGTTCGAGCGGCACCTGGCCGCCTGGGGGGATCTGCTCTGCATCGGCGCCGGACTGCCGCCGGCCGCTCCGGCCCCGCAGTCGCCGTCCGAGGTCACGTCACTCGGTGGGGTGGTCCCGATGCCGGCCCGGCGACGCCCGCGGTCGCACTGACGAGTGGCGCCGGGGCCGGACGGCGCGTCCTGGCCCGGCGCCACCCCCAGGACTGACGGAGTGTGACTTCGATCCCGCTCTGCGTCAATTAACCGCTCAAAACCGACCGACTCGGCATCGATTCTGATCGATTTTGTGCGATTTCAAGGCATGTCTCATCAGTCATATGCGCGATTTGTCCGTATTGTTACTCACTAGATCGTGATCTTTCGCTAAAGCCGGGCACGGTAGCTGCCGAAGCAGACTGTGACCCTTTCCGAACGCGGAAGACTCCGACCGCCCCCTCGGGGTTCCGTCCGCCACTCCACGCAGGAGGCCTGGTGTCGGTCCTTCTTGAGCACCCCGCAAACGTGGTCGCCTACCGCCCGACCAAGCCCACCGCCATGGTGGTCATCGCAGATCCCCGCGTCCGAAACACCGTCACCCGCCACCTGTGGGCGCTCGGAGTCCGTGACGTCATCGAAGTGTCCTCGATCGCCGAGGCCCGCCCCCGGGTCTCCACCCCGCGCGACATCTGCGTCGCCGACGTACACCTGCCGGACGGCTCCGGCCTGACGATCCTCGCCGAGACCCGCGCCGCGGGCTGGCCCAACGGTCTGGCGCTGTCCGCGGCCGACGACATCGGCGCCGTGCGCTCCGCACTGGCCGGCGGCGTCAAGGGCTACGTGGTCACCGGTACCCGCACCAACGTCGCGATGCCCGGTCGCCCGGGCCTGCCGCTCGGTGCCGCCGGGCTCGCCGGACGGATGCGCCGCCCCGGGATGCCGGGCATGCCGGGCGCCGCCGGCGCTCCGGGTGCGCCCGGGGCCCCCGGTGCGCCGACCCCGCAGCAGGCCGCCTACCGCGAGCTGTCCGGCCGCGAGGTCGAGGTGCTGCGACTGGTCGCCGAGGGCCAGTCCAACAAGGCGATCGGCGTGGCGATGGGCCTGTCGGCCCTCACCGTGAAGAGCCACCTGGCCCGGATCGCCCGCAAGCTCGGCACCGGCGACCGCGCCGGGATGGTCGCGGTCGCGCTGCGCACCGGCATCATCCACTGAGCCGACCGGACGGGACCGGGGGGGGGGGGGGGGGGGGGAGGGAGGGAGGCGTATTGGTACCCATAGGCGCTAGGCTAGCCAGCGCGCCGCT
>NZ_JBVHXY010000037.1:2977-34127 GCF_055569215.1 Kitasatospora sp. NPDC029312 | reverse complement strand
CCCCCTCCTCCCCCCCCCCCCCCCCCCCCCCCCCCCCCCCCCCCCCCCCCCCCCCCACCCTTCCCCCCCCCCCCCACCCCCCCCCCCCCCCCCCCCCCCCGCAGCGGTATGAGAGCTCAGCCGCCGCAGGCGCGGAGGGCACCGCCGCCTCCGGCCGCACCAGCCTGACCAGTCCGACCACACTCCCGGTTCCGGTGACCGTCGTACCCTTGGTGGGTGACCGACGCCGTAGCAGCCATCCCAGAAGAAGCAGCCCCGGTCCCGCTCCTCGAACCGAAGGAGGGGATCCCGCCCGTCGTGGCGGACGAGCAGGCGCTGGCCGCCACGATCGCCGCCTTCGCGGCGGGCGCCGGGCCGGTCGCCGTCGACGCCGAGCGCGCCTCGGGCTACCGCTACGGGCAGCGCGCGTACCTGATCCAGCTGCGCCGCGCGGGCGCCGGCTCCGCCCTGATCGACCCGATCGCCTGCCCCGACCTCAGCGCACTGGGCGCCGCCATCGCGGACGCCGAGTGGGTGGTGCACGCCGCCACCCAGGACCTGCCCTGCCTGGCCGAGGTGGGCATGAGACCCCAGCGCCTGTTCGACACCGAGCTGGCCGGCCGGATCGCCGGCTTCGCCCGGGTCGGCCTCGGGCCGATGACCGAGAACGTGCTCGGGCTGAGCCTGGCCAAGGAGCACTCGGCGGTGGACTGGTCCACCCGCCCGCTGCCCGAGCCCTGGCTGCGCTACGCGGCTCTGGACGTCGAGGTGCTGGTCGAGCTGCGCGACGCACTCGAACAGGAGCTGGACGCCCAGGGCAAGCTCGGCTGGGCCCTGGAGGAGTTCGCCGCGATCGCCGCCGCGCCCCGCCCGGCCCCGCGCACCGACCCCTGGCGGCGCACCTCGCAGCTGCACAAGGTCCGCCGGCGCCGCCAGCTGGCCGTGGTGCGCGAGCTGTGGCTGACCCGCGACCGGCTGGCGCAGGAGCGCGACGTGTCCCCCGGTCGGGTGCTCTCGGACGCCGCGATCGTCAACGCCGCGCTGGCCATGCCGTTGAACATCGCCGCGCTCCAGGGCGTGCAGGGCTTCGGGCCCCGGTTGCACCGGCGCCAGCTGGAGCAGTGGCTCGCGGCGGTGCAGCGTGCCCGGGAGATCCCGGAGAACCAGCTGCCGCCGGCCGCCGCGCCGCACGACGGACCGCCGCCGCCGCGCGCCTGGGCCGAGAAGGACCCGGTGGCCGCCGCCCGGCTGTCCGGCGCCCGGGCCGCGGTGAGCGAGCTGGCCGAGCGTCACCACCTGCCGGCCGAGAACCTGATCACCCCGGACCTGGTGCGCCGGGTCTCCTGGGAGCCGCCGGCCGAGTTGAGCGCCGAGGGCGTGGCCGCCGCGCTGCGCCGGCTCGGCGCCCGGCAGTGGCAGGTGGACCTGGTGGCGCCGTCAATGGCCGCCGCGTTCGTCGCGGCCGCCACGGCCCAGGACTGACCGGGCGCCGAGCCGGGGCGGGAGCGACCGGGCGGCACGCCCGCGCAGGACTCCGAAAAGGGGATGTCATCCGTACGGACGGCATCCCCTTCGGCATGTCCGGGAAGCATTCCTGGTCGGACGTGTCGCGGGACACACGGTCCGAACCCTCCGAGGGGCCTGGGCAGGCTGGTTACCGACGGGTAGCATGACCGTGATGCGGCGCCGCTCGGATCTTCGCCGGCGGCAGCCTGCCCACCTCGAAATGTTGGTCCCTGGGAGGAGAGCCCCCGTGCCTCGTACCGCGAGGGACGTCGTCTTCGTTGACGGCGTCCGCACCCCGTTCGGCAAGGCCGGCCCGAAGGGCATCTACCACGAGACGCGCGCCGACGACCTCGTCGTCAAGTGCATCCGGGAGCTCGTGCGCCGGAACCCGAACCTGCCCGTCGAGCGCATCGACGAGGTCGCGATCGCGGCCACCACGCAGATCGGCGACCAGGGTCTGACCATCGGGCGCACCGCCGCCCTGCTGTCCGGCCTGCCGAAGTCCGTCCCCGGCTACGCGATCGACCGCATGTGCGCCGGCGCGCTGACGGCCGTGACCACCACCGCCGGCGGCATCGCCTTCGGCGCGTACGACGTGGTCGTGGCCGGCGGTGTCGAGCACATGGGCCGCCACCCGATGGGCGAGGGCGTCGACCCGAACCCGCGCTTCGTGTCCGAGAAGCTCGTCGACGAGTCCGCCCTGTTCATGGGCATGACGGCGGAGAACCTGCACGACCGCTTCCCGCACATCACCAAGGAGCGCTGCGACGCCTACGCCGTGCGCTCCCAGGAGAAGGCCGCCAAGGCGTACGCCAACGGCGACATCCAGCCCGACCTGGTGCCGATCTCGATCCGCAACACCAACCCCGAGGTCGGCGAGACCGGCTGGGGCCTGGCCACCGTGGACGAGCCGCTGCGCCCGGGCACCACCATGGAGTCCCTGGCGGGTCTGAAGACCCCGTTCCGTCCGCACGGCAACATCACCGCGGGCAACTCGGCCGGTCTGAACGACGGTGCCACCGCCTCGCTGCTGGCCGCCGAGGACGTCGCCGAGGAGCTCGGCCTCCCGGTCAAGATGCGCCTGGTCTCCTACGCCTTCGCGGGCGTCGAGCCCGAGGTCATGGGCATCGGCCCGGTGCCGGCCACCGAGAAGGCCCTGGCCAAGGCCGGCCTCACCATCGACGACATCCAGGCCTTCGAGGTCAACGAGGCCTTCGCCGTCCAGGTGCTGGCCTTCCTCGACCACTACGGCATCGCGGACGACGACGAGCGGGTCAACCCGTACGGCGGTGCGATCGCCTTCGGCCACCCGCTGGCCTCCTCGGGCGTGCGCCTGATGAACCAGCTGGCCCGCCGCTTCGAGCAGCGCCCGGACGTCCGCTACGGCCTCACCACGATGTGCATCGGCTTCGGCATGGGCGGGACCGTCATCTGGGAGAACCCCCATTGGAGCGGAGCGGAAAAGTCGGCTGAGTTCGAGGGTGGTAAGTGATCATGACCAACACCACTGAGCTGCTCCAGCACGGCGCCGAGCTGTTCCCGGGCGAGGTCGTCACGACCGCGCCCGTCCGCCACCTGGACCTGCCGCTGAAGGCCGGCAAGCTGGCCCTGATCACCCTGGACAACGGCTTCGACCACACCAAGCCGACCACCTTCGGCCCGGGCTCGCTGCTCAAGCTGTCCGAGGCGCTGGACCAGGTCGAGGCCGAGGCCGCCGAGGGCAAGATCGTGGGCGCCGCGATCACCGGCAAGCCGTTCATCTTCGCGGTCGGTGCCGACCTCAAGGGCGTCGAGCTGCTCAAGCAGCACGCGGACGCGCTGGCCATCGGCAAGGGCGGCCACGAGGTCTTCAAGCGGATCGCCGCGCTGCCCGTCCCGACCTTCGCCTTCTACAACGGCGCGGCCATGGGCGGCGGCGTCGAGGTCGGCCTGCACTGCGACTACCGCACGGTCTCGGCGGGCGTCCCGGCCTTCTCGCTGCCCGAGGTCTTCCTCGGCCTCGTCCCCGGCTGGGGCGGCTGCACCATCCTGCCGAACCTGATCGGCGCCGGTAAGGCCGTCAAGGTCATCATCGAGAACTCGATGAACCAGAACAAGCAGCTCAAGGGCAAGGACGTGTTCGAGCTGGGGATCGCCGACGCGATCTTCGAGCCGGCCGACTTCCTGGAGCAGTCGCTGCTGTGGGCCGCCAAGGTGCTCAAGGGCGACGTCGTCGTCGAGCGCGAGGCGATCGACCGCGGCAAGGCCTGGGACGACGCCGTCGCCTGGGGCCGTCTGGTCGCCGACGGCAAGGTGCACGGCGCCGCTCCGGCCGCCTACAAGGCGCTGGACATCATCGCCGCCGTCAAGGACGCCGACCTCGCCGACAAGGCCAGCCTGCAGGCCGGCTTCGACGCCGAGGACGCGGCCCTGGCCGACCTCATCATGAGCGGCGAACTGCGCAGCGGCATCTACGCCTTCAACCTGGTGCAGCGTCGGGCCAAGCGCCCGGTCGGCGCGCCGGACAAGTCGCTGGCCCGCCCGGTCAGCAAGGTCGGCGTCGTCGGCGCCGGTCTGATGGCCTCCCAGCTGGCGCTGCTGTTCGCCCGCCGCCTGGAGGTGCCGGTGGTCCTCACCGACATCGACCAGGAGCGCGTCGACAAGGGCGTCGGCTACGTCCACGCCGAGATCGACAAGCTGCTCTCCAAGGGCCGGATCGGCCAGGACAAGGCCAACCGCCTCAAGGGCCTGGTCTCCGGCTCGCTCGACAAGGCCGTGGCCTTCGGCGACGCGGACTTCGTCATCGAGGCCGTGTTCGAGGAGATGGGCGTCAAGCAGACCGTCTTCGCGGACCTGGAGAACGTGGTCTCGCCGACCTGCGTGCTGGCGACCAACACCTCCTCGCTGTCGGTCACCGAGATGGCCTCGAAGCTGAAGCACCCGGAGCGGGTCGTCGGCTTCCACTTCTTCAACCCGGTCGCGATCCTGCCGCTGCTGGAGATCGTCCGCGGCGACAAGACCGACGACGCGTCGCTGGCCACCGCCTTCGCCGTGTCGAAGAAGCTGAAGAAGACCTCGGTGCTGTGCAAGGACGCCCCGGCGTTCGTGGTGAACCGGATCCTCACCCGCTTCATGGGCGAGATCCAGAGCATCATCGACGAGGGCACCCCTATCGCCGACGTCGAGAAGGCCGTCGAGCCGCTCGGCCTGCCGATGTCCCCGATCGTGCTGCTGGAGCTGGTCGGCCCGGCCATCGCCCTGCACGTCTCGGAGACCCTGCACGGCGCCTTCCCGGAGCGGTTCACCGTCTCCGAGAACCTCGCCAAGGTGGTCAAGGCCGGCAAGCGCGGCTTCTACACCTGGGTGGACGGCAAGCAGGTCCTCGACCCCGAGGTGCTGGAGCTGCTGACCTTCGGCGACACGGTGCTCACCGAGGAGCAGGTCCTGAACCGCGCGCTGGAGGCCGTCGCCCAGGAGATCGGCCTGATGCTGGAGGAGGGTGTCGTCGCCGAGGCGCAGGACATCGACCTCTGCATGATCACCGGCGCCGGCTGGCCCTTCCACCTGGGCGGGATCACCCCGTACCTGGACCGTGAGGGCGTCTCGGAGCGGGTGAACGGCAAGCGGTTCCTCGCCCCCGGCGTGGCCTCGGTGCCCGCGTAAGGCGTAGCGCCACGGAAGGAGCCCCGGCGACCTGGTCGCCGGGGCTCCTTCGCGTGTGCTCGGTGTGCGCTCGGTGGCCGAGCCGGTCGGTGTCCGATGCGGGTCAGTGCTTGAGGCGGTAGACCACGGTGTCGCCGATGACGCCGATCATCTCGTAGTGGGTGTCCAGCAGGTTCTCGATGCGGGGGATCATCACCGGCTGGTACGGGGCGATGCCGGAGTCGTCCACGAAGACCTCGGGCAGGCCGTTGGCCAGCTCCTTGTCGAAGGTCTGCCAGGCGTTGTTGACGCTGAACTGCTCGCCCACGTTCTGGCTGCCGTCCTTGCCGCCGCTGTAGTTGGTGAGGAAGCCCGCGGTCAGGTAGCGGGTCGCGGGCTTGCGGTCGGCCAGCCAGTACAGCTCGGGGTGCATGCCCCAGACCAGCACCGTGTCCTTGGGGGTGGTCTGGGCGGCGACCGCGGTGGCGACCTCGGTGTTGCGGCTCATCTGCTCCCCCGGCCAGGCCAGCGCCAGGCCCCAGAAGACCGTCGCGGCGGCGGTGGTGTACACCAGGACGGGCTTCCAGCGGATCGCCGAGGTGGCTACCGCGCCGGTGCCGAGCAGCACCAGCGGGGGGATCAGCTGCAGGTAGTAGTGGCCGAAGAAGTGGAAGCCCACGCTGACCGCGACGGCCGAGGAGAGCAGCCACACCCACAGGTCGGTGGTCGAGCCGTGCTCCTCGCCGGCCACCGGCAGCGGGCGGTGGCGGTGCTTGAACCAGAGCCGGCGGCCGACCGGGTAGAGGAAGCCGAGGCCCGCCGCGGCCAGGATGCCGAGGTTGCCGAAGGCGCGGCCGAGCATCTGCAGCCAGGCGCCGCCGAAGGTGGCGTAGTCGCCGCTGCCGGTGACCACCCAGAAGAGGAAGCCCTTGGGTTTGGTCAGGATGACCGCGACCAGCGCTATCGGCACCGCGAAGCCGAACCCGATCTTGAACAGGGCGGGCGGCCAGCGCACCCCCCGTCGGCGGGCGTCCTGGAGCAGCATCCAGAGCACCGGCAGCAGGACGGCGCCGCCGGTCTGCTTGGTCAGCGAGCAGAGCGCGACCGCGATGCCCGCGGCCAGCCAGCGGCGCCGTTCGGCGTACCGGAAGGCGGCCACCATGGCGGGCAGCATGAAGACCTCGAAGGTCGCCGCCTGGGTGTCCTCGGGGGAGAGCCCGATGGAGATCAGCAGGTACAGCAGTCCGGCCCCGGCCCCGGCGCGGTTGCCCCAGCGGCCGCGGGCGATCGAGGCCAGCAGGATCGCGGTGCCCAGGTGGGCCACCACGGCGAGGGTGCGCAGCGGCCAGAGCGAGGCGGAGCCGAAGACCGCGAAGCAGGACTGGTAGAGCCAGGGCAGCAGCGGCGGCTTGCGGTCCACCACGGTGTCGTACAGCACCCCGCCGTCCGCCAGCATCCGGGCCTGGGTGGCCAGGAACCCCTCGTCCGGGCTCCAGACGGGCCGGACGAAGGAGGGGATGTGGGTGACCAGTGCCACCAGCGCGAGCACCGGCACCAGCCTCGTCCAGTACCCCTGGCGTAGGTGGGTCCGGGCGCGCTCGGGCAGGCGCTCGGCCGGTCCGGCGGGGCGGAGGCGGGTGGGGGTGGGCACGGTTGACAACCTACCCGGCGGGATCGGAGCCGGTGGCGCCGGTACCGCCTTTCAGTGCGATTGTCAGCTTGTTCCGTGACGAGCTGTTACGAAGTTAGGACAACCGGTCGTCGGCGGAACGGGCTAGGACGACCTCCGGGCCCGTTCCACCGGACCGCCGTCAGGCCTCGACCGGCGCCGCGTCCAGCTTCGCCACCAGGGCGGTCACCTTGCCGGCGATGTCCGGGGCGTTCAGGCCGATCTCGGCCAGGATCTCGTCCCGGCTGGCGTGGTCCAGGAACTCCTGCGGGATGCCGAAGTCGCGCACCGGCAGGTCCACGTCCGCGTCCCGCAGCGCCTGCGCGACGGCGGCGCCGACGCCGCCGGTCCGGCCGTTGTCCTCGATCGTGACGACCACCCGGTGCTCGGCGGCCAGGCCCGGCAGGGCCGGGTCGACCGGCTTGACCCAGCGCGGGTCCACCACGGTGGCGGTGATGCCCTCGGCGGCCAGCAGGTCGGCGACCTCGAGGCTCATCGAGGCCATCGCGCCGACCGAGACGATCAGCACGTCGGCGCGGTGCGCACCGCTCGGCTCCGCCGCGGCGCGCAGCACGTCCATCCCGCCGACCTTGCCGACCGCGGGGACGGCCGGGCCGACCGTGCCCTTGGAGTAGCGGACGACGGTGGGGGCGTCCTCGACCTGGACGGCCTCGCGCAGCTGGGCGCGCAGCTGGTCGGCGTCGCGCGGGGCGGCCAGCCGCAGGGTCGGCACGACCTGGAGGATCGACATGTCCCACATGCCGTTGTGCGAGGCGCCGTCGGCCCCGGTCACCCCGGCCCGGTCGAGTACGAAGGTGACGCCCAGCTTGTGCAGGGCGACGTCCATCAGGACCTGGTCGAAGGCCCGGTTGAGGAAGGTCGCGTAGACCGCGACCACCGGGTGCAGGCCGTTGGTGGCCAGGCCCGCAGCGCTGGTGACGGCGTGCTGCTCGGCGATGCCGACGTCGAAGATCCGCTCCGGGAAGGCCTCGGCGAAGGGGGCCAGGCCCACCGGGTGGAGCATCGCGGCGGTGATGCCGACGAGGTCCTCGCGCTCACGGCCGAGCGCGACCATCTCCTCGGCGAAGACCGAGGTCCAGTCCTTGCCGGCGCTCTTGATCGGCAGGCCGGTCTCCGGGTGGATCACGCCCACCGCGTGGAAGCGGTCCTCGTCGTTGTTCTCGGCGGCGTGGTAGCCGCGGCCCTTCTCGGTGAGGCAGTGCACGATCACCGGGCCACCGAAGCCGCGCGCCTTGGTCAGCGCCGACTCCAGGGCGGTCAGGTCGTGGCCGTCGATCGGGCCGATGTACTTGAGGCCGAGGTCCTCGAACATGCCCTGCGGGGCGATGAAGTCCTTGAGGCCCTTCTTGGCGCCGTGCAGCGTCTCGAACAGCTGCTGGCCGACGACCGGGGTGCGCTGCAGCGCGTCCTTGCCCCAGGACAGGAAGCGCTCGTAGCCCTGGGTGGTGCGCAGCGTGGCGAGGTGGTTGGCCATCCCGCCGATGGTCGGCGAGTAGGAGCGTTCGTTGTCGTTGACGACGATGACGACGGGGCGGTCCCTGGCGTCGGCGATGTTGTTGATCGCCTCCCAGGCCATGCCGCCGGTCAGCGCGCCGTCGCCGATGACGGCGACCACCGGGTCGTTCTTGCCCTGGAGCTGGTTGGCCTTGGCCAGGCCGTCGGCGTACGAGAGCACCGTGGAGGCGTGCGAGTTCTCGATCACGTCGTGCTCGGACTCGGCGCGGGACGGGTAGCCGGACAGGCCGCCCTTCATCCGCAGCCGGGAGAAGTCCTGGCGGCCGGTGAGCAGCTTGTGGACGTAGCTCTGGTGTCCGGTGTCGAAGAGGATGCGGTCGCGCGGCGAGTCGAAGACCCGGTGCAGCGCGATGGTGAGCTCCACCACGCCGAGGTTGGGGCCGAGGTGTCCGCCCGTCTTCGAGACCTCGGTCACCAGGAAGGTCCGGATCTCCTGGGCCAGTGCGGCCAGCTGTCCGGGCGTGAGCCGGTCGAGATCGCGCGGTCCCCGAATGCGGGTCAGCAGGGCCACCCGTTCCTCCTCGTTCAGTGTTCACGGACCGCGTGCGGTCCGACGGGCGTCGCTGCCCGGTCCGGCGGCAGGCCGGCGGTCGCGGTCGATGCCGACCGGTCGAGTCTAATGTCCGCTTGACGGACACCGAGCGGCGCGCCCGGTGCCACCGAGCGGTTACCGCCATTCCGGGAGGTCGGGCCGGGGACGTTGGGTCAATGCGGCGTTGACGGATGGGTGTTCTGCGGGGCGGAGGGCGCCGGCACGCCGGGGCCATCGATGTCGCGCCGGGCCGGCGCGGGTGACGGCCTCAGTGGCGGCCGAGGGCGCCGGACTCCCCCATCTCGCTCATCACCAGGGCCAGCGCCCCGAGCACCTCGGCCCGGCCGCCGAGGGTGCCCGGGACGACCGAGAGCTGGCGGGCGGCGCTCGGGATCGCGTACCGGGCGACCGAGTCGCGGATCGGAGCGAGCACCAGCTCACCGGCCTCGGCGAGGTCACCGCCGAGGATCACCCGGCGGGGGTTGAGCAGGTTGCACAGGGTGGCCACGCCCGTACCGATCTGCCGGCCGGCGTCGGCGATCACCCGGCGGCAACCGAGGTCGCCCTGGTGGGCCAGCTCGACCAGCCGGGGCAGGGTGAGGTCCGGGCCGAGGGTCGAGCTGAGCAACGAGAGCAGGTAGCGGGAGCCGACGAAGGTCTCCAGGCAGCCGCGGTTGCCGCAGCGGCAGACCGGGCCCGCCTCGTCCAGGGTGATGTGCCCGATCTCACCCGCGGTGCCGCCCGGGCCGCGGTAGATCTGGCCGTTGACCACCAGGCCGGCGCCGACGCCGCTGGCGATCTTGATGTAGGCGAGGTCGCTCAGCCCCCGGCCGGCCCCCCAGACCAGCTCGCCGAGCGCGCCCAGGTTGGCGTCGTTGTCCACGTGCACCGACATGCCCAGGCGCTCGGCCAGCTCCCGGCCCGGGGCGATGCCCGTCCAGCCGGGCAGGATCGCGGTCGAGCCGAGCGCGCCGGTCTCCACGTCGATCGGGCCGGGCACGCCGAGGCCGACGCCGATCACCTTCTCCGGGCGGAAGCCGGCCTGCTCCAGCAGCCGATCGACCATCGCCTCGGCCCGGTCGAAGCCCTGCGCGGCGGAGACGTCCACGTCGATCGGGGCGCTCTCCTCGGCGAGCACCCGGTGCGCCAGGTTGCCGACCGCGACCCTCAGGTGGGTGTGGCCGAAGTCGATGCCGACGACGATGCCGGCGTCGCCGCTGAGCGAGACGCTGCGGGCACGGCGGCCGCCGGAGGAGGTGTCGGCGACCACGACGGTGCCGCTCTCCTTCAGTTCCCGCACGATGTTGGAGACGGTGGCCGCGGAGAGGCCGGTGCCGCGGGCGATCTCGGCCTGGGTGAGCGAACCGGCCATCCGCACCGCCCGGAGCACCCGCTCCAGGTTCGCCCGGTGCAGCGACGACTGCGAGCCCGGTGTGTCCGTCGACATGATCCACCCTCCCAGGGCGGGGATCCCTCCGCCGGGTGTCCCCTTCAACTCCTGAAGGGTACGGCGCGGGGGGTGCCGGTGTGGGGGTGGGCTCTCGGGAGGGTTGGGTTCGGTGCGGTGACCGGGGCGGGTGGGGGCGGTGCCGGGGCCGGTTCCGACGGGGGTCGGGGTTGGGTGACCTCGGGATGGCGGGTGCGCGGGCGGGTGCGCGGGCGTGGGGGCGGCGTGGGTGGGCGGTGAAAGTGTTGCGCGGTCAGGGCCTGTCGGGGCGGGGTTCGGCAGTCCTGGCGACGGCCGAAAACGACCCACCACTAGCATGGTGCCGAATCTCACCCGTCCCACCGGACCGCGGACGGTACCGCAGGGGGACGCTTCCAGACATGACGGGGAATCAGATGGCAGGGGATCACCCTACGCCGGGCGCGGGCGAAGCGCCGGGCAGTGGCCCGCAGGAGAACCGCGGCGTCTCGTTCGGGCGCCCGGCAGGCGGCGGAGTCGATCCGGCCGCCGTCGCGGACCAGATGACGCAGCTCGACGGCTCGGCCATTCCGGGCCAGGCCGCACCGCCCGCACCGGCCCAGCCGCCGGCACCGCCCGCGCAGCCGCCGGGGGGCGTCGACTACGTGCCGTACGCGCCGACCGCGGCCGCCCTCCCCCCGCAGGCACCGCCGCCGCCTCCGGCCGGCGCGCCGGTCGGCCCCTACGACCCGGTGCCCGGCGGTGGCTACCCCGCCCCCGACTACAACGCCGGCGGGTACAACTACCAGCAGCCCGGCTACAGCTACCCGGGCGCTCCGGTGCCCGTCGCGCCCGCGCGGCGCAACCCCGTGATGCTGTGGGGCGGCATCATCGGCGGTGTGCTGGTGGTCGCCATCGTGATCGCGCTGGTCGTCCTGCTCACGGGGAACCCCAAGCACGACCCGGTGGCCGACAACGGCGGCACCACCGCCGCGACCACGAACGGCACCACCGCCGGCGACGACGGGGGCTCCACCACCGCCCCGTCGAAGGCGACGTACAAGGTCGCCTGGGACGCCGCCAAGCCGCAGAACTCCGACTCCTCGCAGTTGCTCGGGGCCTGGAGCACCGGCCAGACCGCGGTGCGCGCGGACGGCACCGGCATCCGGGCCTACAACCTCGCGGACGGCAAGGAGGCCTGGAACATCCCGGTGCCGTCCGGCTCCAAGGAGCTGTGCACCGCCTCCTACTCGCACAACTCCAAGAACATCGTCGCGGTCTCCTACAACACCGGTGACTACGACTGCTCCACCATCGGCGCCGTCGACATCTCCCAGGGCAAGCTGCTCTGGACCGTCAAGGCCACCGCGGACCGGCTGTCCTCGCCGACCCTGGGTGTCACGGACAAGGTCGTCGCCGTCGGCCCGGTCGGCGGGCTGAACATCGACAACGGCCAGCCCGTCTGGCAGTTCAAGGGCCGCGGCAAGGACTGCAGCGCGTACGGCGCCACGGCCGGCGGGCAGATCGCGATCACCGATCGGTGCTACGACGTCAGCCCGAAGTCGGTGCTGCAGATCGTCAACGCCGACACCGGGCAGCCGACCAGCCAGCCGATCACGCTCACCGGCACCATCGAGCGCGTCGACAAGGTGATCAGCAGCAACCCCCTGGTGGTGCTGATGACCAGCGGCCCCAACGGTGACTACCTCCTGCCGTTCGACAAGGACAACAAGCCCGGCAACCAGATGTCGACCAAGGAGGCCGGCTCGGACAGCCTGCGCCTGTCGGGCCTGTCCGACGCCGTCACCCAGAACGTGGTCAGCGGCACCACGCTGTACGTCCAGATCACCGGCAGCAAGTCGGGCATCAACGCGTACGACCTGAACACCGGCAAGCGCCTGTGGTCCACCTCCGCCGCGACGAGCAGCGACGACATGCGGCTGGTCTCCGGCACCACCAAGGACGGCAAGGTCCGGGCGATCGTCGGCCAGGGCTACGACAAGCCGGCCAAGCTGGTGACGCTGTCGCCGAGCGACGGTTCGATGAGTGACATCGGCACCATGGCGATGCCGGACGGCATGGACATCGGGATGAGCGGGGCCGAGTACTACGTCACCGACGACAACAGCGCGATCATCGCCTTCCGTCGCGCCAGCAGCTACTCGACGCCGATGACGAAGTGGTCGAAGTGACGGTGACACCGGCCGCGGGACGGTGACACCGGCCGAGGATTCCGGGGTCCGACCCCGGGCCGCGGGCATCCGCCGGGCGGGGCGGGCACGGGCGGAGGGACTGTCGTGGACAGCCCTCCGCTACGGGCCCGCCCCGCCTGCGATTTCCGGGCCGGCCGGGACGTCGGGCATGCGAGGATTCCGTCCATCAGCCTGACAAAGGAGTGCAGCGAGTGCCCGGCACCAACCTGACCCGCGAGGAGGCCCGCGCCCGGGCCGACCTCCTCCGGGTGGACGCGTACGACATCGAGCTCGACCTCAGCTCGCCCCGCGAGGGTGGCACCTTCCGGTCCACCACGGTGGTCCGGTTCACCGCCACCACGCCCTGCGCGGACAGCTTCATCGACCTCGTCGCCCCGAGCGTCGAGGAGATCACCCTCAACGGCGCCCCGCTCGACCCCGGCAGCTTCGCCGACAGCCGCATCCCGCTGCCGAACCTGGCCGCCGAGAACGAGCTGCGCGTCGTCGCCGACTGCGCCTACACCAACACCGGTGAGGGCCTGCACCTGTTCGTCGACCCGGTCGACGGAGAGACCTACCTGTACACCCAGTTCGAGGTGCCGGACGCCCGCCGGGTTTTCGCCAGCTTCGAACAGCCCGACCTGAAGGCCACCTTCGCCTTCACCGTGACCGCCCCCACCGGCTGGGTCGTGGTCTCCAACTCGCCGACCCCGGAGCCGGTCGGCGAAGGCGACACCCGGGTCTGGAAGTTCGAGCCCACCGGCCGGATCTCCACCTACATCACGGCGCTCATCGCCGGCCCGTACGTGGGCGTCTTCGACACCTACGAGAACGGCGAGCAGCGCGTGCCGCTGGGCGTCTACTGCCGCCCGTCGCTGCGCGAGTTCCTGGACGCCGAGGCGATCTTCGCCGTCACCAAGCAGGGATTCGACTACTTCCAGGAGAAGTTCGACTACCCGTACCCCTTCGCCAAGTACGACCAGCTCTTCGTCCCGGAGTTCAACGCCGGCGCGATGGAGAACGCGGGCGCCGTCACCTTCCGTGACCAGTACGTGTTCCGCTCCAAGGTCACCGACGCCGCGTATGAGGCGCGCGCCGCGACGATCCTGCACGAGCTGGCGCACATGTGGTTCGGCGACCTCGTCACCATGGAGTGGTGGAACGACCTCTGGCTGAACGAGTCCTTCGCCACCTTCGCCGAGGCCGTCTGCCAGGCCGAGGCGCCCGGCTCGCGGTGGCCGCACTCCTGGACCACGTTCGCCAACCAGATGAAGACCTGGGCCTACCGGCAGGACCAACTGCCGTCCACCCACCCGATCATGGCGGACATCAACGACCTGGAGGACGTCCAGGTCAACTTCGACGGCATCACCTACGCCAAGGGCGCATCGGTGCTCAAGCAGCTGGTGGCGTACGTCGGCCAGGACGCCTTCTTCCAGGGCGTGCAGGCGTACTTCAAGCGTCACGCCTGGGGCAACACGCGGCTGAGCGACCTGCTCGGGGCGCTGGAGGAGGCCAGCGGGCGCGACCTCAAGGCCTGGTCCAAGTCCTGGCTGGAGACCGCCGGCATCAACGTGCTGCGGCCGTCCATCATGCTGAACACGGACGGTGAGATCGAGTCGTTCGCGGTGCTGCAGGAGGCGCCCGCGCTGCCGGCCGGCGCCAAGGGCGAGGCCGTGCTGCGGCCGCACCGGATCGCCATCGGCCTGTACGAGCTGGCGGACGGCGCTCTGGTGCGCACCGACCGGATCGAGCTGGACGTCGACGGCCCGCGCACCGAGGTGCCGGAGCTGGTCGGACGGCACCGGCCGGCCGTCGTGCTGCTCAACGACGACGACCTCTCGTACGCCAAGATCCGGCTGGACGAGGACTCGATGGCCGTCGTCACCGAGCACCTCGGCGGCTTCACCGAGTCGCTGCCGCGCGCGCTGTGCTGGGCCTCCGCCTGGGACATGACCCGCGACGGCGAACTGGCCGCCCGCGACTACCTGTCGCTGGCGCTGTCCGGCATCGGGCGGGAGAGCGACATCGGCGTGGTGCAGTCCGTCCAGCGCCAGGTCAAGCTCGCCCTGGACGCCTACGCCGATCCGGACTGGCGCGAGGCGGGTCTCGCCCGCTGGGCCGCCGCCGCCGAGGAGCACCTGCGCGCCGCGGAGCCCGGCAGCGACCACCAGCTGGCCTGGGCCCGCACCCTCGCCTCCGTCGCCCGCACCGACGGGCAGCTCGCGCTGCTCGCCGGGCTGCTGGACGGCTCGGTGGAGATCAAGGGCCTGGCGGTGGACACCGAGCTGCGCTGGACGCTGCTGACCCGGCTCTCGGCCACCGGCCGGGCGGACGAGGCCGCCGTCGCCGCCGAGCTGGAGCGCGACAACACCGCGGCCGGCCAGGAGCACGCGGCCACCTGCTGTGCCGCCCGGCCGACCGCCGAGGCCAAGGCGGAGGCCTGGGCGGCGGTGGTGGAGTCGGACAAGCTGACCAACTACGTCCAGGAGGCCGTGATCGCCGGCTTCCAGCAGTCGGACCAGCGGGAGCTGCTGGCGCCGTACACGGAGAAGTACTTCGCCGCGGTCAAGGGCGTCTGGGAGACCCGCAGCCACGAGATCTCGCAGCAGATCATCGGCGGGCTGTACCCGGCGCTGCAGGTGTCCGAGGCGACGCTCGCGGCCACCGACGCCTGGCTGGCCGAGGCCGAGCCGGCCCCGGCGCTGCGGCGCCAGGTGGTCGAGGCGCGGGCCGGGGTCGAGCGCGCGCTCAAGGCCCAGGCGGTGGACCGGGCGGCCGGGGGGCGCTGACCGGGCGTCGGGAAAACCCGAAGGGGCGCCGGACGGGGATCATCCGTCCGGCGCCCCTTCGGGGTGCTGCGGGTCGCGCGAGCCCGGCGGGGCGTACGGGTCCGTACGGATCGCGCGAGTTCTGCGGGCGGCGCGGGTCCTGCGGGCCGTACGGGTCCTGGTGGACGCTTCGCGCGCGGGTTACTTCTTCTTGCCCTTGCCGTACGGCAGGCCGGCCAGGCCGGCGATCACCGCGAAGGCGACGAGCGGGAGGAACACGTACAGGCCGAGGGTCTGGCCCACGCTCAGGCCGGAACCGGGGTCATCGCCGTCGTCCCTGGTGAAGGCCATGGCGGGCGACGACAGCAGCATCATCAGCGTGACCGTTGCGGAGACCGCGCCGGCTCGCAAAGCGTTCCTCTTGTCCACGTTTCCAACTTACCCGCCGCTTATGGGAGGGCGCGCGTCGGGGTCGGCCTTCCGGTCCGTCGGGGGCTCGCTCGCGCTCATGGGGTGGGGTCCTGCGGGGCTGACGGGCTGCGCGGAGCGGGAGTGGGAGTGGGAGTGGGTAGGGCGAGGAGGTGGGCCAGCAGCCGGGCGGCCGGGACGGCGGCCAGGCGGTCGAGGGTGACCGGGACCCCGGCGTCGTCGGCGACCGGGAGGCGCCAGTTCGGGTACTGGTCCCAGGTGCCGGGCAGGTTCTGCGGGCGCGGGTCGGCGACCAGGTCCGGCAGCCACACCCCGACCAGCTCCGCCGGGGTCGCCCGAAGGAAGCGGTACAGCACCGGCATCGACAGCGGCTCGTCCTCGGGGAGCAGCCCCAGTCGGGCCAGCTCGGCCCGCCAGTCCGCCAGCTCGGTCGCCGCCTCCTCCTGCTCCTCGCCCAGCGGCCGGGCCAGCAGGCCGAGCCGGTGCCGCAGTTCGACGTGCTCGCCGGAGAGCCGGGCCGCCGTGCTCGGCAGGTCGTGGGTGGTGAGGGTGGCCAGGCAGGCTGCCCGCCAACGGTCCGGGGGCAGGATGCCGCCGCCGGAGCTCCAGTCCCGCTCGAACCAGAGCACGGAGGTGCCGAGGACGCCTCGCGCCGCCAGCTCCTCCCGCACCCCCGGCTCGACCGTCCCCAGGTCCTCGCCGATCACCGCCGTCCCGGCCCGGTGCGCCTCCAGGGCCAGCACGCCGAGCATCGCCTCGGCGTCGTAGCGCACGTAGGCGCCCTCGGTGGGCGGGTGGCCGGCCGGGACCCACCAGAGCCGGAACAGGCCCATCACGTGGTCGATGCGCAGGGCGCCCGCGTGCCGGGTCGTCGCGCGCAGCAGCTCCGCGTACGGGGCGTAGCCGGCCTTCGCCAGCGCGTCCGGACGCCAGGGCGGCAGGCCCCAGTCCTGGCCGTGGGCGTTGAAGGCGTCCGGCGGGGCGCCGACCGAGATGCCGCCGGCCAGCACGTCCTGCAACGCCCAGGCGTCCGCGCCGTCGGGGTGGACGCCGACCGCCAGGTCGTGGACCAGACCGACCGGCATGCCCGCCTCGCGGGCGCTGCGCTGGGCGTGGGCGAGCTGCTGGTCGACCAGCCAGGCCAGCCAGCGGTGGAACTCGACTGCCTCCTGGTGTTCCTTCGCAGCCTGCTCGACGTGTGGGCCGTCCGGGTGACGCAGGCCCTTCGGCCAGTGGTGCCAGTCCGGGCCGTGCACCTCGGCCAGGGCGCTCCACAGCGCGTGCCGGCGCAGCCACTCGCCCTCGCGCCGCAGGTACGCCTCGTAGGCGGCCTGACGGCCCGGGCCGCGCGGCACCTCGTGCAGCAGCTCCAGGGCCTCCCGCTTGAGCGCCCAGACGGCGTCGCGGTCGATCAGGCCGTCGTGGCCGAGCACCTCCTCGCGCAGCCGGGCGGCGCGGCGGGTGAGGTCGTCGGCCCGTGCCCGCTGTTCGGTGTCCAGGTACGCGTACTCGGGGACGGCCTCGATCCGCAGGTGCACCGGATCGGCGAAGCGGCGGGAGGACGGGCGGTACGGGGACGGGTCGGTGGGGACGCCGGGGGCACCGGGCAGGGCCTGGTGCAGCGGGTTGATCTGCACGAACCCCGCCCCGAGGCCGGCGCCCGCCCACTGGGCGAGTTCGGCGAGGTCACCGAGGTCGCCCATGCCCCAGGAGCGGTCCGACAGCACGGAGTACAGCTGGGCGAGGAAGCCCCAGCTGCGGCCCGGAAGTTGGGGCAGTCGCTCGGGGGCGACGATCAGCGGCGCCTCGGCCGCTCTCCCGTGGCACTCCGCCTTGAGCACGTGCCGCCCGAGCGGCAGGTCCGCGGGCAGCCAGTGCGAGTGGCCGCGCGGCAGCTCCCAACTCCCGCCGCCCTCCAGCTCCACCCGCAGGACGGCACCGGCCGGCACGTCCAGCGCCGTACGCCGCCCCTGCCGCACCACCACGCACGGCGGCAGCAACCTTGCCCGCTGCTCGGCCCGGTGACGCTCCAGCGCCTCCCGCACCTCCTCGGGCGTCCCCGCCGCCACCCCCAGCGCCCCCAGCACCGCGACCAACGTCCGTGCCCCCACCGCCTGCCCACCGGGCCCCGGATGGCGGGTGTCCACCCCGTACGCCTGCGCCAGCGCCACCAGTTCGACCGGCGGTGGCGGCGCGTCCTGCGCTGGTACCTGCTCGGCTCCGTCACTGTCGTGGTACGCGGCCACTCGCGGCTCCTGCGATGTCTCGGCAACACCCGGGTAGGACAGCCACAGTCCTACCCGGGTGACACCACGATCACCCAGCGCGACACGTAACCTGAGCTCGCGTCACGTCCGGACCGTGTCCGCGGCCGGACTCCGCTGTGGATTCGGTGCGCACGGGAGGTGTCGGGTGTGCGCCGCCTTCACACCGGTTCGGGCGGGCGGGAACATCGCCGCAGCGTGTCGCGGTTCCGCGAGTCGTCGGGGCAGGGCCGGGTGGGGGATGAAAGCGGGCATAGTCGGCATAGCCGTCGATGGCGTTGACACCGGGTTGGGTAGCTGGTGGGGTTGCTCGCGTCGTGGTCCTGGCCTGTTGAGGAGGCTTCTGTGCAAGCCCGTGTGTCCGTTGTGGCCGGGCGGCGGCTGCGGCAGCAGTTGGAGCAGAGTCCGGCGTTGCGGGAGGTGCTGCAGCATCCGGCGGCGTTGGGTGCGCGGCGGGCGACGGCGCGGACGTGTCGTCAGTTGGCGCCGCGGACGGCGGACCGGCTGATCGCCGATCTGAAGGGGACCGAGCCGCTGTTGGCGTCGGTGCGGGCGGAGCGTGCGGCGGGGCGGCCGGGGCGGCGGGCGATGCAGATCGCGGCCGGGGTCGCGGCGGCGGCCGTGGTCGGCGGGCTGTTGGCCGGGCCCTTGCCGTCGGCGTACGCGGCGACGCCCGGGCCGGAGGTGGTGAGCACGGCGCCGCAGACGCCGCTGGGCAGTGTGACGAACCCGCAGGTGTTCCCCCGGCCGCAGGAGCAGACCGTGGCGGGCAGGGCGGTGACGGTGCCGGCCGAGGTGACGCTGGTGCCCGCGCCGAAGGTGGACCGGGGCGCGGTGGACGCCGTGCGGGAGGTGCTGGCCGTCGCCGGTGCCACCTCGGTGGTTCCGCAGCCGGACGGCGGGACGCCGGCCGCCGGGTCGCTGGTGGTGTACGTCGGCGGGCCCGCGGAGGACGCCGGGGGCGAGGTGGACCGGACGCTGCGCCTGCTGGCGGCCGCGGCCGGTGGCAAGGACGGCTCCGCGCCCTCGCCGGCGGGCATGCCGGCCGGCGGTTACGTGCTGTCGGCAGGTCAGCTGCCCGCCCAGGGCGGCGGGACGTACGGCGCGGTGGTGCTGGCGGGGGTGGACCCGGCCGGCACCTTCTACGCCGCGCAGAGCCTGCGCCAGTTGCTCGCCGCCGTACCGGCCGAGCAGGGCCAGGGGCCGGGCGCGGCGGGGCTGGGGCTGCCCGGGATCGCGGTGCGGGACTGGCCGAGCGGGGCGGCGGTGCGCGGCACGGCGGAGGCCTTCTACGGCACTCCGTGGACCGCGCAGCAGCGGCTCGACCAGGTCGACTTCCTGGGCCGCTCCAAGCAGAACTTCTACCTCTACGCGCCCGGTGACGACCCGTACCGGCTGTCCCGCTGGCGCGACGCCTACCCCGCCGCCCAGCAGTCGGAGCTGCGCGAGCTGGGCGACCGGGCCCGGCAGAACCACGTCACCCTGGGCTACGCGATCGACCCGGGGCAGTCGCTGTGCTTCAGCTCCGACAAGGACGTCAACGCGCTGGTCGCGAAGTTGGACGGGCTGCGCAAGCTCGGTTTCACCGCCTTCCAGCTGCAGTTCCTGGACGTCAGCTACGACGAGTGGCACTGCGACGACGACCACGACACCTACGGCAGCGGCCCGGCCGCGGCCGCCAAGGCGCAGGCCGAGCTGGTCAGGAAGGTGCAGGACCGGCTGATCGCCCGGAATCCGGGCCTGGCGCCGCTGTCGATCGTGCCGACCGAGCTGTACAAGCAGGGCGCCACGCCGTACCGCAAGGCGCTGGCCGACGCGCTGCCGGCCGGGGTGCAGGTGGCCTGGAGCGGCGGCGGGGTGATCCCGGAGAAGATCACCGGCGCCCAGACCTCCGACACCGGCAGCCTGTACGGGCACCCGCTGCTCACCATGGACAACTACCCGGTCAACGACGCCAGCCCGGACCGGCTGTTCCTCGGCGCGTACACCGGCCGCGAGCCGGAGGTCGCCACCCGCTCGGCGGTGCTGCTGACCGGTGCGATGCAGCAGCCGGTCGCCTCCCGGATAGCGCTGGCGACGGCCGGCGACTTCGCCTGGAACCCCGCCGGTTACAAGCCCGAGGACTCCTGGCAGGCCGCGGTGCGCTCGCTGGCCGGCCCGACCGGCGGCGCCGCCACGCCCGCCGGGTCGGCGCTGGCCGCCGTCACCGCACTGGCCGGCAACAGCACCTCCTCGCCCCTGTCCAAGCAGGAGTCCGGCTACCTGGCGCCGCTGCTGGACCGGTTCTGGGCGGCCGCCGAGCCCACCTCGGGGGCCACGCCGGACCTCGCCAAGCTGATCGAGGCGGCCGCCCCGCTGCGGGACGCCTTCGCCGCGATGGCCACCGCCCGGCAGACCCTGTCCGGCACCCAGGCCACCGCCCAGCTGGCCGCCGAGGCCGGCCCCTGGCTGGGCCCGCTGCGGGACTACGGGCTGGCCGGGCAGGCCGCGCTGGACATGCTGCTGGCCCAGAAGGGCGGCGACGGTGCGGCGGCGTGGAAGGCCCGGGTGCAGCTGAACGGGCTGCGCGCCCAGCTCGGGCAGTCCCCGGCGACCATCGGTGCGGGGGTGCTCGTCCCGTTCCTGGAGCGCGCGGTGCGCGCCGCCGACAACTGGTCCGGCGTGGTCAGCGGCGGCATCACCGCGACCAGCAGCATGGGCACCGCGCAGGACCACCTGCCGGCGCTGATGACCGACGGCCAGGCCGACACGTTCTACTGGAGCTCCGCTCCCCCGCAGCCCGGCGACTCGGTCGGCGTGGACCTCGGCGCCGGCCGGCCGATCAACGGCGTCACCGTGCTCATGGGCGGCTGGGGCGACGGCCCCGACGCCCGGACCGCCGTGGACGACTACATCCGCGACGGAGTGCTGGAGTACAGCACCGGCGAGGGCGGCTGGAAGCAGCTCGCCGTGGTGAGGAACCAGAAGACGGTCAGCGCCCAGCTGCCGTCCGGCACCGTGGTGCGGGCGGTGCGGCTGCGGGCCACCGCCGCCCAGAAGACCGCCGTCGCGGTGCGCGAGTTCACCGTCACCGCCCCGGACGAGGCCCCGGCCAGCGTCTCCGGCGGGCCCGACGCGCTGCCCGGCTCCTCGGCCGCGGCCGTGCTGGACGGCAACCCGGACACCGCGTACCGCGCGGCCAAGGCACCGACCGCCCAGGACGAGCCGCTCACCGTGGAGCTCGGCAGCGCCCGTCCGCTGGACCGGCTCACCGTGCTGACCGACCCGAACGTGCACGCCGTCGCCACCGTCGCGGTGCGCCGCTCGGACGGCACCTGGACGGACATCGGCACCGTGCAGCCCGGCTACAACGAGCTGCCGGCCGGCGGGCAGCCGGCCGACGCGTTCCGGCTGACCTGGAAGCCCGGCGGTGACCCGCCGGTCGTCAACCAGGTGATCCCCTGGTACGCGGACGTCCCGGCGGCCCGGCTCAGCCTGGCCGACCCGGCGCTGGACGTCGTCACCGGTGCGGCCTCGCCGGCCAGGACCCAGGCCACCGTGGAGGCCGGCCGCCCCGAGGGCACCACCGGTGAGCTGCGCACCGAGGTGCCGGCCGCGGCCAAGGGCCTGACCGTGACCCCGGCCGGGGCGGTCGCCGTGCCGCGCGGCGGCCGGGTGGGCGTGCCGCTGCTGGTCACCGCCGCGCCGGGGACGCCGTCCGGGACGTACCAGGTGCCGGTGTCCTTCGTGGCGGGCGGCACCACCGTCAGGCAGGTGCTGCAGGTGCACGTGGTGCCGCCGACCGGCGGGCCGGACCTCGCGGTCGGCGCGACGGCGACCTCCTCGGGCGACGAGACGCCGGCCTTCCCGGCCGCGGCGGTCGCCGACGGGGACCCGAAGACCCGCTGGTCCTCGCCGGCCAAGGACGACGCCTGGGTGCAGCTTGAGCTGCCGCAGACCGCTCACCTGGGCGCGGCGGTGCTGCACTGGCAGTCCGCGTACGCCTCCTCCTACCGGATCCAGGTCTCGCCGGACGGCAGCACCTGGACGGACGCGGCGACGGTGGACATCGGCAAGGGCGGGGACGAGACGGTGCGGTTCGACGCGCCGGGCGTCCGGTTCGTGCGGGTGCAGGGCGTGGCCCGAGCCACCAAGTTCGGCTACTCGCTGTACGGCGTCGAGCTGTACGCCGTCACCGGGCCGGCCGCCCCGCCGCAGCCGCCGGTCGCACCGCCGGCCCAGCCCGGCCAGCCGGGCCCGGGCCAGCCGGGGACGGCGCCCGCGACGCCTCCCGCGGCGGCGCCGAAGCAGTAGCGGCCCGGCTCCGGAGCGCTGCGGGCGGGCCCGGTGAGCCGGGCGGCCGGGCGGGCCCGGCGGGCCTGGTGACCCGGGCGGGCCGGACAAACCCCAGGAGAGGGCTCCGGGAACGCGGCGGGCCGCCGGGCTCCCCAGTGTGGGGGGCGCGGCGGCCCATGAGGCGCGTACCGACGGTGTGACGGGCGGGCCCTTGTGGTGCGGTGGTCAGGCGGAGAGCGGTTCGGGCTGCTCGCCGCGGCGGGCGGGGGTGGAGTGGGCGCCGTGCGCCCGGCCGATCGGGACGGTGTGGTTCGGCTCGGTATGGTCGTGGTGTTCGTACTCGCCCCACTGCGGGGCGCGCAGCTGGTCCGCAGCGCCGTACGGCTCCAGGTAGGGCCGCCAGCGCGGGTCCTTGATGCCCGTGCCGATGATCCGCCAGGCGAGGCCGCTGGGCGGTGCGGGCGGGCGCTTCATCCGCCAGCCGAGTTCGGTGAGGTGGCGGTCGGCCTTGGTGTGGTTGCAGCGGCGGCAGGCTGCCACCACGTTATCCCACCGGTGCTGGCCGCCCCGGCTGCGCGGGATGACGTGGTCGACGCTGGTGGCGGCGGCCCCGCAGTAGACGCAGCGACCGTGGTCCCGGGCGAACAGCGCCCGGCGGGTGAGCGGGACGGGCCCGCAGAAGGGGACCCGGACGAAGCGGGTCAGACGGACGACGGACGGCGCCGGAAGGGCGCTGGTGGCGCTGTGCAGAGTGACTTCCGAGTCCTCCAGGCTGACCGCCTTGTGGTTGAGGACGAGGATGAGTGCGCGGCGCATCGATACGACGCCGAGTGGCTCGTAGGACGCGTTGAGGACCAGGACATGCGGCACGGATGCCTCCTTGGACGCCTGCGGCGCGTGGCTCGCGCCGGGACGAGCGGTTGGATCGCACAACGAGTGCGCGATCTCCCCCAGTGTCGCCTTACGCCTTCGTACGGCGCCACCACTCCTGTGTAACGGACCTGACGTGAACTAGGGGTGTGGCCCCTGTCATACCCCGTATGCCCTGCGGAGGGTCGGGTTGCACCCCGGTCCGGAGGGGGCCGTGCGGGTGTCCCGCCGGGGGGACGGCTCGGCCGGTCGGAGCAGCGTCCGGGCCCGTACGGTGGCGCCTTGTGGGCCGTTCGGGGGCTGTTCCGGGTGGTGCGGGATGGTACTGGGTGAGCCGGGAGTGGCGGTGGGGGCGGAGCTCCGGGGGAGCGCACCGGGGCGTTGACGGGGCGTCCGGGGCGTCCGTGCGCCCTTCGGCGTGTCCGGGCGGGTGTTCGGTAGCGGCTAGGCTGAGGCGCACGGTCCGCGGGCCGCTCGCGGCGGCGCGGACCTCGTCACGTCCCCGAGCCAGGAAGGTCCCGCACGTGCTCCGCTCCGGCGCCACCGGTCCGACCGACGCGTCCCCGACGCTCTCCACCCCGACGCCGGACCCCTCACCCACCGCTCCCGGCCTGCCGCAACTGGACCTGCGCATCCCCACCAGCGCGCAGGAGGTCAGCGACACCACCAAGCAGGCGGCCAGCTGGTTCGACACCCACTGGCAGAGCTGGCTGGCGGGCGCCCTGCAGATCATCCTGATCATCGTGCTGGCGCTGGTCCTGCGGACCGTGGTGAACAAGCTGATCACCCAGTTGATAGCGCGGATGGCGCGCAGCCACGAGAACCGGGAGGAGAGCCGCCTCGGCGGGCTGCTGGCCAACACGGGCGTGGTGAACCCCGAGCGGCGCCAGCAGCGCTCGGAGGCGATCGGCTCGGTGCTGCGCAGCGTGGCCTCCTTCACGATCCTGGGCACGGCGGCGCTGATGGTGCTGTCCGCGCTCGGGATGAACCTGGCACCGCTGCTGGCGAGTGCCGGTGTGGCCGGTGTGGCGATCGGTTTCGGCGCCCGCAACCTGGTGACGGACTTCCTCTCCGGGGTCTTCATGATCATGGAGGACCAGTACGGCGTCGGCGACGAGATCGACACCGGGGTGGCCACCGGCACGGTGCTGGAGGTCGGGCTGCGGGTGACCAAGCTGCGCGGGGCGAACGGCGAGATCTGGTACATCCGCAACGGCGAGGTGAAGCGGATCGCCAACATGAGCCAGGGCTGGGCGACCGCCTCGGTGGACGTGCAGGTCGGGTACAAGGAGGACCTGCAGCGGGTCGAGGACCTGATCCTGGAGACGGCGGAGTCGCTGGCCAAGGAGGCGCCGTACGACGAGCTGGTCTGGGCCCCGGTGTCGATCCTGGGCGTGGAGTCGGTGGCGGCGGACTCGGTGGTGCTGCGCGTCGAGGCGCGGACTGCCCCGGGCAAGGCGGCGACGGTCTCCCGGGCGCTGCGCCAGCGGTTGAAGGCGGCCTTCGACCGGGCCGGGATCAAGGTCAAGGAGGAGGCCGCGGCGGTGGCCACCGGGGTGGCGATCAGCGCGGCGGAGCCCGCGCCGCCGTCGGCGCCGGCCGATCCGGCCTCGCCGCACTCCCGGGTGACGAGCGAGCCGGTGGCGCTGCCGAAGCCGGCGGACGACCCGACGGGCGCGAAGCCGTAGGGCTGCCGCGACCCGGCCGACGAAGCCCCGCCCCTCGGGGGGCGGGGCTTTTCGCTGCCCGGTAACGCTTCGGCATCCTCCGTTCCACGGCCCATTGACACCCTGCTGACGGGGACCGTACGGTCCTGCTCAAGCGAATGGAAAGTTTCCTAACAGTTCACGTCGCTTCACCCGGCTTCCCTTCGCTTCACGTCGGTCCACGCCGCTTCACGTCCGTCCAGGTCAGGTCGCGTCAGGTCAGCTCACACCGCTTCGCACCGCTTCACGTCAGCCAGCCGGAAGGGGAGGATCCCGGTCATGACCAACAGCACCGCCAAGGCCCCCCTCGCCGGCACCCCCAGCCTGCTGCGCGCCATCAACGACCGCGCCGCCCTCGAGCTCCTGCTGGCGAACGGCCCGCTCTCCCGCACCCGGATCGGCACCCTGACCGGGCTGTCCAAGCCCACCGCCTCCCAGTTGCTGGCCCGGCTGGAGGCGGCCGGGCTGGTCGTGCCGGTCGGCACCACCGAGGGCGGGCCGGGCCCCAACGCGCAGCTGTACCAGGTGAATCCGGCCGCCGGCTACGCGGCCGGACTGGACGTCACCAACAGCGGGATCAGCGTCGCGGTCGCGGACATCACCGGCACCACACTGGCCGAGCACACCGTCTCCACCAGGGGCGTGCCGGCCGCCGGGACCGTCGCCGCGGTCGCCGCCGCCGTCGCCGAGGCGGTCCGGGCCGCCGGACTCGCCGAGGGGAGCCTGCGCACCGTGGCGATCGGTGTCGGCGGCGCCCCCGACCCGGTCACCGGCAAGCTGCGCTACGCCTCCCACCTGCCCGGCTGGCACTCGCCGCGGCTGGTCGAGGAACTGTCCGAGGCGATCGGCGCACCGGTGTCGATCGAGAACGACGTCAATCTGGCCGCCGTGGCCGAACAGGCCACCGGCGCGGCCGCGGGCTTCGAGGACTTCGTGCTGCTCTGGGCCGGGTCGGGCACCGGCGCGGCGGTGGTGATCGCCGGGCGGCTGCACCGCGGCTTCACGGGCGGCGCCGGCGAGGTCGGCTACATGCCGGTGCCCGGCTCGCCGGTCGAGTGGGACGCCCGGCGGCGCAAGTTCGGCGGCTTCCAGGCCCTGGTCGGCGCACCCGCCGTGCGGGTGCTGGCCCGGGAGCACGGCCTCGGCGCGCCCAGCGCCGAGGAGTCCATCGCCAAGGCCCTGGCCACCCCGGGGGCCGGCGACGCCTTCCTCGGCGAACTGGCCGGGCGGCTCGCCGTCGGGCTGGCCGTGATCGTCGCCGTGGTCGATCCCCAGCTGGTGGTCCTCTCCGGACCGGTGCCGAGCGCGGGCGGCGAACGGCTCCGCGCGCTCGTCGAGGAGGAACTGGCCCGGATCTGCCTCGCCCGTCCGGAAGTGCGCAGCGGCGCCCTGCCCGGCTCACCCGTGCTGCACGGGGCCCTGCAACGCGCCCTCGCCGATGCCCGCGAGGCGGTCTTCTCCACCCACTGACCTCCACCCACTGACCTGCCCCGCCCGCTCCCCGCACCCACCTCTCCCCTACCCCCTACGCGGGACCCGAGGCGATGACGCCTGCCCGCGCACCACCAGGAGGACCCCGAAGTGCATGCCACCACCTCCCGCAGAGGCCGCCGCACGATCGCCGTCGTCACCGGCAGCGCCGTGCTCGCCCTGCTCGCCACCGCCTGCACCGGTTCCAACGGCGCGGGCGGCTCCGACGACTCGGCCTCCGGCAAGGACGTCACCATCACCTTCTGGCACGGCTGGAGCCAGGACAACGAGGTGAAGGCGATCGACGCCAACATCGCCGCCTTCGAGAAGGCCCACCCCAACATCCACGTCAAGACCGTGGGCAACATCGCGGACGACAAGGTCAACCAGGCCCTGCGGGCCGGCGGCGACGACGCGCCGGACGTGGTCTCCTCCTTCACCACCAACAACGTCGGCATGTTCTGCTCGACCAAGGCCTTCATCGACCTCAAGCCGCTGCTGCAGAAGAGCGGCATCGACCCGGCCAAGACCTTCCCGGCCGCGATGCTCGACTACACGCGGTTCCAGGGCGACCAGTGCTCGCTGCCGCTGCTCGGCGACGCCTACGGCCTGTACTACAACAAGAAGGCCTTCGCCGCCGCCGGCATCACCGCCCCGCCCCGGACCTTCAGCGAATTCGCCGACGACGCCAAGAAGTTGACCATCGCCGACGGCGACTCGTACAAGCAGCTCGGCTTCATGCCGCTGTACCACGGGTACGAGTCCACCACCGAGCACTTCCTCGGCCAGTACGGCGCCACCTACTTCGGCGCCGACGGCAAGTCGAACATCGCCTCCGACCCGAAGGTCGCCGCCATGCTCGACTGGCAGAAGGGCATGGTCGACCAGCTCGGCGGCTACGCCAAGCTGGACAAGTACCGGGCCACCTTCGGCGAGGAGTTCAGCGCCAAGAACCCCTTCCACACCGGCCAGGTCGCGATGGCCATCGACGGTGAGTGGCGCACCGCCTCGCTCGCCGAGAACAAGCCCGACTTCGACTGGGCCACCGCGCCCTTCCCGGTGCCGGACGACCAGGCCGCCACCTACGGCCGCGGCTACCAGACCGGCACCATCGTCGGCATCGCCGGCACCAGCAAGAAGCAGGCCGCCGCCTGGGAGCTGGTCAAGTACCTGACCACCGACACCGACGCCGTGGTCGACTTCGCCAACGCGATCCACAACGTGCCGAGCACCTTCGACGCGCTCAACTCGCCGAAGCTGGTGAGCGACCCCACCTTCAAGACCTTCCTGGACGTCGCCAAGAACCCCGACTCGGGCACCACCCCGGCCAGCGTCAACGGCGGCGGCTACATCGTCTCGCTGCAGAACCTCGGCTACGACTACGAGTCCGGCAAGCAGCCCGACCTCAAGGCCGGTCTGGCCGCCACGGCGAAGCAGATCGACACCGACATCGCCCAGGCCAAGTAGGCGGCGGGAACGGTCCACGGAGCTCCCATGTCACTCGCGTTCGGCACCCGCAAGGGAGGCGCCCCCGACGGCGGCGCCTCCGAGGGCGGCGGCTCCCGGGGCACCGGGCCGGCCGACCCGGCGGCGACCTCCACGCAGCGCCTGCTGCGCCGGAAGCACCGCCGGGAGGCGGCCCGCACCCTCGCCTTCCTCTCGCCCTGGCTGATCGGGTTCAGCGTCTTCTTCGTGTACCCGCTGGTCTCGACGGTCTACTTCTCCTTCACCCGGTACAACGGCTTCGGCGCGCCCGTCTTCGACGGGCTCCAGAACTGGGACTACGTCCTCGACCAGCTGCCGACCTTCTGGCAGGGCCTGCGCAACACCCTGTGGCTGGTGGTCGTCATGGTGACCCTGCGGGTCGCCTTCGGCCTCGGCGTCGGACTGCTGATCACCAAGGTCAAGACCGGCGTCGGCTTCTTCCGCACGGTGTTCTACCTGCCGTACCTGGCCCCGCCGGTGGCCGCCACCGTCGCGTTCGCCTTCCTGCTCAACCCCGGGACCGGCCCGGTCAACCACCTGCTCGGCGAGCTCGGCCTGCCGCAGCCCGGCTGGTTCGCCGACCCGGACTGGTCCAAGCCCGCGCTCACCATGCTCGCCATGTGGGGCGTCGGCGACCTGATGGTCATCTTCATGGCCTCGCTGCTGGACGTCCCCAAGGAGCAGTACGAGGCGGCCGAACTGGACGGCGCGGGCCCGCTCCAGAGGTTCCGGTACGTCACGCTGCCGAATATCTCGCCGATCATCATGTTCGCGGTGGTCACCGGCGTCATCCAGACCATGCAGTACTACACCCAGGCGATCGTCGCCGGGAAGGTCGCCAGCGGCATCGCGGGCAACTCCGGCCAGCAGTTCGAGCCCGGCTTCCCGCAGGGCTCCACCTGGACCCTGCCGCAGATGGTCTACAACCTCGGCTTCCAGCGCTTCAACTACGGCGCGGCCTGCGTCGTCGCCCTGGTGCTGTTCGCCATCTCGATGGCCGTCACCTCGATCCTGCTCCGCCGCCGCTCCGGCTTCATGGCGAGCGACGACTAGCGGACCCCTGAGGACCCCACCATGACTCTCAGCTCCACGCTCACCGGGGCACCAGCCCCGACCGGCGCCTCCCGGGCCGGCGGCCCCGCCGCCCGGGCCGCCCGGCGCCGCGCCGCGCTCACCTGGGTGGCCGTGCACTCGCTGGCGATCGCCGCCGCGCTGTTCTTCCTGCTGCCCTTCGTCTTCGTCTTCCTCACCTCGGTGATGGACGACCAGCAGGCGCTCACCACCGACTACTGGCCCACCCACTGGGAGTGGGGCAACTACGGCAAGGTCTGGAACACCCCCGGCTTCCTCGGCTGGTGGCGCAACACCCTGCTGTACGCCGGGGCCGGCACCCTGCTGACCGTCGTCTCCAGCCTGCCCGTCGCCTACGCGCTCGCCAAGTTCCGCTTCCGCGGCCGCAACCTGGCCCTGATGGCGGTGATCGCGATGATGATGCTGCCGCCGCAGGTCACTGTCATCCCGATGTACCTGTTCTGGGCCAAGCAGATGGGCCTGGGCGGCTCGCTGTGGCCGCTGATCATCCCGATGGCCTTCGGCGACGCCTTCTCGATCTTCCTGTTGCGCCAGTTCCTGACGACCATCCCCAAGGAGTACATCGAGGCCGCCCGGATCGACGGCTGCGGCGACCTGCGCACCCTGCTGCGGGTGGTCCTGCCGATGGCCAAGCCGGCCATCGCCGCCGTCGCCCTGTTCCAGTTCTTCTACTGCTGGAACGACTACTTCGGCCCGCAGATCTACGCCAGCAACAACCACGAGGCCTGGACGCTCAGTTACGGCCTCGAGTCGTTCAAGGCCGCCCACCACACCAACTGGAACCTCACCATGGCCGCCACCCTGCTGGTGATGGCGCCGGTGATCGTCCTGTTCTTCTTCGCCCAGAAGGCCTTCATCGAAGGCGTGACACTGACAGGGGTCAAGGGCTGATGTCCGCCACACTCTCGTCCGCCGCCTCCTCGCCCGAGCCGGCCGGCTCCTCGCTCAAGCTGGCCATCGTCGGCGGTGGTTCCACCTACACCCCGGAGCTGATCGACGGCTTCGCCCGGCTGCGCGACAGCCTGCCGATCGGCGAGCTGGTGCTGATCGACCCGGCCGCCGAGCGGCTGGAGCTGATCGGCGCCCTGGCCCGGCGGATCTTCGCCAAGCAGGGCCACCCCGCCACGGTCACCACTACGACCGACCTGGCGGCCGGAGTCGCCGACGCCCACGCCGTCCTGCTCCAGCTGCGCGTCGGCGGGCAGGCGGCCCGCAACCAGGACGAGACCTGGCCGCTGGAGTGCGGCTGCGTCGGCCAGGAGACCACCGGCGCCGGCGGGCTCGCCAAGGCACTGCGCACCGTCCCGGTGGTGCTGGACATCGCCGAGCAGGTCCGCCGGACCAGCCCGGACGCCTGGATCGTCGACTTCACCAACCCCGTCGGCATCGTCACCCGGGCCCTGCGGACCGCCGGCCACAAGGCCGTCGGGCTGTGCAACGTCGCGATCGGCTTCCAGCGCAAGTTCGCCGCCCACCTGGGCGTCGACCCGGAACTCGTCCGACTGGACCACGTCGGGCTCAACCACCTGACCTGGGAACGCGGAGTCACCCTGCTCGACGCCCCCGGTTCGGCGAACGGACGCGAGGTGCTGCCCGCGCTGCTGCGCGACTTCGGCAAGGAGATCGCCGACGACCTCCACCTGCCGCAGGCCTTCGTGCGGCGGCTCGGCGTCGTGCCGTCGTACTACCTGCGGTACTTCTACCAGCACGACGCGGTGGTCGAGGAGCTCAAGGCGCAGGGCTCGCGGGCCGCGCAGGTCGCCGAGATCGAGCGGCAGCTGCTGGAGCTGTACGCCGACCCGGCCCTCGACACCAAGCCCGAGCTGCTCGGGAAGCGCGGCGGGGCGTTCTACTCGGAGGCGGCCGTCCAGCTGATCGCCGCGCTGCTGGGCACCGGCGGCGGGACCTCCGTCCAGGTGGTCAACACCCGCAACGACGGGGTGCTGCCCTTCCTGCCGGACGACGCCGTCATCGAGGTCCCGGCCGAGGTGGACGCCGCCGGGGTGCGGCCGCTGCCGCAGCGACCGGTCGAACCGCTGTTCGCCGGACTGATCGCCGCCGTCACCTCGTACGAGCACCTCGCGCTGGACGCCGCGCTGCACGGCGGCCGCGACCGGGTCTTCGACGCCCTGCTCGCCCACCCGCTGGTCGGCCAGATCGACCTCGCCGACCGCCTCACGGATCGGCTGCTCGCCCACAACCGCGAGCACCTCGCCTGGGCCTGAGCGCCCGGCCGGGGGGGGGGGGGGGGGGGGGGGGGGGGGGGGGGGGGGGGGGGGGGGGGGGGGGGGGGAGGGGGGGGGGAGGGGGGGGGGGGGCAGACGGACATAGGATTCGGGTGGGGTCGT
>NZ_JBVHXY010000037.1:0-2967 GCF_055569215.1 Kitasatospora sp. NPDC029312 | reverse complement strand
CTCCCACCCCCCCGTCTCTTCCTCCCCCCCCCCCCCCCCCTCCCCCCCCCCCCCCCCCCCCCCCCCCCCGCGGCGAGGAGACCGACCACCCCCGGCCGGGCACTCCGGCCGGCACCCCCGGCCGGGGCCTGCGGCCGGGCCACGTACGAGCCGCGGGGACCTGATGACCCACCAGCCCGAACCACTCCTGCCCGGCGTCCTCGCCATCGACGCGGGCAACTCCAAGACCGACGTCGCCCTGATCGGCGCCGACGGCACCGTCCTGGGCACCGCCCGCGGCGGCGGCTTCGCACCCCAGCGGATCGGCGGCGCCGCAGCCGTCGCCGGGCTCGCCCCGCTGGTCGAGGAGGCCGCGGCGGCGGCCGGCCACCCCGCCGGCGGCGGGGTGCTCACCAGCCACGTCAGCGCTTGCCTGGCCAACGCCGACCTCCCGGTAGAGGAGGAGGCCCTGCGCACCGCCCTCGAATCGCACCCCTGGGGCGTCAGCAACACCGTCGTCAACGACACCTTCGGCCTGCTGCGGGCGGGCACCGACGGCCCGCGCGGGGTGGCCGTGGTCTGCGGCGCCGGGATCAACTGCGTCGGCCTGCTGCCGGACGGGCGCACCGCCCGCTTCCCCGCGCTCGGCGAACTCACCGGCGACTGGGGCGGCGGCTCCGGGCTCGCGGCCACCAGCATGTGGCACGCCGTCCGCTCCGAGGACGGGCGCGGCGGCCCGACGGCGCTGGCCCCGGCCATCGCCGAGCACTTCGGCCTGCCGAGCGCCGGGGCCGTCGCGGAGGCCGTCCACCTCGGGCACCTGCCGAGCGCCCGGCTGCACGAGATCGTCCGGGTGCTGTTCGCGGTCGCCGGCGAGGGCGACCCCACCGCGCTGGGGCTGGTCGACCGGCAGGCCGACGAGATCGTCCGGCTCGCCGTCGTCGCCCTCGGACGGCTGGACCTGCTGGACACCCCCACCCCGGTGGTGCTCGGCGGCGGGGTGCTCGCCTCCCGGCACCCGCTGCTGCTCGACAACGTCGCGGCCCGGCTCGCCGAGACCGCCCCGCTGGCCGAACCCCGGGTGGTCGTCGCGCCGCCCGTCCTCGGCGCGGCGCTGCTCGGGCTCGACCACCTCGGCGCGGACCGGGCGGCGCAGACGCGGCTGCGCGAGGCGTACGAGCAGCAGCGGCCGGTCGCTGCCTGAGGGCCGACCGAGGCCTCCCGCTCCTCCCGAGACCTCCCGCGCCCGCCGGATCCGCACGTCCGGCGGGGGCGGGAACCTCCTCCCGGGCGGGGGGGGGGGGCCCCAGGGGCCCCCCCCCCCCCTCGACCCCCCGCCGTCCTTTCCCACGGCCCGCCCTCAGCCCGCACCGCCCCCTACGACCCTCCGGAAGGAGGCCGGGGTGCGGCGAAGGGATCTCCGGCGGCAGCCCGCCATCACGGAGGACGCCACCTCCCGGATCTCCGGTGCGGGCTCCCCGTCCACGACGTCAGCGCCTCAGCCGGCGGAAAACGGAAGTCCTGACCGGCTGGCGCGGCCCACCCCGGGACCTGTCATGTCTGCGATCGCCTGCTGTGAGGTCAACGGCACCCTCGGCAATCCCGTGAAGATCACCGCGACCCCTCGGCACAGCACCCGACTGTGATCATCGGCCCCGGCTCCGGGCCCCGGCCTCTGTCCCCTTATATGGGCGGCCGGCCGGACGCCGGCAAACGCCAAGGCCCCCGACCTGAGGTCGGGGGCCTTGAAGTGGGGTGAGTAACGGGACTTGAACCCGCGACATCCTGGACCACAACCAGGTGCTCTACCAGCTGAGCTATACCCACCACGGCCTGTTTCCGGGAGATCAGTGACTTCCCCGACCGGCCGAGAAAAAGTGTACAGGGTCCGAAGGGGTGCTCGCGCACGGCTTTCCGCGCGGCCCCCCTGAGCCCTCTCGGCACCCCTACTGAGCAGGCAGGACGTGCTTCGCGGCGATCGACTTCGCGGTGTCGGAGTCGGGCCCCGGCTGCGGCACGAAGACGGCCTCGCGGTAGTACCGCAGTTCCGCGATGGACTCGCGGATGTCGGCGAGGGCGCGGTGGTTGCCGTTCTTCGGGGGGCTGTTGAAGTACGCCCGCGGGTACCAGCGCCGGGCGAGCTCCTTGATCGACGAGACGTCGACGATCCGGTAGTGCAGGTAGCCCTCGAGGGACGTCATGTCCCGCGCCAGGAATCCGCGGTCCGTGCCGACGGAGTTGCCGCACAGGGGCGCCTTGCCGGGCTCCTTCACGTGCTCGCGGACATACGCCAGCACCTGCTCCTCGGCCGCGGCGAGCGTCGTCCCGCCCGCCAGTTCGTCGAGCAGCCCGGACGCGGTGTGCATCTGACGCACCACCTCCGGCATCGTCTCCAGCGCCTCGGCCGGCGGCCGGATGACGATGTCCACGCCGTCGCCGAGGATGTTCAGCTCGGAGTCGGTGACGAGGGCGGCCACCTCGATGAGCGCGTCGTCCGACAGCGAGAGGCCGGTCATCTCGCAGTCGATCCACACCATGCGATCGTTCATGCGACCCACCCTAAAGCTGACGTCGGCTTTTGATGCGTCCGCGGTGGCCACGGGGCTCGCCGGCCGTGGACGCGGACGCCGGACGGGCCGAGATGCCCGTCCGGCGTCCACACACCGCTGTCATCCGGTCACAGGCCGCTGCGCTGCCCCGGAAGGCTCGCCCGTGACGCCAGGTAGGCCTCGCGGGCGTGCTCGGGCGGCAGCGACGCGGACGCGCCCACCGGTCCTGCCGTGCGCCGGACCTGCGGCGGCACCGGGCCGGGCGTCTCCGGGTGCAGCGACGGTGGTGGCGGTGGCGGCGACGGCTCGCTGTCCGGCGCGCGTTCGCCCTGCGGCCGGCGCGCGCGGTAGGCCGCACGGTAGGCCGCGGGCGAGGCGCCCAGCTGTCGCCGGAAGTGGCCGCGCAGGGCGACCGGCGAGCGGAAGCCGCACCGGCCGG
>NZ_JBVHXY010000036.1:68894-81818 GCF_055569215.1 Kitasatospora sp. NPDC029312 | reverse complement strand
CATGTTGACCGAGTCGACCGCGCAGCGCGACCAGTCCAGCTCACCGCGGCTGCCGAGTTCGTCCAGGAGGACCCGGTGGAGCTTGGCCCACACCCTCGCCTTGCTCCACTCGGTGAAGCGCCGGTGGGCCGTCGGCCCGGAGGGCCCGAAGCACGGTGGCAGCTGGGCCCAGGTGCACCCCGATGTCGCGACGAACACGATCGCCGCCAGCACCTCGCGGTCCCCGTACCGCCGCCGACCGCCTCCCTGTGGACGCGTCGGCGCGTCCGGCACCACCAACTGGAACAGCTCCCACAACTCGTCCGGCACCAGCCGCTCCACGATCATCACCCGCGAAGCCTACCCAGCGATCCAAATGAGATGTCTTCTAAGCACTTGATCTTGGCCGTCTAGCACACATAGTCGGCTCGCCAGAGGCGTTCGGCGGAAGATCCCCGTTCGCTCGCTGTGGCTGGTTACGTCCGCGATACGCCCGTGGAATTTCTGACTGATGAGCAGGCCACCGCGTTCGGATCGTTCGCGGATGAGCCGACGAGACCTGAGCTGGAGCGGTTCTTCTTCCTCGATGACGAGGACCGGAAGCTGATCGCGAAGCGGCGTGGTGACCACAACCGCCTGGGCTTCGCCCTCCAGATGTGCACGGTGAGGTACATCGGGCTGTTCCTGGAGGGCCCCCTGGCTGTGCCGTGGCCGGTGGTGGAGCACCTGGCCGCGCAGCTGGAGATCGAGGACGCTTCTCAGATCAAGCGGTACACCGAGCGGCAGATGACGGCGTACGAGCACGCGTGGGAGATACGTGAGGCGTACGGCTATCACCTGTACGAGGACCACGCCCAGGGCCGGAAGTTCCGGGCGTTCCTGCACGGCCGGGCGTGGACGGCGCACGCCGAGGGGCCGAAGGCCCTGTTCGATCATTCGGTCGGCTGGCTGCGCCGTAACCGGGTGCTGCTGCCGGGGGTGAGCGTGCTGGCCCGGCAGGTCGCCGAGGTCCGCAGGATCGCGGAAGAGCGGCTGCACGCCACGGTCGCCAAGGAGGTCCGGCGGGCGGATGCTGCGCTGCCGGGGGATCTGGTGGCGACGCTGAAGACGCCGGAGGGCAAGCGGTATTCGGAGCTGGAGCGGATGCGCCGGCCGCCGACGCGGACCACGGGCACGGCGATGAAGGGCGCGTTGCAGCGGGTCGAGGACATCGCCGCCTTCCGTCTGGGGCGGGCGAAGCTGGACAAGATCCCGCCGAACCGGCTGTCCGCGCTGGCCCGCTACGGGCTGGGCACCAAGGCGGCGAAGCTGGAGCGGTCTGCGGAGCCCAAGCGCACGGCGATGCTCACCGCGGTGATGCGCCATCTGGAGGCGAAGGCGATCGACGACGCGCTGGACCTGTTCGAGATCCTGATGGCGACGCGGTTGATCAGTGCCGCGAAGCGGTCCACAGACAAGCAGCGCCTGTCGGCGCTACCGCAGCTGGAACAGGCATCGCGGCTGGTGGCGAGGGCGGCGACGGTGTTCATCGAGGAGCTGGAGCTCATCGAGCAGACCGGCTGCGATGTGGACGTGGCGGCGCTATGGGCGGTGCTGGAGGAGGTCGCGCCGCGGGCGGCCCTGTCGAGCGCGGCCGTCACCGTGGTGAGTCTGGTGCCGGAGGGTGACGACACGGCCGAGGCCGCGCTGCGGGGCGCGTTGGCGCTGCGCTACAACACGGTCAAGCCGTTCCTGTCCTTGCTGGGTGAGTCGAAGGCGCTGGACGCCGCGCCTGCCGGCAGGCGGATTCTCGCGGGGGTCCAGCGGCTCCCGGCGCTGTCGCGCAGGAAGGTGGGCGAGAAGCCTCTGCTGCCGCGTGAGGTCGACGAGAAGCTGGTTCCGTCGCACTGGCGCAAGGCGGTGTATGCGAACGCGGATCTGCCGCAGGGGGCGGTGGACCGTGACGCGTACGTGGTGTGCGTGCTGGAGCAGCTTTTCGGGGATCTGCGGCGCCGCGACGTCTTCGCCTTGCCCTCGCACCGCTGGGCCGACCCGCGGGCCCGCCTGCTGGCGGGCAAGGGATGGGAGGCGGTGCGCGAGGACGTCCTGGCGGGCCTGAGCCTGGACGAGGACGCGGAGTGGCACCTGCGGGAACTGATAGCGGTCCTGGACGCGACGTGGAGGCAGATGGCTGAGCGGCTGGAGGAGGCCGGCGCGGACGCGAAGATCAGTATCGAGGTGCAGCCCAACGGCCGGGCGAAGCTGAACGTGGAGAAGCTCCACGCGCTCGGTGAGCCGGAGTCGCTGAAGTGGCTGCGCGAGCGGGTCGAGAAGATGCTCCCGAAGATCGACCTGCCGGACCTCTTGTTCGAGGTGCACGGCTGGACGGGGTTCCTGGACGCCTTCGTGCACCTGGGCGACGGCAAGACCCGCATGAAGGACCTGACGACGTCGATGGTCGCGCTGCTGGTCTCGGAGGCGTGCAACATCGGCATGACGCCGGTCATCAACCCGGGCTACGAGGCCCTGGCCCGCTCCCGGCTGGTCCACGTCGACCAGTACTATCTGCGGGCCGACACCATCGCCGCGGCGAACGCCGCCCTGATCGAGGCCCAGGCCCGGGTGCCGATCGTGCAGTTCTGGGGCAAGGGCCTGCTCGCCTCAGTCGACGGCCTGCGCTTCGTCGTCCCCACCAGGACCATCAACGCCGCGCCCTCGCCGAAGTACTTCGCGAAGAAGAAGGGCATCACCTGGCTGAACGCGATCAATGACCAGGTAATCGGCATCGGGCAGATGGTGGTGCCCGGCACCCCGCGTGACTCCCTGTTCATCCTGGACGCGCTGCTGAACCTGGACGGCGGGGTGAAGCCGGAGATGGTCGCCACCGACAACGCTTCCTATGTTGTTACCTGGACACCTCACTCCCCGTTAGCCCGGAAGAGCGGCCGGGCAGGCCGTCAGACGGGGTCGTTTCGGAGGTTCCTGTGCGTGTCCTGCACCAGCGTCGAGACGATGGATCGCACCTGGTTGAGCTGCTCGACGACGCGGGCGAGCCGATCGAGGTCGTCTCCGGCTTCCTGCGGTTCCTGGCCGCGCGGGACTGCTCGCCGAACACGCTCGTCTCTTACGCCTACGACCTGCGACACCTGTGGCGGTTCTTCGGCGGGCGCCGCCTGACCTGGGACGAGTTCGCCCCGCCGCACGCGATCCCGCTGCTGGAGTACCTGCGATCGGTGCCCTCCCGCCGGCCGCGGCACCGCATGGTGCTCACCGTCGCCACGGTCACCCCGGACGGGCCGGCCACCAAGCTCGCGGCGACCACCGTGAACCGGATCCTGGCTGCGGTGTCCTCCTTCTACGAGTACGTGATCCTCGCCGGGCTGCTGGATCGGGCCAACCCGATCGAGAAGCGGCCGGACCCCGCCCTGCAGCGGGTCTCCGAGCGGCACCAGCCGTTCATGGGGCGGGCCAGCCGGCAGCGGCCGGTGCGCCGCGCGGTCCGGGTCAAGACCGTCCAGCAGTTGCCCCGCCCGCTGGACGAGGCCCAGGTCAGGGCCCTGCTCGGCGAGCTGCGGTCTGTGCGCGACCAGGCCTTGGTCCTGCTGATGCTCCAGGGCGGCCTGCGTCCCGGTGAGGTCCTCGGTCTGCATCTGGAGGACATCGCCTACGGCCGGCGGCGGGTGGTGATCCGCCACCGCGATGACCACCCGAAGGGCGCGCGGTCGAAGTCGCGCTACGAGCGGGTGGTGGACCTGCACGAGCCCGAGGCTCTGGCTGCGGTCAGCGCCTACGTGATGGGCAACCGGCCCACCGACGCGGAAACGCCGTTGGTGTTCCTGATCGGCGGCCGCGGCGCGCGCAGGTTGGAGCCGCTCGGCTACGACGGCCTGGTGCGGATGTTCTCCCGCGCCTGCACCCGGGCTGGGATCCGGGAGCCCTGGGTGACCCCGCACGCTCTGCGGCACACTCACGCCACGCGCATGTGGGAGGGCGGAATGCGGGAGCTGACGCTGCAGAAGCGACTCGGACATGCCTCTCCGGAGTCGACTCGTATCTATACCCGGGTCTCCGATCCGGCCGTGGTGGCCGAGTACAACCGTGCTCTCGGCGGGCACAACTCGGTTGCCGGGGAGGTGAAGTGAGGGCCCGGGCCGTCTCCACGGCGACCATGCTGGCCAGCCCCGGATCCATTCCGCACCAGCGCCGAAGCCGACGGCACTGCCCGGAGGAAGAGTGGCGCGCCCACGTCCAGAGTCACGACGGCAACCGCCAGTACCAGCTGATGAAGCTGTGGTTCCGTCGGCAATTCGTCGAGCTCTGGCCCACGCTGTCCGGCTGGTTCGGCGCCCCGCTGGTCGAGCGGGTCGGCCGCTTGCACGGCGAGTCGTACCACCGCCCGTCCTACCCGGTGTCCTTCCGGGCCCGCACCTACCTGGTCTACCTCGGACTGCGTGGCTACGCGACGTTCGACTACCCGTGGCTGTTCGCCCCCGGGCAGCTCGCGATCATCGAGCCGGCCGCCGCGCTCGGCATCGACCTCGGTGCCAAGCGGCTCGTTGCCGACGCCATCAGCCTGGGCTTCAACCCGAACTCGGCCCGTCAGGCGATGCACTGGTCGGTCAGCCGCATCGCCCTGCACACCGGCCTCTTCGACGTCACCGCGATCACCGAGGACCACATCGCCGAGGCCCTGCAGGCGATCCGGTACTTCGCCGACCACCCGGACCTTGAGCGGTTCTACCCGTCCCGGCAGCGCTACCTGGAGGGCGCCGCCAAGAATTGGATCACCCACCTCCACCAGTTGCAGGTCGTGCTCTACCACCGCGGTCAGGTCGCGACCGAGCCGCGCAAGCTGATGCCGTCCTGGAAGCCGCCGCTGGTCCTGCCCCCACAGATGCAGGCCGTCGCGGAGAGGTGGCTCGCCGCCCGGCGGCTGACCGACCGCCCGTCGACCGTGGACAAGCTGGAGCTCGCGATCCGCCGCTTCGGGGACTGGCTCGGCGAACACCATCCCGAGATCGACTCGTTCGCCGACGTGACCCGCGACCACTGCCTGGGCTGGCTCCAGCACATCGCCGAGACACCGACCGAGCAGACCGGCAAGCCGCTCGGCGTCGTCTCCCGGATCCAGCGGGCCTCCGGTCTGGGCCAGTTCTTCCGGGACACCGCCGCCTGGCAGTGGGACGGCGTCCCCGGTCACAGCCTCATCGGTCCCGGCGACTCGCCGACGTCACCGATCAAGGTCCCGCGGTTCATCCCCGACAACGAACTGGACCGGTTGATGCCGGTGGTCGAGCAGATCGCCTGTCCCTTCCAGCGCGCCGCGCTGCTGGTAGCCCGCTGGTCCGGCGCCCGCCGGGACGAGATCCGCCGACTGCCCATCGACTGTCTGGACCGTTACCCAGACGGCACCGCCCGGCTGCGGCTGCCCGCCCGCAAGACCTACAAGGAACGCGTCGTCCCCCTGCACGCAGATGCCGCCGCCGCCCTGCAGAAGGTCATCGACCTGCGCAAGAACGGACCGGAGCGGCCCTTCACTGACGAGCTGACCGGGCAGCCGGTGCGCTACCTGTTCATGCAGCACGGCAAGCTGCTGTCGACCTTCTACCTGTTCGACACCCCGATCCAGGCGGCCTGCAAGGCCGTCGGCCTGGTCCAGCCCGGCGGTCGCGGAGGTGCCGGCCGCGGCACCGTCACCGCCCACCGGTTCCGGCACACCGTCGGCACCCAGCTCGCTGAGCGCGGCGCCAAGCTCCACACGATCATGAAGGTCCTCGGGCATTCCAGCGTGTCCATGGCACTCGTCTATGCGCAGATCAGCGACCAGGAGGTCCTCCGCGACTACAAGGCCGTCCTCGAATCCGGCGCCAGCATCGCCGGCCCCGCCGCCGAAGAGCTGAAGTCCGGTGCTCTGCCCGAGGCTGCCGTCGACTGGCTGAAGACGAACTTCTTCAAGACCGAACTCGAACTCGGCCACTGCCTGCGGCTCCCGGCCGAAGGCCCCTGCGAGTGCGACCTCTACCTGACCTGCGCGAAGTTCGTCACCACACCCGCCTACGCGCCGCGGCTTCGGGCGAGACGCCAGGTCGAGCATGCCCTTGCGGCCGACGCCGCCAATCATGGCTGGGCCCGCGAGGTCGAACGCCACCACTGCACCGCGGGCCGCATCGAGAAGCTGCTGACCGACCTCGGCCAGCCACACGACGACCCGACCGACACCCTGGAGAAGGAGGATCACGGCTGATCAGCGAGTCGGGAAGGAAGCCAAAGCAAGGTCCCACTGGTCAGCTGCGTGAAGGAGCGCAGACTTATCCACCCGCACCTCCACGACGTACTGGTAGATGTCCGCCCCGTCATCGCCCTGCTGCCATGGGGGTGCCGCCTCCAAGGACAGGTGAACGCGAATCACCGCCCCACTATCGCTTCGATCGGCGAGGCTAACGGCCAGGACCGGCTCAACGAACCACGTGTCCGGATCCAACCAGCCTTCGGCATCAGGTCCGGTCACAGCCACCGTCCCCGCGGCCACCGCGCGCAACCAAGCGGACACCTCACGGGCTTCACCGGTCAGCAGACACGGATCGGCAAAGGACCAGCTGCCCTCGGGAGTCGTCACCGCCCCACCGACGACCAGCCAGTTGTCGTCGTATGAGTTACCCCGAACCTCGGGGAACTGATACCGCAGCAGACTGAGCTCGACACTGCTCGCATGATCACTCAAAAGCACCGCCACAGGATGTCACGGGTTCTCCCGAGCTCCAGCGCGAGGGTGAGCGCCCCTAAATGTGCACCCCCAGCGTCCAGCCGCCCACCCGAGCCGTCACCGGCCAGCTGAGACGGACTGGCCGCATTCGACCAACTCTCGACGCTCTGAAAGACACGAGGTGATCAACTTGAACTGTCCACATAAACTCCGACATGGTGTTCGGCATCTTCAAGATGCTCGGCTACCGCTTCTCCCCGCGCTTCAAGGATCTGGAGGACCAGCGGTTCTGGAAGGCGGCGATGCCCGGCACCGAGGCGGCGGGCGGCTACGGGCCGCTGGAGGCCATCGCCCGCAACAAGGTGAACGTGAAGAAGGTCATCACGCACTGGCCGGACATGCTGCGGGTGGCCGGCTCCCTGGTCACCAACCAGGTGCGGGCGTATGACCTGCTGAGGATGTTCGGCCGTGAGGGCCACCCGACTCCGCTGGGGCAGGCGTTCGCCGAGTACGGGCGGATCGCCAAGACCCTGCACCTGCTCGCCGTCGTAGACCCCATGGATGACACCTACCGGCGCCAGATGCACAAGCAGCTCACCGTCCAGGAGTCCCGCCACAAGCTGGCCCGCGAGATCTGCCACGGCAAGAAGGGCACCATCCACCAGGCGTACCGGGACGGGATGGAAGATCAGTTGGGCTCGCTGGGCCTCGTCTTGAATGCGGTCGTTCTGTGGACGACGAGGTACATCGACGCCGCCGTCGCCCAGCTCCGCGCCGAGGGCCACGAGATCCGCGACGAGGACGTGGCGCGGCTGTCCCCGCTCAAGCACAAGAATCTGAACGTCCTGGGCCGCTACAGTTTCACCGCCTCCCAGCCGGCCGACGGCCTGCGCCCGCTGCGCGACCCGGACGCCGTCGACCTCGACGATGATGACGACGGCCACGACGAGTGAGCCCCGCTGGCCGCTCTGGAGTTCGCCCCCACCCCTGGCCGGGTGACGGACCCGGCCCGGTTCCATGGTGTGCGCTGGGGGGTCAGGCCGCGGATTGCTGCCTGACCCCCCGTACGCCCACCCTCAGAACCCTGGACTCACCCAGTGCGCCATGACTCCGGTGCGTCCGGTGCCGTTGCTGAAGACGGAGGCGCTGCCGACGCGCCCGTGGCGGTAGGCATGGAGCTCCACTCGGTCCTTGGCGGCGAAGGTGTGCAGGAGCGTCTGCCCGCCGGGGGCCTGGAATGCCCCCCCCGCTCACGTTAATGCCGATCACTGATTCACTGCCGCCGATGAGCGCGCCGTTCTTGAACAATGCTGTGTGGATGAACAGGGCGCTGCTCCCGCTCACAGCCGGGCTTGGGGAACATCGGTACAGCGGTTGGCGCTGAGAACGATCTTGCGCAGTGAGCAGTCGGCGGGTGGTTGCTCCGTTCGCTACAGACCGTGGAGCTTTGGCCGAAGGGCCCCGCGAAGCAGACCACTCGTGCTAGGAGACAAAGTGCGGTTAAAAGCGTGATTTATGCAGCACTCAACATTCCAGCCCAAGAATAGTTCCAACTTCAGCCATCGCGCAAGATGCAAACCTTGGCTCCATGTGGTCTCCTTAAAGCGAGACTTTCTCCGCCCTGCCGAGCAGAGTTCAGAAGTTACCGTAAGTCAAATCTCCGTTTCTAGCGCGCCGCCTTCAGCGATTTCAACTAGAAAGCCGGGTGGCGTAGCCCCGCGGCCAGGCTTTCCACAGTGTGGAGTGGTGACGCTGTTGACAGCGGTGACACGCTCTGCGTCGCGTACCGCATCGGTGCAGTTCAGAATCTCCGCGAGAGGAGCCGCTATGGCCGAGAATAGGTTTGATTCCGGCGAGGCACTGGTGGCAGCGCTGGCTGAGGGGAAGCTTCGGCCCGATCACCAGTACACTGGCATGGTCAAGGCGTCGGACAAGGACAAATGCATCGCGTTTGCTCCGGGCTCCTGCGACAGTGGATGGATAGACGTTCCCGCTGAGGTCATCGGGGAGGTCGAAGTAATCGATCAAGTGTCCTGCCGCGAGCACAGTCATCTGCTTGTTCGCATGAAATTCAAACTCGATGAGTCGAATCCCCTGCATGTGATGGCTGGCCAGCTGATCACATCCGCCAACTCGCGGCTCACCGCTATTCAGCCTGGTCATCTAGCCACGGCTAGCAGGTCGGCGACCTCGGGCCAACACGACCTGCCTTCGGCGGATTTTTATTGGGAAGAGACGACTAACTTGGGCGGATGCAGCCTAGGCGGCGCTCGCTTGACTCTCAGGGCCGACGGCAGCGCATCATGGCGAGGCGTTGTCGACTCAATCTACCACAACGATTCTTATTGTGTAACAATGTCATTCCTTAACAGTGGCGGTCGCGAGCTATTCGCCTGGCCGAGATTCTGCTCACAAACGTTGTGGCAAAGCCTACAGGTATGGACAAATGACAACCTCACTTTCCCGTCACATTTCTTCGAATCGATTGCGATTGTCAGCAGGCGTGACCATTGTTGAGAGGCGCGACGGTCCTGGGGGCGTTCGTTGTTGATCACGGAGTGAAGTCTCAGCGAGTGTTTGAGAAGTTGCTTGGGCCAGGTCTCTGGACACGGCAGTTTCGACAGCCGCTACAGCCCGGCAGGCACCGTGGCGGTGCCAGGAGCACGCTCACACCTCCCTCTTACTGCCCTATGGATCGGCGTGCTCAGTCGAATAGGAAAGCGGATGGTCATGGCAGATCTTACCTTCAACAGCCCCCTTTGCCGCATCTCGTGGACCGACGTCGTTCACGGCACTCAGCATTCGACGTTTGGCGTGGACGAAGAGGTCGAGCTGCGCTTCGGCCTCAATCTGGACCAGAGCTTCTGGTCATCGTTCCAGACCTCGGAGTTCTTCGTGCAGTTCTGCGTCTACCGGTTCGGCGCACTGACCAATCAGTTCTTCCACGACGGCGACACGCGGCAGCAGATGCCCGGCGCCCCTGCAACCCAAATATGGCTCGGCCTCGCCCTGGGACGGGCTGGACAAACACTCTTTACGGGTTCAGCGGGTTCCGGGCTGATGCAATTTCGTCCACAGATTTTCTTCCTGCGACAAAGCGCCGTCAGCAACATAAATACTGAGTTCGCAGTGGCTCCACACGACCACACATTCATGGTTGATTCGCTCAGCCCTGTCGGCGGTGGCACCGATGCAGAGTCTCTGGTAGGCGGAGTCGGCATCCCGGATGGCACCCCGATACCTTGAAATGGCAGCCGGACACCAGGAGGAGACATGAGCCTGACCATGCTGGTGCAGAACATGGACGACTGGTGCGGAACACCCGCGCCCGGTCGGCCCCCCCGCCCGCCCTGGTTGCGCGACATCCTCACTGCGGTGGTGTTGGCTGAGATGTCGGCCAACATGAGCGGTGCTGACGAGGGCCGCTCCCTATACCTCGCCGCCGCTCGCCTCTACGAGACCGCAGCCGAGAAAGTGGCTCTCAACCCGCAGCCGCTGCCCCCGTTGGAGGAGTAAAACTCCTGACAGGCGCGTCGAGACGTGGCCGGTCGTCGGCGCCGCCAGCCGCGAACCATTAGCGGAGTCTGCTATTAGCCGGTCTGATCAGGCGGGCGCAGGAGAGACAGCTTATGTGTACGCCAGAGAATTAATGCGAGGTGGATAGGGTGAGGCGCTAACTCCCCGTGCTCGCGCCACTATTCGGTGGGCGGCGTTTCCTGCTCGTCGGTCTGGTTGGTGCGCCATGAAAAGTCGCCTCGCGCGGAGCGAAGACGGGCTCGCATCGTGGTGAGAATGGGTGTACTCCTGGGGCGGTCGGAAGGAACGGCAGATAGGCTTCCTCGCACGTGAGAGGGCCCGGGCACCTCCCCAGGAACCAGAGAAGTCCGGGCCCGCGGCTGGCGGCCCGGCTGCCACCCCTGGTCGCTGCACTCCCTAGCCGATACCAGAGGCGTGGTCAGCGGGCACTGTTGCCCCGGCACAGCCCGAGGACCGTGCCGGCCAACCTCACGCCGGAGGCGGGGTCAGCCAATTTGGAAGTGGAGTGCCGCCCGGCCGTTCTCCGGGAGGCCGCTGACTCCCGATCGGGCGGCCCGTCCCTCCGCGCGTTCGAACCTCAGTCAGGCCATTCTCACAAATGACCATCTGTGCGAGTTCTGAGAACGCCTCCCGGGTGATCACGTTTCCGCAGGTCGCCGTTCGCAAAAGTCCTCTCGAAACCGACGTGTTGTGCGAGGCACTTCTGAGAGACTTCCCGGATGGATCTCACGCCCGATCAGGCCGCACTTGCGGTGGAACGAAACGACTGTCCGAAGTGTGAAGCCCCGGCGGGCAGTTCCTGCCGCACCCGAGGCGGGAAGACCGCGACGAAGTACCACACCCCCCGCTTCGTCCTCGTCCCAGCCCTCCGCGAGGAACTGGAGATCCCCGTCCCCGCCGACCGGCACCCCGGCCGCGCATGGAAGCAGCAGCCGACGCTCGCGATCGTGCCCGCGCCCCGCACGGAGCGGCCGGTGAGGATCGGGTACGCGAGGACGTCGACCGCCCGCCAGGAGCTGGCGAGCCAGCTCGAAGCCCTCCACCGCGCGGAATGCCACAAGGTCTTCAAGGAGCAAATCAGCACCCGGGTCAAGGTCCGGCCCGAGCTGGAGAAGGCGCTCGCACTGGCCCACCAGTTCAAGGAGGCCGCCCCCGATACGCCAGTGATCTTCACGGTGCATGAGCTGAAGAGGCTGGCGAGGAACGCCGCAGAGCTGATGACGCTGTCCGCCGAGCTCCAGGCCGGCGGCATCCAGCTCGAACTCCTCACCGGACCGCTCACCGGGATCTACGACCCCAACGGCATGGGCGCCATGTTCTTCGCCGTGCTCGCCGTCGCCGGGCAGATCGAGCGCAACCACATCCGCGAGAAGACCCTCGAAGGCCAGGTCATCGCCGCATCCAAGGGCAACCACGGCGGACGGCCGAAGGTCATCGACGACGACATGCTCACCTTCGCCGTCGCGCTCAAGGACAAGGGCGTCCCCGTCCCCGAGATCGCCAAGGCGCTCACCATCAAGGGCGGCAAGAACGCCGGCGCCTCCCCGTCGGTCGCCTCGCTCTACCGAGCGCTCGCCGAGGCCGAGGCCGAGGCCGCCGCGGACGATGACCTGCCGCTGCGGCCCAAGCCCGTCCGCATCCGCCGGCCCGAGGACCCGCCCCCCCGAGGAGATCGACCTGCGCGAACGGCTCCAGTCCCAGCCCCACCCGAACGCCGCAGGCCCCCGTGGATGACCTCCAGGCCGTACGCGCGCAGGAGTACGCAAGGGTGTACGACGAACTCCTCGGCGCCGCCGCCCGGCTCGACATGCTGCGGCGCCTGGAAGACGGAAGCGTCGACGCCCACGCGACCGCCGCCATGCACGCCGTCCGGTTCGCGGCCACTATCCTGTGGCCCACCGTCCCGAACACCCCGCCGCCCGGCTACCGCCACGACAGCGAATGGCTGCTCCAGCTCGCCGCGAACTGGCGCGAGGCAGCGCTCGAACTCGGCGAGTTCGCCCCACAGCGCCCCGCCCTGCGGCTCGTCAGCGAGACGACAGCGGGGGATGAGGGCTGAGGGCGGTGGCGCGTGGGCGACGGTCCAGGGGCCAAGATCACCGGCTTAGCGCTAATGGCTGTTCCGTTGGTCCCCAAGGCCGGGAGAGGCCGCTGGGCGTGGGCAAGGTGGGGGTGACGGCCGCCGAGCAGCGGGAGGGCGAGACGCTGGACCAGCGCCTGGCCCAGGAAGAGCCCGACGTCCTGCCCGACGAGGCGACGGGATCGGCGACCTGCGCTACGGGGAGGGTGAGCCGGTCGACCCGCAGGGCGCGGGCGGTCGCCGCGCCGGGCGGCTGGTGGCCCCCGACGAGGGCGCCCGGAGCGACACGGAGAAGGACCTCATCGCCTCCGACGCCGGCGTCGACGGCGGCGCCGCCGGAGCGGAAGAGACCGCGGTGCACATCGTCCCGGACGAGCAGGACGACACCACCCCGTAACGCCCGGTGCCCTCGGGGCCGCTCGGTTTCGCTCCGCCCGCCTGCGGACCCAGGCCGCGCATCAGGTGGGAGACGATCCCGGCCACGAACTCCTCGGTGACGGGGCCGCCGGGATCAGCAGCCAGCAGCAGCAGCGGGGGGGGGGGGGGGGGGAGGGGGGGGGGGGGGGGGGGGGTGGGGGGGGGGGGCCGGGCCCCCCCCCTCTCCTTTCCTGTCTTGCGCAACCATAACCCCCCCCCCCCCCCCCAC
>NZ_JBVHXY010000036.1:0-68884 GCF_055569215.1 Kitasatospora sp. NPDC029312 | reverse complement strand
CCTAAAAAAGACCCCCAGGGGCAGAGCCCACCAAAAAACCAACCCACAAAAACCCCCCCCCCCCCCCCCCCCCCCCCCCCCGCTGCTGCTGCTGCGTACCTGCACCCGCCTCGACGCGAGCCACGAGCCGTCGGCGGGAGGCTTCGGACCGGCGCACCACACCCTGACTCCCGACCGCTGCCCGCATGCTGGCGGCCTTTCAGTGCCATGTGAAATGTCACATGGCATGATGCGGGCCTCTCGTACAACCCGCCGGGCTCCCAAGGGCGCGCTCGTCCTCCTGGGCGCCGTCACCGCCTCGCCGCCCTCCTTGGGCCCGCCACACGGGCCCGGCCGTCGCCAACGGCGGATGCCGCACCGACGCCACCGTAACACCGGACCAGGAGCAGGCCCGGCTCTCGGACCCATGATCGGAGGATGTGGCCCGTCGGAGGGCGCGCCATGGTGCGCCCTCAGCACAGGCGTGCGGCGGTTGAACGGTCGCGTCAGGGCGTCGGCGCGGCTCCGCAAGAAGGCGAACGCACGTGAAGCGGGCGCGTGCACCCATCGGCACGCGCGGCCGCTCCGTGACCTGATTGATAGTCAGATAAGTCAGCAAAAAGTCAGCATCGATCCGACTAGAGACTGTCGCAGATGCCCAAACATGTGAATCGGCCAGGGTCTCGACGTCGTCACAATCCACCCCGCGAGTCAGTCGAGGTGCTCGCGTTCCGAGCTGCCCGACTGGTCCCGAGCCGCTCCCTGAGGCATCACGCCACACTGCATCGCCAGGCGGTGTTTTCGCATGTCAGCGCACACGACCCCGCGCTCTCAGTGGAATGGACGGCAGCTCGGGGGCGGGCAACCGTGCGCCGTCGTAGCCGTGCACCTCGCCGAACCGGGAGCCCTTCTCCCAGTCGTTCCGTGCTTGTACGATCTCCTCACCGGATCGGCCGATGAAGTTCCACCACATGATGATCTGCTCCTCGAAGGGCGTGCCGCCGAGGAGGATGAGGCGGGCCTCGGTGTCGCTGGTGTTGGTGAGGGTCATGCTGGTGGGGCCCGGGGCGAGGTAGCCGAGGTCGGCGGGGGTCAACGCGGTGTCGGCGAGGCGGACTTCGCCGCGGTCGACGAGGAGGCCGTGTTCGAAGGTGGGGTCGACGGTGAGGGTGACGGTGGCGTGCGGGCGGAGGGTGAGTTCGGCGCCGAGGAGGGGGGTGAAGGTCGGGACGGGGGAGGTGTCCCCGGCCAGGGTGCCGAGGAAGACGCGGGCCTCGCCGCCGTCGAGCGGGACCGGCCGGGGGATGTGGTGGTGGAAGTCGCGGGCGGTGTGGCGGTGTTCGTCGGGCAGGGCGACCCAGAGCTGGACGCCGTGCAGGATGGTGGTGGCGGGGGTGGAGACCTCGGAGTGGCAGATGCCGTGGCCGGAGGTCATCAGGTTGAGCTCGCCCGGGCGGACGTAGGCGTGGACGCCGAGGCTGTCGCGGTGCTCGATCTCGCCGGTGAACAGCCAGCTGACGGTCTGCAGGCCGGTGTGGGGGTGCGGGGCGACGTCCATGCCGCCGGTGAGGGCGATGTCGTCGGGGCCGTAGTGGTCGACGAAGCACCAGGCGCCGACGAGGGGGCGCGAGCGCTGGGGCAGGGTGCGGCGTACGGTCATCGCGCGCGGTCCGCCGAGCGGGACGTTCCGGGCGGGCAGCACCTCGACCCGAGGGTCCTGCGGGTCCTGCTGGTCGGCGGCGGGGCGCGGCCCGGTCTCGGTGGTGCTCACGGTGGTGATCCCTCCATGGGTATGGCGCTTCGGCGGGCAGTTCTTCGGCGGGTAGTTCTAGATTCAACTATTATGGCATGGCAGAGTGGCGGGCAACAGCGAGCCGGTGGAGGAGTTCAGGTGACTGATGTGACGGTGGTTCCGGCGGAGCGGCGGGTCTTCATCGACAAGCAGAGCCCCAAGGCCTATCGGGCGCTGCGCGCCGCCGCCGAGGCGGCGCGCGAGACCGCGGCGGTGGCCGGCCTGGACCGGCGGCTGGTGGAACTGGTCAACCTGCGGGTGTCGCAGGTCAACGGCTGCGCCTACTGCTTGAACGTGCACACCCGGGCCGCGCTGGGCGAGGGCGAGACCACCCAGCGGCTGGGCGTGCTCCCGGCGTGGCGGGACACCGAACTGTTCACCGTGCGGGAACGTGCCGCGTTGGCGTTGGCCGAGGCGACCGCGACCCCGTCGGACGCGGCGCTGCAGGAGGCGGCCTACGTCATGGCGCGCGAGGCGCTAACCGAGGAGGAGATCTCGGCCGTGATCTGGGTCGCGATCGCCATCAACGCCTTCAACCGGGTGTCGATCATGAGCAAGCACCCGGTCCGGCCGACTCCGGGGCAGTAGCCGGCCCACCTCATCGGCTCGGAGACGGCGGGGGAGGCGTCGGGGATGGGGAGAAGGTGGCGGGGGAGGGGGAGCGTCGGGGAAGAGGAGGCGGAGCCGCTGATGCGCCTCACCGAGGAGGCCCGCGGCACACTCGCCGAATTCCCGGAAGACCTCCTACACCGCGTCGTGGACGGGCTCTTCCACCCCGGCACCACCCGAAGGGCCTCGGGCATGACGGACGTGACGCTCAACCTGTGGAAGCAGCCGCTCGGCGAGGTGCCCGCGGATCTCTGGGACCGGACCGAGCTGACCGTGCTCATCCTCGCCGAGACCGGGATCGCCGAACTCCCGCCGGGGATCAGTCGATTGGACCGGCTGCGCACCCTCGACCTGGGGCACAACCGGCTCACCGCGGTGCCCGCCGAACTGGGCGGGCTCACCGGGCTCGGCGACTTCCTCTACCTGCACGACAACGCGCTGACCAGCTTGCCCGAGGAACTCGGGCGGCTCGCCCGCCTGCGCTACCTCAACGTCGGCGAGAACCGGCTCACCCAACTCCCGTCTGCCATCGGGGGGATGGCCGCCCTGGTCGAGCTGCGCGCCCAGCGCAACCGGCTCACCGCCCTGCCGGAGTCGATCGGCGACCTCGGCGCGCTGCGCGAACTACGGCTGCGCGGGAACGAGTTGGGTGCGCTGCCGGACTCCGTCACCCGGCTCGCCGAACTGCGCGAGCTGGAACTGCGGGAGAACGCCTTCGCCGAGTTCCCCACCGTGCTCGCCGGTCTTCCGTCGCTGCGCCGGCTGGACCTGCGCGGCAACCGGATCACCGAACTTCCCGACTGGCTCGCCGAACCGGGCGCGGTGCCCGTTCTGGAGAAGCTCGATCTGCGGTGGAACGCGGTACGGCCGTCGGACCGGCTGCTGGATGCGCTCGCCGCGGGCGGCTGCGCCGTGCTGTTCTGATCCCGGGGCCGGTGCGGGCGGGCGACGCCGAGGCGCGGAAAAGATCAGCAGCCAGCGCCGAGGATCCTGCTACCCTGGGCGGCATGAAGCGCGCTGCACTCGTCACGACGACGCCGGAGAGAGTCCCGGCGCGCTGACTGCTGACCTAGTCCGAAGCCCCGGGGCGAGTGCCCCGGGGCTTCGTCGTCTCCGGAACCACTCGGCCCGTGGAACCAGAGTGGAGACACCCATGAACGACCGGCTCCCGCATGACCACCGCAAGCTCGGCCGCGAGCTCGACCTGTTCGACACCGACCCGCTGATGGGCTCCGGCCTGCCGTACTGGCTGCCCGGCGGCGCCGCGATCCGGCACACCCTGGAGGAGTTCATCCGCGGCCGCGAGCGCCGGGCCGGCTACCGGCACGTGTACTCGCCGGTGCTCGGCAAACGGGAGCTGTACGAGATCTCCGGCCACTGGGACCACTACCGCGAGGACATGTTCCCGCCGATGGAACTCGGCTCGGAGGAGATGGTGCTGCGGCCGAGCCTCTGCCCGCACCACGCGCTGATCTTCCGTTCACGCTCCCGCAGATATCGAGAACTCCCGCTGCGCATGGCGGAGTTGGGTGGCATGTACCGCTCCGAACTGTCCGGGGTGCTCGGCGGGCTGACCAGGGTCCGGGCGATCCAGCTGAACGACGCCCACGTCTTCTGCACCCCCGAGCAGGCCGCCGACGAGGCCGTCGCCGCATTGGAACTGATCCGCGAGGCGCACCGCGCGCTCGGCATCGTGCCGGTCCGCTACCGTCTCTCGCTGCCCGGTGCCGGCGGCAAGTACGTCGCCGATCCGGCTCTGTGGGAGCGTGCCACCGCGCTGCTGACCGATGTCCTGGAGCGCTCCGGGGTACCGTTCGAGGCGGCGGAGGGCGAGGCCGCGTTCTACGGCCCGAAGATCGACGTGCAGATCGCCGACGGCGCCGGGCGCGAGTTCACCCTCTCCACCGTCCAGATCGACTTCCACCAGCCCGAGCGCTTCAACCTGCACTACATCGGCCCGGACGGCGCCAAGCACCGCCCGGTGATGGTCCACCGCAGCGTCATCGGCAGCGTCGAGCGGGTGGTCGCCCACCTGATCGAGCTGCACGGCGGAGCGTTCCCCGCATGGCTGGCGCCGGCCCAGGTCGTCCTGCTGCCGATCTCCGACGCCGAGGCCCCGCAGGCGGAGCGGCTGCGGCAACGCTGCCTGGATCTCGGTCTGCGCGCCGAGATCGCCGGGCCGGAGCACGGCAGCCTCGGCGCCCGGATCCGGGAGTCCCGACTGGTGCCCTACCAGGCGGTGATCGGCGCCAAGGAGGCCGTGGACGACCGGGTCGCGCTCCGACTGCGGGACGGCCGACGGCTGGAGCCGATGCCGGCCGAGGAGGCCTGGGCGCGGATCGGCGCGCTGGTGGCCCGGTGCAGCTCCGAGCTGTGGGAGGACGGTGCCGCCGGGTGAGCGGGCCTCCCGCCCCCGCCGGGTCAGTACGACTGCAGCTCGATCAGGTGGCCGTCGGGGTCGCGCAGGTGGGCGGTGCGCAGGTTGGGGCCCCACTGCGGGCGGTCGGTGGCCGGGGCGGCGAGCGCGCCGCCGTGGTCGAGGCAGAGGGCGAGCGCCTTGTCCGCGTCGTTGACCCGGAGGACCAGCATGGCGGAGTCCTGGGCGGGGGCGGTAGGGCGAGCCGGCAGGTCGGTCGTGCCGAGGGCGGCGGCCATCTCCGAGCGGTCGAAGAGCACCAGGACGGCCTGGTCGTCGACGTCCCAGTTGGCGTACGGGCCCTCGGGTGCGCCCTTGACGAGGGTGGCGCCGGTGAGGGCCGGCAGGACGGAGCGGTAGAAGTCGAAGCACTCGGCGAAGCGGGTGACGAGCAGGCGGGGGTACAGGGCGTCCATGGCAGGAACTCCTGGGATCGGAGGGTGTGAAGCGGCGGCCACGAAATGGTGGGTCGTGACCCACTATAGGGAGAGGCCCTAGAATTTCGCCATGGCCTCCGAGACACCCGCGTTGCCCGACGGGCTGCCGCCCACCCAGTCCGACGGGCTGCCGCCCACCCTGCTGGACCTCAGCACCTTCCTGCTCGCCCGGATCGGCCGCACCGCGCGCGCCCGGCTCGCCGAGCAGCTGGCCGAACGCGAGCTGCGGCTGTGGGACTTGGCGGTGCTCGCCACGCTCGCCGACTTCGGGCCGCAGGCGCAGCGGGACCTGGTGCAGCGGCTGGGCATCGACCCGAGCGATCTGGCGAAGGTCGCCGACCAACTGGGCGCCGCCGGCTACGTCGAGCGCACCCGGGACCAGCGGGACCGGCGGAGGCTCTCGGTGTCGGTCACCTCGGCCGGGCGGGCGCTGCTGGCCGAACTGGAAGGCCGGGCGCGGGCGGTGGAGGACGAGGTGCTGGCGCCGCTGGACGCGGGCGAGCGGCGCACCCTCCAGGACCTGTTGCTGCGAGTGCATCAGGGGATGGCGGAGCAGCGCGGCGCCGTCTGACCTCAGGCGGTGGGCTGTCCGGGACGGCGGGCACCCGCGAACTCGCCCGCCCAGCGCGGGACGTCGAGCACCTTCTCGACCCGGGCGACCAGCGTGCCCGTGCGTTCGGCGTGGATCATCGCGCCGTCGCCCGCGTAGATGCCGACGTGGTGCAGGGGCGCGTCGGAGCGGGAGAAGAACAGCAGGTCGCCGGGGGCCAGGGCGTCTCGCTCGACCGGGGCGCCGAGGTGGAACTGGGCGGCGGTGTAGTGCCCGAGTTGGACGGTGCCGTTGCTGGCCCGGTACCAGCAGTAGAGGGACAGACCACTGCAGTCGAACCCCACCGTGGACTCACCCAGGCACTTGCCGTCGAGGTAGCCGTTCTCCTCGTCGCAGAAGCCGAGGCTGGGGCCCAGCCGGTCGCCGCCACCCCAGGCGTACGGGATGCCGATCTGAGCCTCGGCCACGGCGGCGACCCGTTGGCCGAGGGCGGCGGCGCGCGTGGACGGTGGCCCGGCCGGGGCCGCGGTCCGGGCCGCTGTCTGCGCCGCGGCCTGGGCCGCCGGGGTGAGGGCGGGAGCCAGGGCCGCCCCGAGGGCGAGGCCGACCATTCGGCGCCGTCCGACTCCGGCGGCCTGGTCGCGGCTGGGCGGTTGGCATTCCATCGGTCGACTCCCCGGGGGCGGCTGCGGCGTTGGCGTTGGCATGGGCGTCCGGGCGGGCTGTCGCGGCAGGTGCGGCGGGTGCGCGCTACGGACGGGCACCAGCATCGCGGTCCGGCAGCCCAGTGCGCCATCACCCGCAACGGTGAATCGTGGGTACACAGGCCTTGGTGCGGCTGGGAGTTCGCCGTAAAAGCGTTTGACCACTGTTCGTGAGGGGCCAACGATGGGCGCGAACGTTCGGCCACGACCATCGGAGGACTCGTGAACAGCGCCGTCAAGCTGGTCCGCAGCGCGCGCCTGACCCCGGCCGTCGACTACGCCTACGCGGCGGTGGTGGACGCACCGGTCCGCTCGCTCTGGCTCGCCGGGGCCTGCCCGCTGGACGCCGACGGGCGCGCGGTGGCCGTCGGCGACTACGCGGGGCAGGCCCACCAGGTGATGCGCAATCTGATAACCGTGCTGGAGGAGGCGGGCGCGGGGCTCACCGACATCGCGCGGACCACCGTGTACGTGGCCTCCGGTGACCGGGCGGACCTGGTGAAGGTGTGGGACGTGTACCGGGAGTACATGGGGGAGCACGACGCTCCCAGCACCTTGCTCGGTGTCTCGGTGCTCGGCTACAGCGACCAACTGGTGGAGGTGGAGGCGGTGGCCGTGCTGCCCTGACGCGTCTCGCTGGGCGGGTCCAGCAAGTCGGTTCTGGACACCGGTTCCGGAAGTGGGTTCGGGAGGCGGGTTCAGGAAGCGGCGAGCAGGGTGTCCAACTTCCGGTAGCCCTCGGCCACGCCGCGCTCCATGCCGCTGGCCAGGATGGCGTCCCGGGCCGCCAGGCTGTCGACCACCGACAGCACGGTGACGCGGGTGCGGCCCTCGCCGACGGGTTCGAAGACGGCGGTGTCCAACGAGACGCCGTCCGGCACGCCCTCGAAGGTGAAGGTCTGAACGAGCCGGCTGGCCGGCCGGACTTCGTGGAACGAGCCGTAGAAGCCGGCGACTTCCTGACCCTCGCGGTGCATCGAGTAGCGGTAGCGACCGCCGGTACGGGCCTCCCAGGTGTCGATCTTCATGTCGAGGTCCTGGGGGCCGAGCCACCGGGTGACCAGTTCGGGATCCGTCCAGGCCCGGAAGACCCGGTCCGGCGGGGCGTCGAACTCCCGGACGATCCGGATGGTGGGCAGCGCGGGGTCAGCTTCGATCCGGGTCTCACGGTCGGTGGAGGTCATGACGGGGCTCCTTCGTTCTGCTGAGGCCGGGCCTTGCGTTCAGGTCCGGCGTTCCGTTCGGATCGGTCGGGTGTGGGCTTCCGGGCCTTCGGGCTTCGTCTCGGCGCCTGCGCCGGCGCCGCTGTCGGCGTCGGGGGCCGGGTCGTCCAGTGCCGCGAGGACGGCGTCCAGGCGGCTGAAACGCTCCTCGGCCAGGCGGCGGTAGCGTTCGATCCAGCTCGTCATCAAGTCGAAGACCTGCGGTTCCAGATGGCACGGCCGCCGTTGGGCGTCCCGGCTGCGGCTGACCAGTCCGGCTTCTTCCAATACCTTGAGGTGCTTGGAGACCGCCTGCATCGAGATCGCGTAGGACTCGGCCAGCTCGCCGACCGTGGCGTCCCGGACCGAGAGCCGGGCGATGATGTCGCGCCGGGTCGGATCGGCCAGGGCGACGAACGCCCGGGAGAGCGGATCGACGGCCACCTCACACCTCCACTCATCCTCAACCGATTGGTTGAGAACCACGCTACTCCTGCCCACCGCATTGTCAACCGCTTGGTTGCGAAAGGAGTGGATGGCAGTCCTTTCGAGCGGGCGTCCGGCCACGCAAAACCGATCGTTCGGTTTTGCAAGGGGCTGCGTGCGACGTGTCGCTGCGGACGCGGTGAGCGGAGGCGCAACGGCCCGATCCTCGCGGATGCGGCCCTGTCCTGGAGGAAAGGTGAACGGTTGAGTGGGGGATCGGAGGGAGTTTGAATCGATTCCCGTCGCCTTGCGGCCCGGAAGCCGCCCGCAGTTAAGATACGGGGTGTTTGGTTTGGTTTAGCGCGAGCTCAGGGCGGGGTGGTGGCGGTGGTGCGACAGGAGCGAGCGCTTCGGACGCGTCGGCTGATCCTGGAGGCCGCGGCGTCGGTCTTCGACGAGTTCGGCTACGAGGGTGCCACGATCGGGGAAGTGGTCTCCCGGGCGGGGGTCACGCGGGGCGCGGTGTATTTCCACTTCGCCTCGAAGCGGGATCTCGCCCAAGGGGTCGTGGAGGAGCAGTTCGGCCAGGACGGCGTGCCCGAACGCAGCTGCAAGCTCCAGGAACTCGTGGACACCGGGATGGTGGTCGCACACCTGATGCCGCGTGACGCGCTCCTCAGCGCGGGTGCCCGGCTCTCCCTCGCCCAGGGTGTGTTCGACGATCTCGGCGGCGATGCGATCCGCAGCTGGATCAGCCGGACGGAGGCGCTGTTGGTGGCCGCCGGGGAGCGCGGCGAGCTGCTGCCGCACGTCGTTCCGGCTGACACCGCGTGGCTGCTCACCGCGGCATGGACGGGCGTGCAGATCCAGTCCCAGAAGCTCTCCGGCCGGACTGACCTGGAGCACCGCGCGTCCGCGCTGTTCCAGCACGTGATGCCGAGCATCGCGGTGCCCGGCGTGCTCGGCGCCCTGCGGATGGGGCCGGACCGCGGCGCCCAGGTGGTCGCTGAGTCCGCGGCGGCCCATTCGGTGCGGGAGAGTGGCGAGGAGTCGACCGAGGCTCGCGCCGCGGTCGGCTGACGAGGGCGGAGGGCTTGACCGTCCAGTGGAATGCCGTTCGGGCGTCCGTGAAAACGAACAAACAGCGCGTTCGGTTTCGCTGACCTGGTCGGTCGGCGCGACGCAGTCGCGAGCAACCGCCGTCAACGGGGTGGGACGGACACCCCCGCCGAGCGGAGTCGGGCCTCGGTGAGCGCGGTCAGCCGGGCGGAGACCGGCGCCCGCTCCTCCCGGTGGTGGTTGATCAGCCCGTACTGGGCGGAAGCCCTGGCCCAGGCCCGCAGACTGGCGGGATCGCCCAGCAGGGCGGGGTTGGCGAGGTAGGGCTCGGCCATCGCGGCCGCGAGTTCCTCGATCCGCGGGTCGTCCGGTTCCCAGTTCTCGGCCTCCTGGCCGCGCTTCGCGAGGTCGATGAACTCGGGGTCGTCGAGGCGGTGTTCGAGCTGGGCCAGGAAGCCGTCGAAGGCCTCCGGCACCAGGGCCCGGGCCAGCACCAAGGCCTCGCGTTGCGCGGCCACGTAGTCGGGGCTCAACCCGAGGTCGGGCATCCGGTCCAGGACGGCGCAGGCGCGGTCGGGCAGCAGGGTCCGATCGCCGTCGGTGAGCCGGTGCAGGGACTCGCGGCGCGCCGTCAGCTCCGCGATCCGCTCGGTCAGCCGCCGCTCGACGTCGGCGAGGGCGGCGGCGAACCGCTCGGCGTCGGCGTCGAGCATGGGCCCGATCTCGGCGAGCGGCACCCCGGCGGCGGCCAGGGTCCGGACCTGGACCAGCCGCAGCAACTCGTCCGATCCGTACCGCCGGTAGCCGGAGCTGTCGCGCCGCGGCTCGTCGACCAGCCCGTGCTGGTGGTAGTGCCGCACCGTCTTGACCGTGACGCCGACGAATGCCGCCGCCTGCCCGATGGTGACTCCGCTCGTCATCCGCTCAGCCTCCTGGTTCCTCGGACTCGGCGCGTGCACGAGCGCCCGCCGAGCAGTGGATGGACGGCCACGCCGAGCCCGGCTGGTGCGGCGTGGCCAAGATCGCCTTTTCACGACGCGATTCCGGAAAGGGCCCGGCCTCGCAGGGTACGGGCCCCGGGCGTTCAGCTGCTCGACTGGGCCGGATCGGTCCGCCCGTCGAGGAACACCGCCTGCACGAGCCGCTGTTGGGCGTTCTGGAACGCCGGCGCGATGGACAGGTCGGCGTCGTCCACGTAGTTCAGCCCGGCGGTCAGCGTCGTGCCGCCGTCCGCTGTGCTGTACATCAGCGCCGCCGAGCCGATGGTGGCGCCGTTGTGGTGGAAGACGGTGGGACCGCCGGGGCCCGTGTCCTGCACGAACACCCCGAGACCGTAGCCGACCGTGGCCTCCGGGATGCGCATCTCGGCCAGCAGGCCCGGCGGCAGCAGCTTGCCGCCCATCAGGGCGGAGAAGTACGTGTGGAGGTCCTTCGTGGTGGTGATCATGTCGCCACCGGCCGAGACCCAGGACGGGTTGTGGCGGGTGATGTCGACCGTCCGCTCCCGCCCCGCGTCCTGGTAGCGGTAGTAGCTGTGGTTGTGGGGTTCGGGGACGTCCGGACAGGCGCCCGGCGCCACGGTGCCGGTCAAACCCAGCGGGGTCAGGATGAGCCGCCGCAACTCCTCGGCGAACGGGCGGCCGGTGACCCGTTCGATCACCAGGCGGGCCAGCACGTAGTTGGTGTTGGAGTAGCTCCAGCCCGCCCCCGGCGCGAACCGGGCCGGCCTGGACAGCGACAGCCGGACGAGTTCCTCGGGCCGGTAGGTGCGGAAGCGGTTCTCCACCCACTCCTCGCCCCGCCAGGGCACCCCCGGCTCGACCGTCCCGTCCTCGCGGAGCTCACCGGTGTGGCTGAAGACGCCGCTGGTGTGCTGCAGCAGCATCCGCACCGTGATCCGCCGGTCCAGCCCGAACCCGGGAAGGTACTCGTCGGCCGGGACGTCCAGCCCGATCCTGCCCTCCGCCACCAGCATGAGCACCGTGGTCGCGATGAAGCTCTTGGTGGTGCTGCCGGTGCGGAAGTGCCCGTCGGTACGCGGTTCGGCGCTGCCGCCCAGCTCCCGGGCGCCTGCGCTGCCGACCCATTCGCCGCGCTGGTCGTTCACCCGCAGCTGTACTCCGAGGAAGCCGCCTTCGGCGATCTCCTCGATCGCCTGTCGCAGCTCCGGCCGGTCCTGCCGCTGGTCGGAAAAGGTGGTGGACATGCCGCTCCTTCGCATCCGTGGACGCCCGGGGTCGCCCTCGGGCCGATGCGACGACCCTCCACCCTGCCCCAGGGGCAACCTCAACCGTGTCCCCGATCACACGTGCCGCCCTGCCTGAGCCTCCCGGCGCCCGTCCAGAGCCCGCTGACTCGCCGAGCCGCCGGGCCCCGCGTCGCCCCGGGCGGTGGAAAACGGCCTGATCACCGGCGGCGCCGGTGCGGTAGGGTGACCGACGCCGAATACACGACCGCCACGCAGGGAGGTGAGACCCATTACCGGTATGTCCGAGCGGGTGCTCCCGGAGCGCGGCCGCGCGGGCGCCCCGCGCGCGTAGCGCGGACGCGTCGACGCGGCGTCGGCCCTGGCGGGAGCCCTGACGGAGTCCTCCGTTCTCCTCCCGTCCTGCCCAAGGGGTTCGCTTTGCCGCTCCACTCCTCCGCCGCTCTCCGTTCCTCGGTCGTCTCCCGGCTGCGCGCCGCCGGTTGTGTGTTCGCCGAGGAAGAGGCGCGGATCCTGCTCGCCACCGCCGCCACACCCGCCGAGCTGGCCGCCATGGTCCGCGCCCGCGCCGAAGGGCGGCCGCTCGAACACGTCGTGGGTTGGGCCGAGTTCGCCGGGCTGCGGATAGCCGTCGACCCCGGTGTCTTCGTCCCGCGGCGGCGCAGCGAGTTCCTGGCTGCCGTCGCCGCCCGGCTCACCCGCCCCGGCGCGCTGGTGGTCGACCTGTGCTGCGGCAGTGGGGCGCTCGGCGCCGCCGTGGCGGCCAGCGCCGGGCACCCGGTCGAGCTCTACGCGGCCGACTGCGACCCGGTCGCTGTCCGCTGCGCCCGGCGCAACCTGGCGGGCGCGGGCGCTCGGGTCCTGGAGGGCGACCTGTTCGCCGCCCTGCCCGAGGGGCTGCGCGGGCGGGTGGACGTGCTGATCGCCAACGTCCCGTACGTCCCGACCGGTGACATCGAGCTGCTGCCGGCCGAGGCCAGGTTCCACGAGGCCCGGCCCGCGCTGGACGGCGGCGCCGACGGGCTGGACGTGCTGCGCCGGGTGGTCGCCGAGGCGCCGGGCTGGCTGGCCACCGGTGGCTCGCTGCTGTTCGAGACCAGCGATCGGCAGGTGGCGGGCGCACTGGCCGTGGCACGGGCGGCGGGTCTGGTGGCTGTCGGCCGCCGGGACGACGAGTTGGACGCCACGGTGGTCACCGCGACCAGGCCGTGAGCGAGGACCGTCCCCGGTCTGCCGGTCCTCAGATGCTGGTGCCGTACACCCGGTCGACCGGGATGGTGAGCAGTACCCGGCGGTCCGAGACCATCGTCTCGCGGTACTCCGCCCAGTCGGGGTGCTCCCCGGCGGCCCGGCGGTAGTAGTCGACCAGCGCCTCGACCTCGGGCCCGTGCGGGTCGGTGCCCGGGCCGGTGAGGGTGGCGACGCCCTCGGCGGTGACCCAGGAGCGGCCGTCCGGTCCGGTGACCTCCAGGCTGACCCTCGGGTCCCGGCGCAGGTTCGCCGTCTTGGCGAGGCCGTCCCGGGTGGAGACCAGGATCGCGTTCGCCGCGCGGTCGTAGTAGGGCATGACGGGGGAGAGTTGGGGACGGCCGTCCGCCTTGATAGTGGCGAGGATGCCCAGGCGGCTCTGAGCGAGGAGCGCGTACGGGTCGTAAGCGGTGGTGGTCATGGGTCCATCATCGGGCTTCACACCGGTGTCAAGGTCAAGGTGCGGGAGGTGTGTTGCGCTGGGGCGCGCGGTCACGGTGAGTTCGACGCACTCGGCCGGGGAGTCCACGGGGACGGAGCACAGCCGTAACGGGCCGCTCCTCGTGGTCAGTTCGACCCCAACTTCCGGACGGCCCCGGCCAGTGCGGCCGCGGTGCGACGCACGTCCGCGTCGGTGGTGCGCCAGTTGCTGAAGGCCGCGCGCAGGGCGGCCCGGCCGCGGTGGCGGGTGGGCGTCAGGAAGGCTTCGCCGGAGAGTTCGGCCGCGAGCGCGGCGAGGCGCTCGGGGGTGGGGTCGGCGGTCAGGGTGAAGCAGACCACGTTGAGCCGGACCGGGGCGAGCAGGCGCAGGCCGTCGGTCGCGTCGACGGCCTCGCCGAGCGCGCGGGCGCCGGCGACGCAGCGCTCCACGATCTCCCGGTGCCCGGCCCGGCCGTAGGCGCGCAGGGTGAACCAGGCGGCGAGGGCGCGCAGTCGGTGCGAGTTCTCCGGGGTGAGGTGGACCAGGTCGGGGTGCTCGCCGATCGGGCCGAGGTAGGCGGCGGCGTTCTGGAAGACCTTGGCCTGGAGGTCGCGGCGGCGGGTGAACTGCACGGCGCTGTCGTAGGGGACGTTGAGCCACTTGTGCAGGTCCACGCAGACCGAGTCGGCGAGGTCCAGCCCGGCCACCAGTTCGGCGTACTCCGGTGCGAGGGCGGCGAAGGCGCCGAAGGCTGCGTCCACGTGCAGCCAGAAGTCGTACCGTTCACGGAGGCCCGCGATCGCGGACAGGTCGTCGAAGTCGACGGTGTTCACGGTGCCCGCATTGGCGACCACGACGCACGGGCCCTCGGCCGCGGCGAGCGCCCGCTCCAGCGCGGACACGTCCACGGCCTCGCGGTCGGGCAGGGTCGCCACGGCGGTCAGCGCCCGGCGGCCCAGGCCCAGCACGCTCAGTGCCTTGGACACGCTGGAGTGCGCGCTGCCCGACAGGACTCGCACCCGGCCCAGCGCGGCGGCCCCGTCCTCGGCCACGTCCACGCCGAGCCGTTCGCCCAGCCACTCCCGGGCGACCGCCAGGCCGACGGTGTTGGACATGGTCGCCCCGCTGACGAAGGTCCCGCTGTGCGCGGGGGAGAGGCCGAACAGGTCGCGCAGCCAGCCGACCGTCTCCGCTTCCAGGTGCTGACCGGTCGGGTCCAGCGAGGAGTTGGAGTTCTGGTCGGCGGCGGAGGTCAGCCAGTCGCCCGCCAGCGCGGCCGGGGTCGCGCCGCCCGTGACGAACCCGAAGTAGCGCGGGCCGGCGCTGGCCGACAGCCGGGGCTGCCAGCGTTCACCGAATTCCGCCAGTGCGGCCCGCAGGCCCTGGGCCTCCTCGGGAAGCGGCCGCACCGGCGTCGGCCGGTCCGGCGCAGGAGGGATCACCGGGCGGTCGGCGAGGCCGGTGAGGAAGGCGACGGCCTGCTGCCGGGTCTCCTCCAGCAGGGCGGGCAAGTGGGTCAGGTCGGCGGCGAGTTCGGGGTGCATGGCGCTTCTCCGTTGATCGGTTGTCAGCCCGACGGTAGGGGGAGCGCGGTGAGCCGTCGCGGGCCAATTCGCTTCGGGTGGCCTGGTCGGAGGGCGGCGTGCGTCGAACGCCGGGCGGGTGGCCGGACCGTACGGCGCGCGCCGACGGCCGGGGCGGGGCCGGCCTGGGCCGGCGCGGGGCCGGGCGCGGGACCAGGGCCGACCGGGACCTCACGCCAGCGCGGCCGCCTTGCGCAGCAGCACCGACCGCTCGCGCGCGTTGCCGCACAGGCGGGCGGCCAGCTCCAGCTCGGCCCGGGCTTCGCCGGTGCGGCCGAGGCGGACCAGCAGTTCGCCGCGCACGCTCGGCAGCAGGTGCGAGCCCGACAGGCGGCCGGAGGCGACGAGGTCGTCCACCACCGACAACGCCTGCTGCGGGCCGCTCGCCATCGCGACGGCCACCGCCCGGTTGAGCTCCACCACCGGCGACGGAGCCACCCGGCCGAGCGCCTCGTAGAGGAGCACGATGCGCTCCCAGTCGGTCTCCGGCACCGAGGGCGCCACGGCGTGGCAGGCGGCGATCGCGGCCTGCAGACCGTACGGGCCGAGGCCGCGCCGCAGGGACGAGGCCCGGCCGAGCGCGGCCAGCCCGCGACGGATCGCCGACCGGTCCCACAGCCGCCGGTCCTGGTCCTCCAGCAGGACCGGCGCACCGTCCGGCCCGGTCCGGGCCGGGAAGCGCGCGGCGGTGAGTTCGAACAGCGCGAGCTGCCCGTGCACCTCCGGTTCGGCCGGCAGCAGGGCGGCCAGCGTCCGGGCCAACCGGACGGCCTCGTAGGCGAGGTCGGGGCGCAACAGACGGTCGCCGGCCGTCGCCGTCGACCCTTCCGTGAAGATCACGTACAGCACGCTCAGGACGGTGCCGAGGCGCTCGCGCCGCTCCTCGGGCGGCGGCAGCTCGAACGGGACGCGGGCGGCGGCGATGGTCTTCTTCGCCCGGGTGATCCGGGCCTGGACGGTCGGCACCGGTACCAGGAACGCCCGGGCGATCTCCTCGCTGGACAGGCCGCCCACCACGCGCAGCGTGAGCGCCACCCGGGCCTCGGGGGAGAGCACCGGGTGGCAGGCGGTGAACATCAGCGCCAGCACGTCGTCGTCCACCCGGTCGGGGTCGAACGGCAGGTCGTCCCGCCGCTCGGGCGCGGCCGCCGCGCCCGAGCTGAACTCCCCGTCGGCCAGCGGGCCCGCGAGCGCCGCGTACCGCTCGTCCAGCGCCGACCTGCGGCGGAAGGCGTCGACGGCCCGGCGCCGCGCGGTGGCCAGCAGCCACCCCACCGGGCTGGCCGGCGCACCGTCCCGCGACCAGGAGACCAGCGCCTCCGCCAGCGCCTCCTGGGCGACGTCCTCGGTGAGCGCGAAGTCCCCGGTGTAGCGGGCCAGCGCGCCCACGATCCGGGCGGACTCGATCCGCCAGACGGCCTCGACGGCCCGCCGCACCGACTCGGCGACCGGCGAGCCGTCGGGGGCTCCAGGCGTCACAGCTGGCCGGTCCGCTCGCGCCACGCCCGCTCCTTGACGATCCACTCGTTGTCCTGGGGGAACTCGTCGATGCCCGGCACCCGGCGGACCTCGCACTTCGAGCCGGGGAAGGCCGGGAGCCGCTTGGCCCACTCGACCGCCTCCTCCTTCGAGGCGACGTCGATCAGGTAGAAGCCGCCGAACAGCTCCTTCGTCTCACCGTAGGGCCCGTCGGTGACCACCGGGGTCTCCCCGCTGAAGTCGACCACCACGCCCTGCGTCGGGTCGTCCAGGCCCTCGGCGGCGACGAGCACGCCCGCCCGGATCAGCTCCTCGTTGAAGCGGCCGACCGTCTCCAGCATCTCCTCGAAGGGCGTCTCCATCATCTTCGCGACGGACTCGTCCGTGCCGCGCATGATCAGCATGTACTTCGCCATCTTCGCTCTCCTTGCTCGGGGGCCGTCCTTCGACCCTCTCAGTCCCAGGTCGAACGGGACCAGCCGGGGATCGACACGGCGGACGGATTCGGCGGAACTTTTTCCCGCACGCCCCGACCGGGTCGGTACGGATTCGGTAGGGCCCGACGCGGAAAGGGGCACGCCGGGCCGGTATGCGCCGGGCCGTACGTGCCCGTCCATCCCGTGGAACCCGGGCCGGAATGTTTGGCCTGCCCGTGCGGCGGTAGACGCATGGCTCGGGTGGAGCCGGAGGACGGACGGTCCACTCCAGGGGACGGCCCCGGACACCGGACCGGTCAGTCAGCCGCCCCTTTCCGACAGCCGTCCCGTCAACCAAACCCGGAGGGCACCGTGATCGTCGTCGGCGTCATCCTGCTCATCATCGGCTTCGTCACCGGGATCTCGGTCCTGTGGACCATAGGCATCATCCTTCTCGTCATCGGCCTCATCCTGTGGGTCGCGGGCGCTCTGGGACACGCTGTCGGTGGACGTCGCCACTACTTCTGACCGGTCCGGTGCTTCCGACCGGTCCCACCCGACCGATGGCGGGTCCGCGGTGCCGGACGACCGACCCGTGAACGCGGCGACCCGGGCTCTGCGGCCCGGGCCGTTCGCGACCCCGGGCGGTGGTGCTCAGCCCGCGGACGGCCCGCCGACGGTCGGCATCGAGGAGGAGTACTTCCTCGTCGACGCCGACACCCGCGCCGTGGTGCCGGCCGGCCCGCGACTCGCCGCCCTGGCCGCCGGCGTGCTGGGCGACTCGGTCTCGGGGGAGTTCACGGACCTCCAGATCGAGGTGCGGACCACGCCCTGCACCACCATGGACGAGCTGTCCGCCCAACTGGCCCGACTGCGCCGGGAGCTGGCCGGCTGCGCAGCCGCCGCGAACCTCAAGGTGTGCCCGAGCGGCACGCCCGTGATCGGCGGCGGCGGTGCGGTGCCGGTCGGCGACCACCCCAGGTACCACGACGGGGTGGACCTGTTCCGCACCATGATGGACGACTTCGCCGTCTGCGCGCTGCACGTCCACGTCCACCTGCCGGACCGGGACGTGGCGGCCCTGGCCGGCAACCACCTGCGGCCGTGGCTGCCACTGCTGGTGGAGATGAGCGCCAACTCGCCCTTCCACGCCGGGCGGGACACCCGGTACGCGAGCTGGCGGTCGGTGCTGCGGCTGCGCTTCCCCAGCCTCGGGCCGCCACCGTGGGTCGACTCCTTCGACGGCTACCGGCGCGTCGCCACGGCCATGGCGGACGTCGGCGGCATGTCCTTCGCCGAGTTGCCCTTCTGGGACACCCGCCCGCACCCCAACCTGCCGACCCTGGAGGTGCGCTGCATGGACGTGCCGGCCGACCCCGCGGACTCGGCGGCGCTGGCGGCCGTCGTGCGGGGCCTGGTGATGACCTCCGCCCGCCTCGCGGAGCAGGGGGACAAGGGCCCGCGGCTGGGCGGCGAGGTGCTGCGGGGAGCGTACTGGTACGCCACCCGCGACGGCTGGCCGGGCGACGGCGTGGACGCGCTGTCCGGCCGGAGACTACCGGCGCCGGAACGCGCCCGGCGGCTGGTCGCCCACATCGGAGCGGCGCTGGCGGAATGCGGCGACCTCGAACGGGTCGACGCCTTCCTCGACCGGCTGGCCACCCGGGGCAGCGGCGCCCACCGCCAGCGCGCCGTCCACCGCTCGGGCGGTCTGCCCGCGGTGGTGGACGACCTGGCGACCTACATGATCGCGCCGACCGCCCAGACCGCCCAGACCGCCCAGACCGCCCAGACCGCTCCGACCGCCCCGACCGCTCCGAACACCGCCCGCACGGCGGATCACCCGGCGGCGCGGCCGCCTGGGGCGTGCCACGTTGAAGGGACGCGGCCGGACCCGAGCGGGGAACGGACCCCCGCCGACGGTCGCCCGTGAACTCAGGAGGAGGAGCCGATGGACACGATCCTGGACGCAGACGGCCGGCCGGCCGCCACCGGTGCGCCCGGCACCGCCGACCGGTCGCCCGGGCCCCCGACGGTCGAACAGGCCGTGCGGGTGCGCCGCGACGGCTACGCCCGGCTGGGCGCCGCCGACCTCGGTGTCGACATGGCGGCCATGGCGGAGGACTTCGCCCGGCTCGCCGCCGCCTACGACGACCTGCCCCCGGACCCGTACGCCAGGGAGACCAACCGGTTCCGCCGCTACTCCCACGCCGTCTACCTGCCCTGGACCGGCGAGTTGTCCTACATCCCCGGCGCCCCCGACGACGAGTTCGGCACCGTCACCGAGTACTGGCAGGACGAGCACAACCCCGAGTACCCGAGGGTGCGCCGGCGGCTGCCCGACATCCCGACCGCCCTGCACGGCAACCGACTGCTCGACGCCCTGATCCGGGCCGACCTCGAGCACGCCCTGTGGCTGGAGGACCTGCACCGCGTCCCCGTCTACATCGGCATCCACCTGATCGCGCTCGGTGTCCGGGACCGGGAGCAGGTGGCGGTCTCCTCGCCGAACTGCCTCCACCAGGACGGCGGTTCGCCGGCCACCTTCACCTTCGCCCACCTCGTGGGGCGGCAGAACATCGAAGGCGGCGAGAACGTCATCGCCACCCCGGAGAGCGCCGGCCGCCAACCCGACACGCTGCCCCCCGAGGCCGTCCACGCCCGCTTCGTCCTGAGCGAGCCGCTGGACGGCTACGGGGTGCACGACTGCCGCGTCAGCCACTACGTCGGCCCCGTCCGTCTCGGCGACGACGGCGACGAGGGCAGGCGCGACATCCTCATCGTCGGCATCGCCCCCTACACGCCCGGGCTGTAGCCGGGTGACCCGCCCGCCCGCCTCACGCCCCACCGGCGCGGGCGGTCCGCCGGGGCAGCTCGGCCCGGCGGACCGCCCGCGAGCCGAAGGCGAACACCGCACCGAGGCAGGACAGGCCGCCGCAGCCGACGAAGACCGGCGCCGCGCCCCAAGCCCCGATCGCGGCACCCACCAGCGGATAGCCGAGCGGCGCCAGGCCGACCATGGTCAGCATCACGAGGGAGGTGACCCGGCCGAGGTAGGCCGGGTCGGCGGAGGTCTGGATGAGAGCACCGTCCAGGCTGCCGAAGACACCCGCGCCCAGCCCGACGAGCGCGGCCAGCAGAGCCGCCCCCCACAGGCTCGGGACCAACGCCATGGCGGCTGCGCCCACACTGCCGGCCAACAGCGTCGCCACCATGGTCAGGCCCGCCCGGGGGAGCCCGGCGATGGCGAGCAACGCGGCGCCGGCGGTGCGGATCCGCCCCCTCGACGCGCCGTCCGAGCCGACTGAGACGTCCGAGCAGCACGAGCAGCACGAGCAGCAGGATCCGGGCCGGGGCACCGCCCGCGCCGACCTGCTGGACGGCCTGCGCTACATCCGCCGTCACCCGCTGATCGGCCCTCACCGCCCCGCGTCCGCACGACGGAGAAACGGAGAAGGTGATCCGCGGTCAGGCCGATTTGCCGGAACGGCAAATCGCCTGGTCTTTTCAGCGGGCGTTCGCACAGGATCGGCCGTGGAACCCGCAGAGCGGCCAGGTCAGGCTGCTCCCGGCGCACGCCGGATCGACGGCTCGGAGGACGCATGCCGCAGCAGAACGCACTCACGCACCGACTGGTCTCCCAGGGTGGGCAGCGGATCCATGTGGTGGAGCAGGGCACCGGGCCGTTGGTGCTGCTGGTGCACGGCTTCCCGGAGTCCTGGTACTCCTGGCGCCACCAGTTCCCCGCCCTCGCCGCGGCGGGGTACCGCGCGGTCGCCCTCGATGTGCGCGGCTACGGCCGCTCCGCCAAGCCCGCCGATCCGGCGGCTTACCGGACGCGCGAGCTGGCCGAGGACAACGTCGCCGTGGTGCGCGCCTTGGGCGAGGAGACGGCCGTGGTCGTGGGCCACGACTGGGGAGCGACGATCGCCGCGGACAGCGCGCTGCTCCACCCGGAGGTGTTCCGCGCGGTGGGGCTGCTCAGCGTTCCCTACGCCCCGCGGGGCGGTCCGCGGCCCAGCGAGATCTTCGCCGGGCTGGGCGGGGACGAGGAGTTCTACGTCTCCTACTTCCAGCAGCCGGGGCGCGCGGAGGCCGAGATCGAGCCGGACGTCCGCTGCTGGCTCGCGGGCTTCTACGCGGCTCTGTCGGCCGACACCATGCCCGCGCCCGGCGCCCCCGATCCGCACTTCGTCTCCGCCGGCGGCACGCTGCGGGAGCGCTTCCCCGCCGGGCCGCTGCCCGGGTGGCTCAGCGAGGACGACCTCGACGTCTACGCCGGGGAGTTCGAGCGGACCGGCCTGACCGGGGCACTGAACCGCTACCGGAACATGGACCGGGACTGGGAGGACCTCGTCGCCTTCCACGGCGCCCCCGTCACCCAGCCCTCGCTGTTCATCGGCGGTACCCGGGACGCCTCCACCACCTGGCTGGCCGACGCGATCGCGGCCTTCCCGACCACCCTGCCCGGGCTGATCGGCTCCCACCTCCTCGACGGCTGCGGCCACTGGATCCAGCAGGAGCGCCCCGCCGAGGTCAACCGGCTCCTGCTCGAGTGGCTCGCCGCACTGCCTCGTTGAGCGGCACGCCCCTCATCACGCGCCATCCGCGAACACACCGCGAACACACAGCGGGCGTCTTCATCCGGTCCGCCCGCTGATCCGGGACAACGGTCTCAGGCCAGGCACGCCAAGGCCAGGGGCAGCGTGCGGTCGAGCGCCGCCTCGGCGTCGCACCGCACGTCGGGCTGGACGCCGGTGCCCTCCCAGTTGGTGCCCGATATCGGGTTGACCGCGCGGGCGACGGGCACGCTGAGCTCCAGGTGCGGGTGCACCGTCCAGCCCTCGCGCGGGTGCGCGCCGCCCCGGGTGGCCTCCCCGACGATCTCGGCGCGCCCGAGCTGCTGCAGGTCGTAGGCGAGTTCCTCGGCCGCGGAGAAGGTGTTTCCGCTCGTCAGCACGTAGAGCGGCTTGCTGCCGCCGAAGCGGGCGCCCGGTACGAACGGGGGCGTCCAGGACTGCTCGGCCACCTCGCCCTGCCGCGAGAGCATGGTGTTGAGGTGGGTTCGGCCGTCGAGCAGGTAGCCGCAGACGAAGGCGACTGTGTCCGGATCGCCGCCGGTGTTGCGGCGCAGGTCCAGGATGAGGGCGCGGGCCGGGGCCACCAGTGAGAGCGCCGCGGTCAGCGGCTGCGCCGCCCAGTCCAGCGGGAACATCTTGGGTGCGAGCTCCAGGACCGCGACGCCGCCGTCGAGGAGCTCCACACGGGGAACACCGGCCAGGGAGGCGTCGAACTCCCTCCGCATCGCGGCGAGTGCCGCCGCGCCCCGCTCAAGCGGCACCGGCATGGCGTGGTACTTGAGGGCCAAGTGCAGGTCGCCGTTGACGGACCGCAGGTCCGCGGTGACCGCTTCGGCCAACTCCTGGGCGGAAGCGGCCCGGTAGGAGCCGTCCGCGCCGCGGCGCCGCAGCAGGGACGCCAGTTGCCGGGCGGCTTCGGGGAAGACGTACTTCTCGCGGACCAGGTCGGCGATCGACTCGACGACGGCGACGGTGTCCAGCGCGGGTGACGATGTGGTGGAGGTCATGGGAGGGAGTAGACCAGTGGCTTGCCGAAGCGTCAAACGTACTTAACGCTTGATCTGGTGAGCCACCGAACAGACGACAGCGTCCAGCGGATCAGCACGCCCCTGCAGCACGCCGCACTCGCCCACCCCCTGCGCCAGCGCCTGCTCTTCGCCCTGAGCGGGCGGCCGTCGACGATCAGCCGGCTCGCCGCGCAGCTGGGAGTGAACAAGGGCAGCGTCTCCCACCACCTCAGGGTGCTCTGCGAGGCGGGGCTGCTCCAGGACGCGGGAACACGACGGGTGCGCGGCGGCACCGAGAAGTACTACCGGCGCACCGCCGAGCGACTCCTCGTCGCCGAACCGCAGGCCGAGGGCACGGCCGCACTGTTCGGCGCCGTCGCCCAGGAATTGGACCGTTCACCCGCCGACCACCTCCTGACGCTGCGCCACCTGCGGCTCAGCCCGGCCAAGGCGGCGCGGCTCGCCGAGGCGCTGGCCGGACTGGTCGACGAGGCGGAGGAGGACCCGGAGGGCGAGCCGGTGCACGGCCTCCTGGTGACGCTCTACCAGCAGGCCGGGGAGTAGGGGCGGTCGGCTGACGATCGCACCGCGGTACGACGGCGTCGAGGCGCTCGCGCGGGTCGGGCGGTCGGGACGGGGCAGGCGGTCGGGACGGGTCAGGCGGTCGGGGCGGGGCCGGGCGGCAGGTGGACGGTCATGATCAGGCGGCACGGTTCCGATCCGGCGCCGCGGTAGGTGTGTGGGGCGTCGCCGTCGAAGGTGGCGGTCTGGCCGGCCTCGACGGGGTGTTCGGTGCCATCGACGACCAGGGTCATTCGGCCGGAGGTGACGCTGACGGTCTCCACGACGCCGGCCTGGTGCGGGTGGCTGGCGTACTCCTCGCCCGGTTCCAGCCGCCACCGCCAGACCTCGACCGGGGCCGGGCCGGAGGTCGTCAGCATCAGCCGGGCCTCGCCGCCGCGTTCCCCCGTCCACAGGGGCGTGACGGTGTCGGCCGCGACGACGCGCACCCGGCCCTCGGGTCGGCCCTGCATCAGCGCGGACACCGAGATGCCGAGGGTGTCGGCGAGGCGGACCAGGGTCGCCAGGTTGGGGTTGCCCTGAGCCCTCTCCAAGCCGACCAGGGCGCCTTTGCTGACCTGGGCGCGTCGGCTGAGCTCCTCCAGCGACAGGCCCGCGCGGACGCGGGCGGCCCGGACGTTGTGCGCGACCGTCCGCAGGGTTTCGGCCGTCTCGGTCACCTGATCACCATCCTCACGCGGACTACTTTAGTGCACCGACCGGTCGGTTCATTGGCACTGCTCGGTCGATCCGATGTACGGTGTGGTCATTCCACTGAACGTCGCGAGGGACGTACCACCGTGATCTCTCTGCTCCTGGCCCTCGGCTGCTCGCTCGCCTACGGGTGCGCCGACTTCCTCGGCGGCCTCGGGGCCCGCAAGGCCCACGTCCTGCGGACCGTGCTCATCGCGGCCCCCGCCAGCCTGGCCGTCGAACTGCTGCTGTGGCCCGTGCTCGGCGCCTCGTTCAGCGCGGGAGCGCTCGGCTGGGGCGCCGCCTCGGGTGTCGCCTCGGCCGCCGCGTTCGCGCTGCTCTACCGAACGCTCGCGATCGGGCCGATGAACGTGCTCTCCCCGGTGACCGCCCTGGTGTCCGCCGCGCTGCCCGTCGCCGTGGGACTGCTGCAGGGCGAGCACCTCGGCGCCACCGGACTGATCGGCCTGCCGCTCGCCCTGGCGGCGATCGTCCTGGTGAGCGCCGGCCACGGCACCGGCGCGGCGCGCCCCTCGCGCACCGCGTTGCTGCTGGCCTTCGGCGCGGGCGCCGCCATCGCCCTCCAACTGGTCTGCCTGCACCAGGCGCCGGCCGACAGCGGGGTGGCGCCGCTGATCGTCGGCCGCGCGGTCTCCTCCGCGGTCACCCTGGCCGCCGCCGGACTGATGCGCCGCAGGCTGGGTACGGAACGGCCCGCGTACGCGCTGTCGGCCGCCGCCGGGGTGCTGGACTCGGTGGCGAACCTGCTGTTCCTGCTCGCCGTCCGCAGCGGGGACCTCACGGTCGTCGCCGTGATCACCGCGCTCTACCCGGCCGGCACCGTCCTGCTCGCCCGCGGCGTGCTCGCCGAGCGCATCCACCGCGCCCAGCTCGTCGGACTCGGCGTCGCCGCCTTCGCCGTCAGCCTCCTCGCCCTCGCCTGAGGCCGCCCGGCCCGCCCGCCGGTGCCTCCGACCCGGACCGCCTCGCCGAGGAGTCCGGCCGCGTCGCCTTCGTCCTGGAGGGGCGTCCGGGCCACCCGCGACCGTCCGGGCCACCCGCGACCGTCCGGGCCGCACGGGACCGTCCGGGACGCACGGGACGGGCAGAGCGGAGGGGCAGAGCGGACGGGCCGCGCGGACGGGCAGCGCCTCAAGGCCGCCGCCGAGCCACTGCGGGGCCTGCTCGCCCCCATGCGGACGGGGTGGGCGTGCAGTACCTCGGTCCGCAGCGCCCGGAGGTCCTCGCCTGAGCGCCGGGCCGGCCGGCCCTACGCCGCGGAGGTCCGCGCGGTGGCTCCGGCGCGGATCCGCTGACGGAGGAAGAGCGCGGCACGGTCCAGGGCCTCGTCCGCCTCGTCGAGGACGCCGGCGAAGGCTTGGAACACGTGCGGCACATCGGCGGTGACGTCGAGGATGACGTCCACGCCCGCGGCCCTGGCCCGCGCGGCCAGGCGGGTGGAGTCGTCCAGCAGCACCTCATTGGTGCCGACCTGGATCAGCATCGGGGGAAAGCCGGTCAGGTCGGCGAGGACGGCCGGGCTGAGCAGCGGCTGGTGCGGGTCCGCTCCGGCGAGGTACATGGCTCCGGTGTGTTCGAGCGCCGCACGGGTGAAGACCGGGTCGGCGCCCTCCTTGGTGTCCATGCTCTCGCCGGTCCGGGTCGCGTCCAGCCCGGGGGACAGGGCCAGGATCGCGGCGGGCAGCGGCAGGCCTGCGTCCCGGGCGGCGAGGCAGGCGGTGACGGCCAGTCCGCCGCCGGCGGAGTCCCCGGCGAACACGACGGCCGAGGGGTCCTCGCCGCTGTCCAGGAGGGCACGGTAGGCGTCCACGGTGTCGTGGATCGCGGCCGGGAAGGGGTGTTCGGGAGCGAGCCGGTAGTCCAGCGAGTAGGCGCCGAAGCCGGTCCTGGCCACGAGGTTGCCGGTCAGCGAGAGGGCGGTCTCGGGGGAGCCGAAGACCCAGCCGCCGCCGTGGAGGTACAGGATCGTTCCGGAGTCCGGGCCGTCCGTCTCCGTGTCCGGTCCGACCTTCGGTTCGACGCGCAGGGCGGGTCGGTCGCCGAGCGTCGTCGGCGCGGTGCGGATGCTGTCGTGGGGCACGATCATCCCAGCCATCAACTCCCGGAATCCGGCGCGGATCTGCTCGACCGACTGGGGTCCTCGGGGGCGCGGCTGCCGCAGGATCCCGTCGATCCGTATGCGCTGTTCCCTGCTCATGGGCATACTCCTGCCACAAGTAGCTTCCTGTACACTATATGCCATGGAATATACATCGGGTGGTGGCCGGACCGCAGTCGATTTCTCCGATCCCTCCGGCCTTCCCCATCTGTCCGAGCTCTTCGCCGATCTCGTCCGGTGCGAGACGCGCCTGTACAACGCGCTCAATGACCGCCTGCGCGAACGGCACGGGATCGTCACCTCCCAGTACGAGTTCCTGAGTTACCTGCGCGACCACCCCGAGTGCCGGGTGGCGGACCTCGCCGGAGAGTTCGCCATCGGAGTCGGGGCGACCAGCAAGGGCATCGACCGTCTGGAGAAGCAGGGGTGGGCCGCCCGTCGGCCGAACCCGGCGGACCGCCGGTCCTCGCTGCTGGTCCTGACCGAGGAGGGGGCGAAGCTCGTCGCGGAGGCGGAGCGGACCTTCACCGGCGGCCTGGCCGAGCTGCTCGGGAGCGCTCTCGACGGCTCCTCGCTGTCGGCGGTCGCGCAGGCTCTCTCGACCCTGCGGTCCGTCCTCGAGCGCGACCAGGTCGGCACGCCGGTCGGCTGACCGGTGACGCCGAAACCGACTGACGCCCCGGCAGGCCGCCGGCGTGCCGGGATTGGGCGATAGGCGCCCATGGCCCGGCTCCGGCGGCCGACTTCTTTGTGTCATCTGCCAGTACGGCGGCGGAGCCGGTGGCGGGAGACTTTCCGCCACGGCCGCCGCACGTCAGCACCTTGGGAACGGGGGGCGGCGGCCGACAGGATGACGACACGGAGGTGCGGCACATGGGCGTGCAGCAGTACGACGAGATCGGTGAGGCGTTTGAGGGCTTCAAGTCCCTGCCGTTGATCCGCTACGGGGAAGTGCCCAGCGTCCTGGGCCTGGTCGGGGACGTGAGCGGCAAGTCGGTCCTCGACCTGGCGTGCGGCACCGGCTTCTACAGCCGGGAGTTCATGCGGCGCGGCGCCAAGGAGGTGCTCGGCGTCGACATCTCCGGCGAAATGATCGCCGTCGCGCGGGAGTTCGAGCAGCGTGAGCCGCTGGGGGCGCGCTATGAGGTTGGCGATGTGGGCGAACTCCGGCCGCTCGACCGGCGCTTCGACATCGCACTGGCGGTCCAGTGTCTCAACTACGCGGAATCCCTCGCGGAGCTCGAGCGGATGTGCCGCAACATCCACCGCAACCTGGTGCCGGGTGGAGAGCTCTTCGTGTTCGCCCAGAAGCCCGACTACGGGTTCGACTGCGCCTCCCTGGACAAGTACGGCTTCCGCTGCGAGCCGACCGGCGAGGAGATCGAGATCGGCCCGCGCGTACGGGTCACGGCGCTCCTCGACCCGCAGCCCATCAGCATCCTCGGCGTGGTCCCGCGCCGGGAGGTCTATGAGGAGTCCCTGCGGGCGGCTGGGTTCAGCGACCTGGAGTGGGTGCCGCTGCAGGTGTCCGAGGCCGGACTCCGCGAGTACGGCGAGGACTTCTGGGCGGACCTCCTCGCCAGCCCGCCGCTGGAGCTGCTGCGCTGCCGCGCCTGAGGCCTGCCCGACACTGGCACTGGCACTGGCTCCGGTCTTGGTCCCGGCCCTGGTCCTCCTGGCCCGCCTTCCCGCCGGGGGAGGCGGGCCGGTGCTTCGATCGTGTCGCTCGGGGCGGGGCTCAGCCGGCCGAGGGTCGGTTCGGACGTCTGCTGGGGCAGCGGTTCGACGGCGGTCTCAGTCGAGGCGGTGCTCGTGCCAGAAGGCGGTCAGGTCGACGGGGGTCGCGGCCTGGGCGGCTGCCTTGAAGTCGGCGGTGGTCGAGATGCCGTACCAGTGGGCGTGCGCGTAGTCGTGGAGCAGGGCGGACATCGTCTCCGCGCCGATCAGGCGGCGGAGTTCGTGCAGGGCGCAGGAGCCGTGGTCATAGATGACCGGTTCGTAGCGGTCGGGGTGGGTGTCCCAGTAGCTCATCGGATTGGTGAGGCGTTCCTGGGCGGACCGCCAGGGCGTGGCGGCGGCGCAGCCCTCGCCGGTGTCGCCGAGGGCGAGGTCCATGGCGTACTCGGCGAAGGACTCGTCCAGCCAGGGCGCGCGGTACTGGTCGTCGCCGACGATGCCGTACCACCACTGGTGCGCCAGCTCGTGGACGACGGCGGAGGGTCTGATCCGGTCGAGGACGAAGGCCGGGTACTCCATGCCGGCGAACTCAAAGGCGTTGTCCAGCACCAGGGCCAGATCGCCGTACGGGTAGGCCCCGTAGCTCGCGGAGTGGGCGTCGACGGTCCGCAGGGAGAGGTCGAGCATCGCGCGGGTGTCCTCGGCGCTGATGCCGGCGGTCGAGTAGACGGCGATCCGGACGCCGTCGGCCGAGCGGCCCGTGATGCGGCTGAACGGGCCGGCGGCCCAGGCGAATTCACGCACCCGGCGGGCGGTGACCCGGGTGAGCGTACGGCCCGGCTCGCCGGGGGTGTCGACGGCGGTGCCGGTGGCGGGGACCAGCAGGCCGGCGGGGTGGTCGAGGGTGACGGCGAAGTCGGAGGCGAGCGCGTAGAAGGACTCGCCGAGGTCGGTGTACGGATCCAGGTGCCAGCCCTGCCCGTCGCGGACGGCGAGGACGGGCAGGGCGTTGCCGAGGAAGCCGAAGGCACCGTCGCGGCCGAAGCGGTCGACGCCGTCCGGGACGTCGATGGCCAGGTCGAACGTCAGGCTCCCGGAGGCGCCCCGGGACAGCGGCCGGGGCAGCGGGACGCGCAGCGCGGTGCAGTCGACCGAGTAGGGGCCGGCGAGGCCGGACACCCGGACGGGCCGGGCGGCGCAGCCGCCGTGGGAGTTGCCCCAGAGCCGCAGGTACACCTCGCGCAGCGGTTCGGGCGAGGCGTTGCTGAAGGCGATCCGCTCGTGGCCGCTCCAGTGCGCACCGGTGGCGTCGCTGCGCAGTTCGACGGTGTAGCCGGGCGCGTCGGGGGTGCGCGGCGGGTCGGCGCCGTCGTGGCCGGGCGGGGCGGCGGCGACCGCCAGGAGCACGGCGAGGACGGCGAGCAGGCGGAGCAGGCGTCGCATGCCGTGGCTCCTTTCCGTGCGGGGCTTTCTTCGCTCCGTATTCGTACCAGGTGGATCCGACGACGCGGTTCGACTGGCAGGGGAGTGGCGGGGACTAACCACCCTGCCAGGTGAACTGATCCGTCAGGGAGTTGACGGATCGGGAGCGAGCGCCCGGCGACACACGGGAAGGAACGTGCCTGCATCCGGCAGAGGTCGCACCACGGTGCAATGGGACCGCCGCGGAGCCCGCACATCCCACCCGGCCGGCACACCCGCCCGGCCCCCGCACCCCACCACAGGAGGCGCCGCCCGATGGAGCCGACGACCACCGACAGTGTTCCGGTCCGCGTACTCGACGTCTCGGGCGCCGACTACCGCCGGGCCTTCGAACTCTTCCTCGCCGGTACGGACGAGAAGCCGCGCACCCACGCCCGGCTGAGCGAGATCGCGGCGGCCCTCCCGCAGCGCCGGGTCCTGCTCGACCTGGGCGCCGGCGAGGGCCGCACCACCGCCCACCTGGCCCGCCACTTCGACCGCGTGATCGCCGTCGAGCCCAGCGCGGCCATGCGCGAGAAGCTCCGCACCGCCTGCCCCGAGGCGGTCGTCCTCCCCGAGCCGATCGACCGGGCCCGGCCGCCCGAGCCGGCCGACCTGGTGCACCTGTCCCACGTCCTCTACTACGTCCCGGACCCCGACTGGCTCCCCGTCGTCACCCGGGCCCTGGACTGGACGGCTCCCGGCGGCGCCCTGCTGGTCATCCTGCAGAACCCCGACAGCCCCTGCATGCGGATGGCCGAGCACTTCACCGGCGTCCGCTACGACCTGCGCCCCCTCCTCGACCGCCTCCGCACCGCGCACCCCTCCCACGACTACGCCCTGGAGACCCTCGCCCTCCACTACCGCACGCCCCACCTCGACGAGGCCGTCGACGTCGCCGAGTTCATGGTGAACGTCGCGGACCTCGTGGACCTCGACCCCCGGCCCACCCGCGCCGCCCTCACCTCCTACGTCCGCAAGCACTTCACGCAGCCCGACGGCAGCTACGCGATCGGCCACACCCAGGACATGCTCACCGTCCGCCGCGCCCCGGCCTGACCCCGGCGCTTCCCCTCCGGCGGGTGGTTCGGGCCGGTCACGGCCAGCCGGGCGGCCTGGTGGCGGCCGGGGAGGCGGCGGAGGCGGCGGCGACGATCGCTTCGCAGGCGCGGCGGACCTCCGTGGCGGCCCAGGCGGAGGGCAGTGGTCCGTGGGCCTTGAGGGCGGCCGCCTGCCGTTGGAGTTCGCGGAGCGCGCCGCCCTGGGCGTTGGACAGGCCCATCTCCTGGTAGTCGCCGGGGTCGGTGCCGCCGTCCAGCGAGGTCTGCAGCCAGGGCAGGACACTCAGCATGCAGTCGGCCACCCGGTCGGCGGGGGGCGGCGCGGCGGCGTGGTCGGCGGCGCTGCGGCGGGCCCGCCACACGCCGACGCCACCGAGACCACCACGATCGGGCCCAGCAGGCCCGCCACACGCCGTGTCCGCATCCCCGCATTGTGGCCGCCGCCGGTCGGGTGCACCAGAGGGGCGGTCCGGCGCGCCGGGAGCGCACCGAAGCGCGGTCCCGGAACGACCCCGGGACGCTCCGGGGACGGCCCGGAAGGCGGCCGCCCGGACCGTTTGAGCCGGTGCGGACCGGAAAGGCGCGCCGATGCGACGGGCTGCCGCGCCGAGGAGCCATCCCCGCCCGGCAGCACGGCCGCCGATCAGCGGGTGCCGGGACACACCGCGTCCCTCCAGCGCCGTGTCCGCCGGTGGACACGGGCGGGGCGGGCGCGGCCGGCACGCCGTGGAGAGGAGTCATCGTGGCAGTTCCCGGCCGGACCGATCGAGGGTCCGTACTTCCTCCGAAACCGCCGGCTCCGCCGGCCCCCGCGACGGCCCCCAGTACCGTCGCCGATCCGGGTGCCCTCGGTCTCGGGGCCTTCGCGATGACCACGTTCGTGCTGAGCTGGTTCAACGCGGGCCTGATCAACGAGTCCGTGGCGGCCGTGGTGCTGCCACTGGCCCTGTTCTACGGGGGCATCGTCCAACTCCTCGCCGGGATGTGGGAGTTCCGGCGCGGTAACACCTTCGCCGCCACGGCCTTCGCCTCCTTCGGCGCCTTCTGGCTGGCGTACTGGGGCTTCGTCCAGGCCGTGGTCCCGCACCTGCTCCACGCCCACCAGCTCTACCAGGCCACGGGCCTGTTCCTGCTGGCCTGGACGATCTTCACGGCCTACATGACGATCGCCGCCCTGCGGACGACGGGCGCGGTGCTCGCGGTGTTCGTCACCCTGACCCTGACGTTCCTGCTGCTGACCATCGGCGCCTTCGCCCAGTCCGACGGCTGCACCAAGGCCGGCGGGTGGCTGGGACTGGTCACCGCCGTGGTCGCCTGGTACGCCTCCTTCGCCACCGTCACCAACGGGACCTTCCGACGGACGGTCCTCCCGGTGTGGCCGCTCGGCGGTCCCGCCGCGGCCGTCGGTCCGGGCGGGCCCACTCCTCCTGCCGGTTCCGTTCCGCCCGCCGGGCCCGCGGATCCCGGGTTCGGGGAGGCTCGGGGATTCCCGGACCGCCCCGAGGAGTAGCGATGAGTGACGAGACGCTGTCCAACCTGTCGCACGAAGAGCGTCGCTTCCCGCCACCGCCGGAGTTGGCCGCGACCGCCAACGTCACCGAGCGGACGGTGCGCGAGGCGCAGCAGGACCGGCTCGCCTTCTGGGCCGCGCAGGCGGAGCGGCTCAGCTGGGCCGAGCCGTGGACCGAGGTCCTCGACTGGTCGGAGGCGCCGTTCGCCCGCTGGTTCGTCGGCGGCCGGCTCAACGTCGCCCACAACTGCGTGGACCGGCACGTCGAGGCCGGGCACGGTGACCGGGTCGCCTTCCACTGGGAAGGCGAACCCGGTGACACCCGGACCATCACCTACGCCCAGCTGAAGGACGCGGTCTGCCGCGCGGCCAACGCGCTGACCGAGCTCGGCGTGCGGGAGGGCGACCGGGTGGCGATCTACATGCCGATGATCCCCGAGACGGCGATCGCCATGCTGGCCTGCGCCCGGATCGGGGCACCCCACACCGTCGTCTTCGGCGGCTTCTCGGCCGACGCGCTCAAGGGCCGCATCATCGACTGCGACGCCCGGGTGGTGATCACCGCCGACGGCGGCTACCGCAAGGGCTCCGCCTCCGCGCTCAAGCCGGCCGTCGACAGCGCCGTGGCCGACTGCCCGGACGTGCGCACCGTGGTGGTGGTGCGCCGCACCGGCCAGGACGTGGACTTCACCCCGGGCCGGGACGTCTGGTGGCACGACCTGGTGGACCGGCAGTCGCCGGACCACGAAGCGCAGCCGTTCGACTCCGAGCACCCGCTCTACATCATGTACACCTCGGGGACCACGGCGAAGCCCAAGGGCATCCTCCACACCTCCGGCGGTTACCTGACCCAGGTGGCCTGGACGCACTGGGCCGTCTTCGACCTCAAGCCCGAACGGGACGTCTTCTGGACGGCCGCGGACATCGGCTGGGTGACCGGCCACTCGTACATCGTCTACGGCCCGCTGGCGAACGGCGCCACCTCGGTGATGTACGAGGGCACCCCGGACACCCCGCACCAGGGCCGCTGGTGGGAGATCGTCGAGAAGTACCGGGTCAGCATCCTCTACTGCGCCCCGACGGCGATCCGGACGTTCATGAAGTGGGGCGAGGAGGTGCCGGCCGCCTCGGACCTGAGCAGTCTGCGGATCATCGGCTCGGTCGGCGAACCGATCAACCCGGAGGCCTGGATCTGGTACCGCCACAACATCGGCGGCGACCGGTGCCCGGTGGTGGACACCTGGTGGCAGACCGAGACCGGCGCCCAGATGATCAGCCCGCTCCCGGGGGTGAGCGTCTGCAAGCCGGGGTCGGCGCTCCGCGCGCTGCCCGGGGTCAGCGCCGACGTGGTCGACGACCGGGGCGAGCCGGTGCCGAACGGCGCGGGCGGCTACCTGGTGCTCACCGAGCCGTGGCCGGCCATGCTGCGCACCATCTGGGGCGACCGGCAGCGCTACCTCGACACCTACTGGTCGCGGTTCCCGGGGGTGTACTTCGCCGGGGACGGCGCCAAGAAGGACGAGGACGGCGACATCTGGCTGCTCGGCCGGGTCGACGACGTGATGAACGTGTCCGGCCATCGGATCTCCACTACGGAGGTCGAGTCGGCCCTGGTCTCCCACCCGAAGGTGGCGGAGGCGGCGGTGGTCGGCGCGGCCGACGTGACGACCGGGCAGGGCATCGTCGCGTTCGTGATCCTGCGCGCGGACGCCGGCACCGGTGAGGGCGACGGCGGCCGGGCCGTCGCCGACGAGCTGAGCGCCCACGTCGCCCGGGAGATCGGGCCGATCGCCCGGCCCCGCCAGGTCCTGGTGGTGCCGGAGCTGCCGAAGACCCGCTCCGGGAAGATCATGCGTCGGCTGCTGCGCGACGTCGCCGAGAACCGCAGCCTGGGCGACGTCACCACGCTCACCGACAGCTCGGTGATGCAGCTGATCAAGGACCAGCTGCCCGGGGCGGGAACGCCCGGGAGCGGGGGCGGGCAGGACGGGGGAGCGGACGAAGACCGCTGAGGCGAGCGTCACCGCCCGGGGCCGCGCGAGGGCCCGGGGCGCGTGGCCGCAGCAGCGCGCGGGCCCCGCCGGGACAGGTTCAGGGCAGGTGGCCGCGGAGCCCGCTGACGCCGTCCTGCGGCGGCCAGACAGGGCGCTCGGTCCGGTCCGACGGCGCGTCCCCCACCGGGATGCGCGGCAGTGCGTAGGGGTGGTGGTCGCGCAGGTAGCCGATCAGGTGCTCGCGCAGGCGGCATCGGAGCTCGAAGGCGTCGTCGGCGTTCGCCGCCGTGGCCAGTGCTCGGACCACGATCGTGGTGGGGGTGGTGTCGACCACCTGGAGTGCGCTGCCCTGGCCGTCCCACAGGTCGCTCTTGGCCAGGAAGGCGTCGAACTCCTCCCGCAGCAGCCCGACCGGGGTCTGGTGGTCGAGGTGGAGCAGCGCCGTCCCGGTGATCCGGCTGGTACGGCGCGACCAGTTCTCGAACGGACGGCCGACGAAGTAGGACATCGGCATCACCAGCCGCCGCTGGTCCCAGGTCGCTATCACCACGGCGGTCAGCGTGATCTCCTCGACCGTCCCCCACTCACCGGCCACCACGACGACGTCGCCGATCCGGGCCAGGTCGCCGAAGGCCATCTGCACCCCGGCGAACACGTTGGCGAGCGTGCTCTGGGCGGCCACACCCGCCACCACGCCCACCAGCCCGGCGGAGGCCAGCAGGCTGGTGCCGACACCGCGGACCGCCGGGAAGGTCATCAGTACGGCCCCCAGCGTGGCGACGGCGACGACCGCCTGGCAGATCCGGCCGAGCAGGCTGGCCTGGGTCCGGGCCCGGCCGGCCCACGCCGAATCGCGGCGGTGGACGGCGAGTCTGAGCGCGCTGTCCACGAGGAGCGCCACCACCCGGGCGCACAGCCATCCGCCGGCGGCGATCGAGAGGATCACGAGGAGGTGCCGGAGCTCCTCGCCGGCGGCAGGCGGCGGGTCGATCCACGGCTGCGCGGCGGAGAGCAGCAGGCAGGCCGTCAGCGCCAGGAGCGGACGGCGGCACCTGCGCACCATCCGCGGAACACCGTCGGCGCTGCCGGGAATCGCCAGCCGCCGCGCCACCACCTGCGCCATCCGATCGAGGCCGTAGGTGAAGAGGGCGGCCGCGACACCGACGACGGCGAGGCGGAGCAGGCTCCACCACATGAGCCGGTCTCCTTCCTGTCTCCGGGAGTTGAGCACGGTGACGCCCGGTCCGGGGCACGGTGCCGGCATGCCGACGGACGCCGCCCGGGAGGGTGGCGTCCGTCGGCCCGTGACCGGGCTCGCTGACCGCCGGTCAGTCCGGCGGCTCGGGCGGATGGGGGCGCCCCGGTTGGGGCGTGACCGGGCCGGGGGCCGGCCGTACGGGGCCGGGCACCGGTGGTGGATCCGGCGGCGGCACCGGCGAGCCGGGTGGTGGCGGCGGGTCGGGCAGCACGGGCGGGCCGGGCGGCCGGGCCGGTTCCGGGGGCACCGGCATCGGCGGCCCCGGGGGCTCCGGTTGCGAAGGCGGCGGCAGGACGCCCGGCTGGGCGGGTGCGCTTGTCACGGGGTTCGTCACGGGGGCTCCTCTCGGTCGGTCGTGAACTCGGTTCGTAGGGCTCGGTTGGTGGGCTCGGCTGGTGAGTTCGGCCGGTGAGCTCGCTTCGTGAGGTTCGAAGGCTCGGGTTGAATGGCCTCGCTCGGGAGGGCGGCTCCCCCGACCGGTTCCGCGCCTGCCGTCCGCACGGCCGCGGGTTGACGCCGGGCCCCGCCCCCCGCCGGAGGCAGGGCCCGGCGGCTCAGGCGGCCAGCAGGTCCTGCAGGCCTTGGTCCCAGTCGATCCGGGTATGTTCGCGCCCAGGCGGGACCATCCGGGCCGTCGCGGCCAGGAAGCGGGCGACCGCCTCGGTGGCGGCGGCGAGCAGGGCGACGCCTTCGCGGCCGCCGAGCGCGATCAGCACCCGGTCGCCGTCGAAGGGCGTGACGTGGACGTCGCCCTCACCCGCGGGCCGTTGCAGGCCGGTGATGAGGAGGTCGCGCGAGAGCGTCCACACCGCTTCCGGCTGGTAGGAGGTGAAGTCCAGGTCCACCGCATGGGGGTCGCCGGTCCGGTAGGACCAGCCGACGTCCAGGTCCCGGCTGCGTTCGTCGCCGGTGATCAGTCGCATCGTGATCCGGGCGGTGAGACGTTCCATCGAGCGGGTTCCCCTTCCCGGGTTCCTCCGGGCCGGCCCGGCCTCAGCCGGTCCGCCCGTCAGTCTGTCGCGGTCAGTCCCGTCCGTTCCTGACCGGTGGTGCTCGCCCGACCGGCGATCGTCCGACCAGTGGTTGCGACCCGTCCGGCGCGGCGGCCGGCGGCCGCCTCACATGATCCGGCCGCCGTAGAGCCGGTCGTAGTAGGGCCCGAAGCGTTCGCGGGTGTCGCTCTCCTGGTGGGGCTCGGACTCGTCGAGGTCGGGGCTGTGCTTGATCTCGTCCCTGGACCGGTCGACGTAGACCTTCTGTTCGGCGACCTCGATGCGTGTCACCGTGCCGGCCGGGAGCAGGACGCGCCTGCCGAAGATCCACGGGCCGGTGTCGACGACCAGGTACTGTTCGCCGACCTCCTCGGACAGTTTGTCGACCTTGCCGATCGAGCCGTCGGTGGCCTCGACGTGGAAGCCGATGAGGTCGGTGCCGGCGGTGTGCCCGGCGGTGGTGCGGAACTGCCAGATGTCGTGTCGTTCGCTCATGACTGCCTCCGTTCGCTTCCTCGTGGACCAGGCCTTCCTGTGCGGCCCGGTCGGTCGTGTCCGCTCGGCTGCCCCCGATGTCGCGGTTCATGCGTTCGGCTCAGCCTTCGGCGCCGAATCGCCGTTCAGCGCGGGAGGCGGGTTCAACCGGCCGCCGCCCCGCCGGTCAGCTCGACGTGGTGCTTGAAGTCGTTCAGGTCGTCGATGACCCGGCGGTCGACGAAGCCGAGCGCCTCCGCGAGGTGCTCCCAGACTCCGTGCGGTTCGATCTCCAGCTGCAGCATCACCCGGGTAGTGCGCTCGTCCACGTGATGGAAGGTCACCACACCGCTGTGGCGGACCGGGCCGGAGCCGCCGTCCCAGGCCACCCGCTCCCCTTCCACCACCTCCGTGGTCACGGCTTCGAACTCCCGTCGGCCGCCGGCGGTTTCGACCACCCAGCTGCTGCTGCCGGGGGCGGACACGTCCACGCTCAGCACCCCGCGCATGAACTGCGGGAAGTCCTCGCACCGGATCCAGTGCCCGTAGACCTCGTCGAGTGGCGCCGCCACCTCGACCGACTCCTCGATCCGTCCCATCGTCTCCTCCTCGACCTCCAGCGTCCGGGTTCCCCCGCCTCCGCCGCCCCTGCGGCGGCCCACGGTGTCCGGGTGCCCCGATCCCGGACGGCCATGCACGGTGTGTGCCGTCTCGACTACTCACCTGCTCCGCAAGGGAGTTGTCGCGCTTCGCCAACGGCAAGCGGGCATGGAAACGGCCCCCGGGGGTAACCGGGTGCGGACCGCACGCCGAGCGGAAGGGAACGACGTGGCCACGAGCAGTGACGAACTCCTCCACCGCGCGACAGCCCCGGGCCGGGCGGCGGCAGCGCCGTCGGTCGGCGCACCCGCCGCCTCCCGCGTCGCCCTCCCCGAACTCGCCGGCATCGAGGACGTCCGGCGGGTCGCCCCCGCGGACGCGCGCGAGCTGACCCGGGTGCTGCTGGCCCGGCTCGCGGCACTGGAGGAGGGCACCCGGGCGTACTCGTACGTACGGGCCACGCTCATCGAGCTCAACCTGTCCCTGGTGCGGATCGCGGTGCACCGCCTGGGCAGGCGGAGCGAACCCGAGGAGGACCTGGTCCAGGTCGGCGCGCTGGGACTGATCAAGGCGATCGACCGCTTCGACCCGGGCCATGGCGTCGAGTTCACGACCTACGCCCTGCCGACCATCCTCGGCGAGATCCGGCGCCACTTCCGCGACACCACCTGGGCCGTGCACGTGCCGCGACGCCTGCAGGAGCTGCGCATCGGCCTCGCCAAGGCCCGCGACGTGCTGTTCCAGCGGCTGGGCCGCGCCCCGACCGTGCCCGAACTGGCCGAACACCTCGGACTGCCGGAGGAGGAGGTGGTCGACGGGCTCGCCGCCGCCAACGGCCGTACCGCCGGCTCCCTGGACGCGCCCGCCCCCGAGGGCGAGGAGGGGGAACCGGCCCCGCTCCTCCAGTGCCTCGGCGCCGAGGACCCGAGGTACGCGACGGTCGAGGACCTGATCGTCCTCAAGCCCCTCATCGCCGCCCTGCCGGAGCGCGACCGGCTCATCCTGGCCATGCGCTTCGGCGAGGACCTCACCCAGGCCCAGATCGGCGATCGCCTCGGGCTGTCCCAGATGCAGGTCTCCCGTCTCCTCGGCCGCACGCTGAAACGCCTGCACGCCGGTCTCACCGTCACCTGAGCGCGCGTCACGGCCCATGGACTCCCGGGACGGCCCGAATTCCGACCGGGGCCTGGCCAGTACGGCGTCGGCGTGCTTAGGCTCGGAGAGGACCCCGGGGGAGGGAGAGCGAAGACGATGCGGCCCGAGGAGACGACGCCGGAGGAGGAGGGGCCTGCGACCGTGCCCCCGACCGTCGCGGCCTTCGAACCGCCCTGGCCGAGCGCCCCGGTCAGGCACCAGCCGGTCAGGCGCCGACCGGTCGGGCTCCAGCCGGCCGCACTCCGGCTGGTCGGGCTCCAGCCGGCCGGGTTCGACCTGGCGGCGTGCGGCCCGGCCGGGTCCGATCTGGCCGTCCGCACCTGGCACACCGAGACCCTGGCCGTGGTCTGCGCGCTGGCGGGCGACCTCGACGTCGAGACCCTGGCCCCCGCGCGGAGCACGCTCGACGACCTGGTGGACCGGCATCCGCCGCTGCTCGTCGTCGACCTCGGACACGTCGACTTCTGCGACTCCTCCGGACTGAACCTGCTGTTGCGGACCCGGCTGGCGGCCACCGCGGCGGACGTCGGGTTCCGTCTCTCGGCGCCCTCCGAAGCGGTCCGGCGGCTGCTGGAACTGACCTGCGCGGAGAGCGTGTTCTCGCTCCATCCGTCGCTGGACGCCGCCCTGGCGGCACCGCTGTGAACACTGGCCCCGGATGGCCGCGCATGATCCCGCGGCCGTCGGGAAGCCGAGCAGGCGAAGCCGAACCACACAGTGCCGAACCGGAGGGGAACCCGCCCATGACGACCAGCCGGGCAACCCTGGACGGCGACCGGTCGGGCGCCGGTCCCACACTGCCCCCCGGCGGACAGCGCCGGCGCCTGCACCTGGCCGGGCTGCCCAAGCCCGTCGCCCGTGCCCGGGCGTACACCGCGCAGGCCCTTGCCGACTGGTCGTGGCCGATGGGAGCCGCCGGTACCGGGGAGGACATCGTGCTCCTGGTCGCCGAGTTGGTGGCCAACGCCACCCTGCACGCCGACGGCCCGGTCGAGCTGGTCCTCGACGCCTCCGAGGTCCGCCTGCGGATCGAGGTCGGCGATCGCTCGACCGCTCTGCCCGAGCCGCGCCGCCCCCACCATCCGGGCCTGCCGGGCGGGCACGGCCTGTTCATCGTCCAGCAGACCGCGACCCGCTGGGGTGCGCTGCCGCACGACGACGGAAAAACCGTCTGGGCCGAGATCGACGCGCCGCCTCCATCTCCCGGCAGCTGAGCCGGAATAGGCCCTCCAGTAGACGGCACGCGGGCTCGGAGGCCGTTCACAGTGAATGGCGAAGGTGTTGAAGACGTGACGTTTCACTGAATGCGGAAACAGTCTCCCGACCGCCATTCAGTGAATGGCCGACCTGCAGCAACCGGGCTTCCGATCACGGGTTTCACCTGCCCGGACACTCGCTCTTAATCATTCCTTACCATTCGCCGTTGACCCGCGTTCATCAGCTCTGCTTTCCTCATGCCAGCAGACGGCGGCCCCAGCCGACGGGCAGTCAAATCCGGGTGTCGGAACACACCGCCGGATCCGGCTTTCGAAGGAATTCGCCGTCAGCTCCCTTCCCCACAAAGGGATCGTCCACGGCTCCCCAAGGCCGTACGGGCGATCGGCAGAGAGAGGCACCCCCCACCCCATGGGTCACTCCCGCAGAATGCGGCGTGCGAAGTACGCGGCGCTCACCGGAATCGCGTCGCTCGCGCTCGCCGCCGCCGGCCTGGCCGGCGCGGCCGGACCGGCCGCCGCGCAGGACATCTCCAGCTCCTCGGGCAGCACCGCCAACGAGTTCAACCCCTGGAGCCCGCAGAACGGGCACCCGTACCGGCACGGCGCGGTGCCGAGCACGAAGCAGAACGAGAACTACAAGAAGTGGCTCGCCGAGCACAACCAGGCGGCGGCCACCGGCCAGCAGACGCTGTCCTACGGCGGCGGCGTCGACGGCATCGGCGTGCAGAGCGGCCACTCCAAGGTGTACCTGGTCTTCTACGGCACCCAGTGGGGCACCCAGACCACCGACGCGAGCGGGAACGCCAAGTTCTCGGGCGACTCGGCCGGCGCGGCCGGTGCCACCCAGCAGATGTTCAAGGGCATCGGGACCAACGGCGAGACCTGGTCGGCCGACCTGACGCAGTGGTGCGACGGCCCCAACGTCGCCACCGGTGCCACCAGCTGCCCCTCGAACGCCAACTTCGTCCCGTACCAGAGCGGCGGCGTCCTGTCCGGCGTCTGGTACGACAACGCAGCCGCCTCGCCCGCCCAGGCCACCGGCAACCAGCTCGCCCAGGAGGCCGTCAAGGCCGCCGGTCACTTCGGCAACACCACGGCCGCCGCCAACCGCGACGCGTACTACGTCATCCTCTCGCCGCACGGCACCAACCCGGACGACTACCAGAACCCCACCACCGGGTACTGCGCCTGGCACGACTGGAACGGCGACACCACCCTCACCGGCGGCGCGGCCACCTCGCCCTACGGAGACATCGCCTTCTCCAACCAGCCGTACAACATCGACCAGGGCACCAGCTGCGGGGTCGGCTTCGTCAACTCGCCCGGCACGCTGGACGGCTGGACGATGACGCTCGGCCACGAGTGGCACGAGATGATGTCCGACCAGAACCCGGCGGGCGGCTGGACCAACCACGTGTCCGGCAGCTCGTACAACGGCCAGGAGAACTCCGACGAGTGCGCCTGGATCCGGCCCGGCTCGACGGGCGGCGCCGCGAACGTCTCCTTCGGCTCCTACGGCACCTTCGCCGAGCAGGCCAGCTGGTCGAACGACACCAACTCCTGCGCGATCTCGCACGCCATCCTGACCCACGGCAACACGGTCACCGTCACCAACCCGGGCAGCCAGAGCGGTACCGTCGGCACCGCGGCCAGCCTGCAGATCAGCGCCAGCGACTCGGCCACCGGCGAGACCCTGACCTACTCGGCCACCGGCCTGCCCGCCGGCCTGTCGATCAACTCCTCGACCGGCCTGATCTCCGGCACGCCGACCGCCGCCGGCACCTCCAGCGTGACGGTCACCGCGACCGACACCACCGGCGCTGCCGGTAACACCACCTTCACCTGGACCGAGTCCTCCACCTCGGGCGGTGGATCCGTCACCAACGGCGGCTTCGAGACCGGCAACCTGACCGGCTGGACCACCGCCGGTTCGACCTCCGCCACCGCGGGCGCCGCCCACAGCGGCGGCTACGGCGCCATGGTCGGCTCCACCAGCCCGACCGGGGACTCCTCGGTCGCCCAGACCTTCACTGCGCCGACCGGCTCCAGCAAGGTGTCCTTCTGGTACAGCAACACCTGCAACGACACCGTCACCTACGACTGGGCCACCGCCACCCTGAAGGACAACACCACCGGCACCACCACCACGGTCCTCGCCAAGACCTGCACCACCACGGGCACCTGGACCAACACGACGGCCGCCGTCACCCCGGGCCACTCCTACACGCTCACCCTGAGCAACCACGACGACAACTACCCGGGTGACCCGACCTACACCTACTACGACGACGTGACCGTCTCCTGACGATCGACGCGCCGAACGCGCCGGGGTGGGCCTCGTGCCCGCCCCGGTGCGTTTTCCGCCGGAGGGGGAAGGGATCCGATTCGGCCGCCGGTGCGTCGAACCCGCACCGCTCCTACCCCGGCACAAGGGAACCACCGTGAACCTGAGAAGACCCACCGCCACCGCCACCGCCCTGGCCTGCGCCGCCGTGCTGCTGGCCCTGGCCGGCTGCGGCTCGGCCGCCGCTCCGGCGGCCCCCTCCACCCCGGCGACCTCCTCCGCCCCCGCGGCCACCGCCACGACCGGGTCGGCCGCCGTCACCGCCGACGAGAAGGCCAACCACACCACCCTGAAGGTCGCCGTCGGCGCCACCGTCACCGTCGAGCTGCACAGTACCTACTGGTCCGCCGTCACCAGCTCGGTGCCGGATGTCCTCGCCCCGGTCGGTGCCCTGAGCACCTCGCCGTCCGCCGGCTGCCACCCCGGCGGGGGCTGCGGCAGCGTGGCCACCTCCTTCACCGCCCGTACGCCCGGCACGGCCCACCTCGCCGCCTCCCGCACCACCTGCGGCGAGGCCCTCAACTGCGGGCCGGAGCAACGCACGTACGACGTGACGATCGAGGTCACCGGCTGAGGCAGTCCGACCGGCCTCAGCCCGACGGAACCGCCGGGCTGAGGTCAGTGCCCACCGCGGGGCTGGTCGCAGCCCGTGTGGTCCGGATAGCCGCCGAAGGCCTCCGCCGTGACGGCGGCCGGGTTCACGGTGCCCTCCAGACACAGGTGGTGGGTGCTGATGGCGTCGATCAGGAAGCTGACGCCGGCGCCGTTCTCGTTCACCGTCACCTTGCCGTCCTCGAAGTCGAGGCCGGTGAGCGCGGTGCGGGCACTCCCGACCGTGAAGTCCCCGCGCCGGCGCAGCGGGTCGAGGGCGCCCCGGATCCGCTGGACGGCCGACAGCCCGTCGCAGCGCGGCTGTCCGTGCAGGGGGAGGGGGATCTTGAACCCGTTGTTCTCCCGGTAATGGTCCGGCGGCGACGGCTCGCCGTTGACCGTCGCCCTGGCAGTGGGCGTCGCTGTCGGACTCTCCCCGGGGCAGGGGAAGTCGAGCGGTGACGTGGATGGTGCCGGCGTGCTCAGCGAAGGCATCGTCGCGCCCGGCGCGGCGGTTCCTCCCACGTGCTCGGTCCCGCACCCGGCCAGCAGGAGGCCGAGCCCCGCCACTGCCGGTACCCAACGGCGCACACCCATCGTCCTGATCCTCCTCACGCGCGGACTCCTGCTCAGATCCTCGCCCATGGGCTCCCGCCCCATCGGCGCGGGGTCGGCGCGCCTTCCTTGATGAAGTGCTGACGTCACATCAAGTTACCTCAGGGTTATGTGACCGTGTCATCCGGATCGGCCCGCCCACCGCCTGCTGTTCCACCCGTGTTCAATCACGCGCTCCTGTCCGCGCCCCGCCGACGCCCTACCTTCCCTGGTGGACTGCGAGAAGGGGCTATGGACGACACAGAACTCGCCGTACGGGCTCGCGGATTGACGAAGAGTTTCGGGGACGTCGTGGCGCTCGACGACGTCGGGCTCGCCTTGGCGCCCGGGCGGATCCACGGGCTGGCCGGGCCGAACGGTGCCGGGAAGACGACCCTGCTCGGGCTGCTGCTCGGACTGGCCGTCGCCGACGACGGCGAGTTGCGGGTGCTGGGCAGACCGGTCGGGCCGGCTCTGGCGGCGCCGCACGGCGTGGCCGGGTTCGTGGACGGCCCCGGGCTGTACCCCGCGCTGACCGCGCGGAAGAACCTGGCCGCGCTGGCGGCGCTGCACGGACAGGACGCGCGGGGCCGGCGGATCGACGACGTGCTCGCCGAGGTCGGGCTGACGGACGTCGCCGACGACCGGGTGCGCGGCTTCTCGCTGGGCATGCGGCAGCGGCTCGGGCTGGCCGCCGCGCTGCTCACCGACCCCCGGCTGCTGGTGCTCGACGAACCGTCCAACGGCCTGGACCCGGCGGGCAAGCAGCACGTGCACCGGGCCCTGCGGCGGCTCGCGGACGCCGGGGTGACGGTGGTGCTGTCCAGCCACCGGATGGACGACCTCCAGGCGTTGTGCGACGAGGTCACCATCCTGGCGACCGGGCGGGTCCGCTTCTCCGGCCCGCTGGAGAAGCTCGCGGCCGAGAGCCGCGAGCTGGAACACCGCCTGCTCACCTCCGATCCGCAGGCCGCCCGGCGGGTGGCCGCCGGGGCCGCGGGGGTGCGGGCGGTGGCGCAGACCGGGGCGCGCCGCTCGGACGGCGCGCTGGTCGTACGGGCCGCGGGGCCGGCCGTCGAGGCGTTGGTGGCCGAGCTGGTGCTCGCGGGCATCGGAGTACGCGAAGTCGCGCCCGTGGTACCGCCGTTGGAGGCCGCCTTCCTCGCCTTGACCGAACAGCGGCAGGAAGGGCGGAGATGACCGCGACCACCACCACCGCCACGGCCCGTGCGGGTCTGGCCCCCGAGGCCGGCCGGGTGCCGGTCGGCCGGGTGTACCGCTTCGAGCTGGTCAAGCTCGTCTCCCAGTGGCGGGTCCGGCTGCTGATGCTGGCCTGCTGGATCGTGCCCGGCCTGTTCACGGCCGCCGTGGCCCAGCAGGGCACGCTGCCCTCCGACACCCTGTTCGGCCGCTGGATGCACGCCACCGGATGGGCCGGGCCCCTGGTGGTGCTGGGATTCTCGGGCGCGTGGGCGCTGCCGCTGCTGACCTCGGTGGTCGCCGGCGACGTGTTCGCCGCCGAGGACCGGCTCGGCACCTGGCGCCACCTGCTGGTGGCGATCCGCTCACCACGACGGATCTTCGCGGCGAAGGCCCTGGCGAGCGCGACCGTGATCGTGCTGCTGGTGGCCGGACTGGCGGCCTCCAGCACGGTCGGCGGGCTGGCTGCGGTCGGGAACCGGCCGCTGGTCGGCATCGACGGGCACCTCCTGCCGCCGTCGGACGCGGCTGTGCACGTGCTGCTGGCCTGGGGGAGTGCGCTGGCGCCCACGCTGGCGCTGGCGGCCCTCGGCCTGCTCGGCTCCGTCATCCTGGGGCGGTCGCCGATGGGGCTGCTGGTTCCCGCGCTGGCGGCGGTCGCGATGCAGCTCGCGCAGATGCTGCCGCTGCCGGTGGCGCTGCGCCTCGCGCTGCCCGGATACGCCTTCGTCGCGTGGAACGGGCTGTTCGCCGACCCGGCGCGGCTGGAGGAGTCGCTGATCGCGGTCACGGTCAGCCTGGTGTGGGCCGCGGTGGCGACCGCGGCGGCCTACCGGCTGTTCGTCCGCCGGGACTTCACCACCGGCAGCGAGGACGGCACGGGGCGCCGGGCGCTCACCTTCGGGGTGCTGCCGCTCGCCGGGCTGCTCGCGCTGGCCTCCGGCGCGGTCGCGGTGGCCACGCCCTCGACGGGTTCCGGGGTCTCGCAGACGAAGGTGCAGCAGTCGGTCGCGACCGTGTTCGCGCACCTGTACCGGCTGCAGACCGAGCAGTTGCACCGCCCCGCCGTCACCGAGGACCAGCTGAGGGCCACCGCAGCGTGCGACCGGGGCGACGGCCAGGTCGATCCGCAGGGCCCCGGCAACGACTGGCGCTGTGTCGTCACCTGGCACCTGCCCGGCACGGCCGCCCCGGGGACGGCGGTCTACCAGGTGGACGTGGCTCCGGACGGTCGGCTGACGGCCGACGGTGACGGGCCCAAGGAAGTGAACGGCTACTTCCTCGTGCACACCCCGGGCGGGGACGCGCCGAACCCGCTCTGGCAGTTCGACGGCCAGCTCGGCCTGCTCTCCTCCGCGACGCCCTGACACACCGCAACGCACCCGACGGCCGCACCACAGGCAACGACCACAACGCATTCAACGAAAGGCTGACACCATGCAGGTAACGCGACGTCGACGCCTCCCGAAGGAGCACCCCGTCCTTCGCGGCCGGCGTGTGAGCCGCCGTGCCACGCTCGCCACGGCGTGCATCACGGCGGTGTCCGTGGCCACGGGCACCGCCTTCGCGGCCACCCACCAGTTCGGTACCGACCAGGTCGGTCAGGTCACCGCAGACGGCCAGGTCATCTCCAGCGACCAGTACCTCGCCCCGTACGGCGACCGGCTGGTGATCGACAACGGCAAGGTCATGGCGTCCCGGGTCAGCCCGGACGGCGGTCACCTCGCCGCCTCGGTCGCCGACGGCGACGCGTCCCTGGTCGTGGTGAACCTGAAGACCGGGCGGGTGCAGCAGCGCATCGGCAAGGCCAAGACGGACGACCTGCACCTGACCGACGGCTCGGTCGGCCAGGAGGCCCCGGTCTACTCGCCGGACGGCTCCCAGCTGTGGCTGGGCCAGCTCAACGGCTACACCAGGTTCACCGTGAACGCCGACGGTTCCCTGAGCGCCCCGGTGACGGTGGCGATCCCGGCCGACGGCGACAAGCACGCGCTGGCCTCGGGAGCCGTGTTCTCCGCCGACGGCTCGACGGTGTACGCGGCCGTCAACGGCCAGAACCGGGTGGTCGCGATCAACGCGGCGACCGGCGCGATCGAGCACAGCTGGACGGTGGGCAACGCGCCGCGCGACATCGTGCAGGTCGGCCACAAGCTGTACGTGAGCAACGAGGGCGGGCGCCCGGCCACACCCGACGACGACACGATCAACTCCTACGGCACGCAGGTGGTGGCCGACCCGGACACCGGCGCCACCACCACCGGCACCGTCAGCGTGATCGACCTCGCGGACCCCTCCGCGACCGTGGCGTCCATCGAGGTCGGCCTGCATCCGACGGCGCTGTACGCCAGGAACGGCGTGCTCTTCGTCACCGACACCGGCAGTGACGAGGTGTCGGTCGTCGACACCGCGCGCGGCGAGGTCGTCCAGCGCATCTCCACCAAGCCGTGGCCCGAGGCCTCGGTCGGCTACGAGCCGACCGCCGTCACGCTCACCGACGACGGGCACCTGCTGGTCACCCTCGGCCGCGCCAACGCAGTGGCCGTCTACCGCTTCACCGGTGCGCAGGAGCCGGTCAGCTCCGTCGGTCTGCTGCCCACGGACTACTTCCCGGCCGAGATCACCACCGTCGGGTCCACGGTGGTCGTCTCCAACACCCGCGGCATCGACGCCCGCCGGCCCAACAACACCGGCGCGCACAACACCCACGACACCACCGCCAGCCTCACCCGGTTCACCCTGCCCGGCGACCGGGAGATCCGCTCCCAGACCGCCAAGGTCTTCCGCCAGAACGGCTGGACCAACGGCTCCGTGCAGACCGCCGACCGTCGGAAGGCCAAGCCCGTGCCGGTGCCGGCGCGGATCGGCGACCCGTCGACGATCAAGCACGTCTTCCTGATCGTCAAGGAGAACCGGACGTACGATCAGCTCTTCGGCGACCTCGCGAAGGGCGGCGGCGACCCGAAGCTGGCCCAGTTCGGCGCGAACGTGACACCCAACCAGCACGCGCTGGCCCAGCAGTTCGGGCTCTACGACAACACCTACGACATCGGCACCAACTCCGCCGAGGGCCACAACTGGCTGATGCAGGCCGACAACCCCGAGTACACCGAGTCCTCGGCCGGCGAGTACGAGCGCAGCTACGACACCGAGGACGACGGCCTGGGCCACCAGCGGTCGGGCTTCCTGTGGACGGGCGCCCAGGCCGCCGGGCAGGACGTGCGCGACTTCGGCGAGTTCCACCAGTTCCTCACCAAGCCCGCCGGCGCGACCTGGCAGAACCTGTACTGCGACGCCAAGGACATGGCGGCGAACGGGCAGGACACCGCCTACCCGCTCGAGTCCTCGTCGCCGATCCCCTCGCTCAACGACGTGTCGGTGCCCGGCTTTCCCAAGTTCGACCTCGACGTGCCCGACCAGTACCGGTACCAGATCTGGAAGCAGGACTTCGAGCGGAACGGCCCGGCGAACCTCAACCTGCTGTGGCTGTCCAGCGACCACACCGGCGGCCCGGCCAGCCCGGCCGCGCAGGTCGCCGACAACGACCTGGCCGTCGGCCGGATCGTCGACGAGATCTCGCACAGCGAGTACTGGAAGGACTCCGCGGTCTTCGTGGTCGAGGACGACTCCCAGGCCGGCCTGGACCACGTGGACGGCCACCGTGCCCCGATCCAGATCATCAGCCCCTGGGCGCAGCACGGGGCCGTCGACAGCCGCTACTACTCGCAGATCACCATGATCCGCACCATCGAGCAGATCCTCGGGGTCCACCCGATGAACCAGAAGGACAGCGCGGCCACCCCGATGGCCACGGCCTTCACCGACAAGCCGGACTACACGCCGTTCACCGCGGTGCCCAACCGCACCTCGCTGACCGACGGCCTGAAGACCCCGCCCGCGTGCGGCGTCGACGTACCCGCGGCGCAGGACCGCAGCGCGGCGGCGGCCCCGGCGACGACCGCGCCGCCGGCCGCGGAGCGGGCCGTCGCGGACCAGTGGGACGCCTGGAAGTCCAAGCAGCGCCTCACCGGGCCGACCGCCGCACCGGACCGCGCCAACCCGGCGCAGATGAACCACCTGACCTGGTACCAGACGCACAACTGGACCACGCCGTACCCGGGGGAGTCCGCGATCCTCGCGCCGGACGACGTGCCCGGGGCGTACCTGCCCTCCGCGGAGAACGACGGCTGAGCGGGCCGCGGCGGGAGACCTGACCGCAGGAAGCTCGGGCCGTAGGTCTACGTCACCGGGGCGGAGCGGATCGCGAGGCCGGGCCGGCGGCGGTGGACGGTGAGGTAGAGGAGGCCGTCCGAATCCGCGGCGAGGGCCCGGCGCGCGCCGTGTGGCAGCCAGGCCGTGGCACCCGGTGAGAGGGGCTGCCGGCCGTTGTCCGTCTCCAGGTGGCCGCTCCCGCCGAGCACCTGGACGAGGACGTCGAGGTCCGGTTCCACGTGTTCGGCGCCCTCGGCGTGCGGCGCCAGCCGGATGATGTTCGCGTCCAGCTGGCGCCCCTCCTCGGCGAGCCGCCACAGCGCCCCGCCCTGGTCGGCGGGCGTTTCGTGGAGCAGGGATTCCAGGTGGGTGAGCACACCGGGCCCGGGGTGGGGCGCCAACGCGGCCTCCTGCAGGCGAGTCGGGACGGGGGGACGGCGGGGGATCAACGGCGGGTTCGACCTGCGGATTCTACGGAACGGTACGCCTCCGCGGGTCAGTCGGCCGCGAGGAGCCGGGTGACGGCGGCGTCGAGGTCGAGGTGGTCGGACTCCGACCCGGCCGGCACCAGTGCGAAGCACTCCGAGAGGAACGCGGTGACGACGTCCTCCGGGGCGCTGAGGACGGCCGCGTTGCCGGTCGGCCCCCGCAGGGTGATCAGTACCTCGCCCTCCGGCCCGGGACGGACCTTCACGTCGCCGCTGCCGACGGGTCCGTGGCGGCCCTCCTTCAGCAGTTCCCGGCTGAAGTACCAGGACACCCGGGCGCCGTCGTCCGTGCACTGGCACGGGGACAGCGGGAACGCCAGGCAGGCCGCGTACGGAAGGCTCGTGTCGAAGCGCAGTTCCGCGTCGACCGGCACGTCGGGCAGCGCACTCTCCGGAAAGGTGACGGGCATCGGGCGGACCGTGGACGTCTGCATCGAATCGGCCTCCTGCGATCGCGACGGGTCGGCCCAGGGGCGGGCCGGCGCACCTGAGGGGTGCCTACCCGAAGGGCCCTCGGGCACCGCGTGGGGCCGCTATCTCCACAACCCCTTCGCACACCACCGTCCGCGCAGCCCGGTCAAGTGGCGTACGGGGAGGGAGCGGCGGGAGTGTCCCGGACCGCCGGCCCGGGTCAAGCCACCGCCGTCCGGTTCACCCGTGCGCGTGAAGCGACGGGCTGTCCCGGGGGCTCGGCCCGGTTGCGGCCGGGCGTGCGGCGAAGGAGAACGGAAGACGGCCCGTCCTCGCGCCGCGTCCTCGTCGAATCCCTCTCCGAACGGAGCCCGTCCGTGACCACCGCCCGGCCCCTCCAGGCAACCGCAGCGCTCCTGCTCTCCGTCGCCTCCGTCGTCCTCGCCGGCTGCTCGAGCTCCCCCTCCCGCACGCCCTCGGGCGGCACGACGACCGCGGTGCGGTCCCCGGCCGCCAGTTCCCCGCTGGTCAGCTCCCCGGCCGCCACCGCCTCGTCGCCCGCGCCCAGCAGCAGCGGCGCCCTCCAGGTCACGATCAAGAACTTCACGTTCGCGCCGGCGGACCTGACGGTGAGCCCTGGTCAGACCGTCACGGTCGTCAACCAGGACTCCGTGTCGCACACCCTCACCGCCTCCGACAAGTCCTTCGACACGGGGACGATCGCGGCCGGTTCCACCGGGACCTTCACCGCGCCCCAGTCGGGCACCCACCCGTACCTCTGCACCATCCACCCGTTCATGCACGGCACCTTGACGGTCGGCTGATCCGCTGCGGTCCCGTCCGGCGCGGTCCGGCGCGGTCCGGCGCGGCCCGGCGCGGCAGGGCGGGTGGCCGGGGGACGGGCTACTCCGGACGGTGCAGTGCGCAACCCCGAGCTCCGTGGCCGCCCGGCGAGCGGTCCGCGCTCGTCCGCGATCGCCACGCGCCCGACGGGCCGACAGCCGGGCCGGTCACTCAGACCTGACCCGAATGCTCCCACCCACGGGCGCCTCCCGGGGCGGCCGCCTCGGCCCTCCGGACCGGCGACCGGTCCGAACCGTTGCTATGACTTGATCCGAGCCCTTTCGTACCGTCCCGCCCCGAGACCCCGAGGAGGCGTCCTGATGGGTGCTGCAACGACCGACGGCGGCGCCGTGCCACCGACCGCCGCGAGGAGACCGCGCAGCGAGGAGGCCGTCACCCCTGCGCTGCCCGGTCCACCGCTCCCGGCGAGCCCCGCCGTCCCGGGAGGCGACGATGCGTGAACTGCCCGCGACGACGGCGGCCGGGGAGGAGGAGCGGGTGAGCGGCCTCCCCGAGGGGATCGAGCGCGGCTTCGCCGCCGCCCGGAAGATCGCCGACGCGGTGCTGCTGGAGGACTACGCGCTCCACCCGTACGGCGACTCGGCGGCCGGGAACGGGCTGCGCTGGCAGTTCGGCGTCCTGGTGCCGCCCGAGTACACCGCACAGGGCGGTGAGCACTCCCACCAGCGCACCGAGTGCGTGATGGAGGCGCGCCGCGACGACCGCTTGGCGGTCGAGCTGCGCTTCCTGCGCGTCCAGCGGCGGATCGTCGAACGGGCCGTCGAGACCGGTGGCGCGCTCCTCGACCGGGAAGCCCTCGACCGGGAACCCCTCGACCAAGATCTCACCGAGCGGGAACTCCTCGACCGGACCCTCGCCCACCGGGATCCGGCCGACCGGAATCCCGCCGACCGGGATCCCGTCGAGCAGGACGAGGGCGCCGAGGAGAGGATCGAACTCCTCCTGGACATCGACGAGTTGAACGGCGACGGCGTCCAGCGCGCGTTCCGGCTGCCGGGTGTCGGCAGGACGGAGCTGGTGCACCGCCAGGGCGCCACCGTCGGCCGGGTGGTGCGGCGGTGCGAACAGGTCGACGGCCTGGTGCGGTTGCGGGCCGAGGAACTGCCCGGCCCGTACCGGGCGCAGCGCCTGACGGTGGTGGTGGAGAACACCTCCGACTGGACGCCGTCCCGGCGGGCCGGGCGGGAGGAGGCGCTGCCGCGCTCGCTGGTCTCCGTCCATCTGCTGCTCGGCCTGCAGCACGGCCGGTTCCTGTCGGTCACCAACCCGCCCGAGTGGGCCCGCAAGGCCGTCGAGCGGTGCCGCAACGAGCGGACCTGGCCCGTCCTGGCCGGGCCGTTCGGCGGACACCAGATCATGCTGTCCTCGCCGATCGCCCTGGGGGACCACCCGCGGATCGCCCAGGAGAGCCTCGGCACCCGGTACGACGCCACCGGCATCGACGGCGTCCCGGGACTACGGACGGCCGCCCCGACGGACCGGGCGCGGCGGAAGGCCCGCCGCACCGGCGAAGGGGCCGTGACGGACCTCGCGGCCGCTGTGCCGCCCGAGGTGCTGGAACACCTGCACGGCGCCATCCGCGGACCGCGCGAGACCACCGGTGGCGCCGGCGACGAGGAGCAGCCCTGGTGGGCCCAGGACCACGACCCGGCGCAGAGGCCCTTCCGCCCCTTCCGGCCCTTCCAGTCATTCCAGCCGTACCAACCCGACGAGGCCACGCCGCTGGACGAGTCCTGAAGCGACCGAAGGCGCCAGGCTGGAGCTCGTGCCCCGAGACCGGGGACGAGACCAGGGCCGGGGTAGGAGCAGGGACCGGGCGGCACCGGCCGGAGCGGGCGACCACTCAGGAGGCAGGCATGAGCGAGGCCGTCGTCGTCGGTTCCGGACCCAACGGCCTGGCCGCCGCGGTCACGCTCGCCGGGCAGGGCCTCTCCGTCACGGTGCTGGAGGCAGCCGAGCGGATCGGCGGCGGTGCCCGCAGCGGCGAGGCCACCCTGCCGGGCCTGCTGCACGACCACTGCTCGGCGGTGCACCCCTTCGCCATGGCCTCCGCCCTGCTGTGCTCCGCCGAGCTCGCCCGGCACGGGCTGGAGTGGGTCTGGCCGGAGGTGGACCTGGCGCACCCGCTCGACGGCGGTGACGCGGCGGTGGCGGTGCGCTCGGTAGCGGAGACCGCCCGTGCGCTGGGGCCCGACGCGGCGGCCTGGGAACGGGTGTTCGGCCGGCTGGGCGCGGACTTCGACGCCCTGGCCGGGGACGCCCTGCGCCCGCTCCTGCGGATGCCCCGGCACCCGGTGACGCTCGGGCGGTTCGGTCTGAACGCCGTCCGGCCCGCCACGCTGCTCGCCCGCCGCTGGCACACCGACCGGGCCCGGGCCCTGTTCGCCGGCGCCGCCGCGCACGCCTTCCAGCCGCTGGACCGGCCGCTGACCTCGGCCGTCGGCCTGCTGCTGCTCGCGGCCGCGCACCACCGCGGCTGGCCGGTCGCCCGGGGCGGCTCCGGCCGGATCACCGCCGCCCTGGCGGCACGGCTGGTCGAACTCGGCGGACGCATCGAGACCGGGCAGCCGGTGCGCACCCTGGCCGAGCTGCGGCCGTACCGCGTCGTCCTGCTGGACCTCGCGCCGGGCGCGGCCGCGGACCTCTGCGGCGCGGAACTGCCCGCGCGGGTGCGCCGCGCCTACCGTCGCTGGCGGCACGGGCCGGCGGCGTTCCGGGTGGACTTCGCCGTGGCCGGCGGCGTCCCGTGGCGCCACCGCGACTGCCGCCGGGCCGGCACCCTCCACCTCGGCGGCACCCTGGAGGAGATCGCCCACGCCGAACGGGAGACGGCCCTCGGCCTGATGCCCGCGCGCCCCTTCGTGCTGGTGGCGCAGCAGTACCTCGCCGATCCCGGCCGTTCCCGCGGCGACGTGCACCCGGTGTACGCCTACGCCCACGTGCCGAACGGCTACCGGGGGGACGCCTCGGAGCCGATCCTCGCCCAGATCGAGCGGTTCGCGCCCGGCTTCCGGGAGCGCGTGCTCGCCACGGCCGTCACCCCGACCGGCCGACTGGCACGCGAGAACGCCAACTACGTCGGCGGCGACATCTCCACGGGCGCCAACACGGCGCTGCAGACCGTGCTGCGCCCGCGCGCCGCGATCGACCCGTACGCCACCGGGATCCCCGGTGTCTTCCTCTGCTCGGCGGCCACCCCGCCCGGCGCCGGGGTGCACGGCCTGTGCGGAGTCCTGGCCGCCCGTTCCGCGCTCCGCCACGCGGGCGTGCGACCGGCCTGACCGCCGGCAGGAGCCGGCCGGGCCGGTCGTACACCGGTCGGTCCCCCTCCCCGGCGCAGCCGCGGGTTCAGTCCCGGGAGGCCGCCCAGGCGACGGCGACCAGGCCCCCCAGCGCCAGCAGGACCACGCCGATCACGATGGCGGTCCAGCCGCCGCTGGTGAGGTTGTCCAACTGCTCCTGGTAGGTGGAGGAGTAGGGCTCGGGCATGCCTTCGGAGAAGGAGCCGGTGACGCGGGGGTGGCAGACGTCCTCGGGCGACATGGGCCGGCCGTAGCAGGTGGGCACCGCGGTGGTCAGTTTGTGGACGCCCATCAGGACCAGGCCTGCGCCCGCGGCGAGAAGTACGAGCACGATCAGCACGTCGACGGCCCCCCGTTTCCGCTGTCCCGCCCGGCCTGGGCGGCCGACGGGCGTTCATCCGCTCCGACGCGGGAGGCGCCCCGCGCGGTTGCGCCCCGGCCGAAGGGCGCCGGACGTCCGGCAGCGCGCCGACCGGTCCGCCGGCAGGGATCGATCGCGGCCGGTCCGCGACCCGGAGGGCGGGTCGCGGACCGGCCGCGAGAGGCTCAGCGCAGGCCGGCGAAGAGGTCGTTCTCCGGGACGGCCGCGCCGGTGGTGTCCTGGACGCGCACGAAGGTCTCCACGCCCATCAGCTCGGTGAACCGCTCCTTGCCCATCCGCAGGAAGAAGATGTTCTCGCCCTGGCTGGCGTGTGCGGCCAGGGCGTCGTACTTCTGGCCGCCGAACGCGGTGGTGTCCACCCAGGTGGTGACCTCCTCGTCGGGGAGGCCGATGTCGGGCATCACGTCGGATTCCGCCTGCTCCCCGCCCTCCGGCTCCTCCCAGTCCGCGCCGAACTCGCGCATGACCTCCCCGAAGCGCCGCATGGCCGAGCGCGGCACGGTCGTCCAGTACACCTTCGGCGTCGCCCCCGTCATCTCCAGCGCCGCCATGGTGATGCGGTGGGCCTGGATGTGGTCGGGGTGGCCGTAGAAGCCGTTCTCGTCGTAGGTCACGACCACGTCGGGCCGGTAGTGCCGGATCAGCTCGGCGAGGCGGGCGGCACCCTCCTCGACGGGCGTGCGCCAGAAGGAGCCGGGCGCGTCGTTGGTCGCCCAGCCCATCATCCCGGAGTCGGCGTAGTCCAACATCTCCAGGTGACCGACCTTCAGGACATCGCAACTGGCCCGGAGTTCCGCCCGGCGCAGCGCGGCGACGGCGGCCGGGTCGTGACCGGGTTCGCCCGGCTTGATGCCGCCCGGCCCGTCGCCACAGGCGCCGTCGGTACACGTGACGAGAACGGTACGGATGCCTTCGGCCGCGTACCGGGCCAGCACACCTCCTGTCCCGGTGGCCTCGTCATCGGGGTGGGCGTGCACCGCCATCAGCGTCAAGGGCCTGTCAACCATGGAAATCATCCTCCGGTCAGGAAAGTGCTCGGCCCGAGTCTGCGGCACGCGGCCCGCGGATAGCCAGCGGTATCGGAGTGCCGTGCCGTGACCACGGCGCCGGCAGGAGGCTCGTGCCGCGGCGACGCTGCCCCGCGGCCGGCCTCCTCCGGCGTCCCGGCCGTGGATCAGGCGGCCGGCCGGGCCTCGGGCAGCGACGGGATGTCGGCGACGCTGTCCAGGACATGGGTGTGCGGATGCCCGTCGAAGTCGGCGCGGGTCAGCTCCCCGGTCAGCACGCCGATGACCACGCCGGCACCGGCGTTGCTGCCCGCCTCGACGTCGACCACGGTGTCGCCGGCGGCCAGCACGCGCCGGGTGTCGATGACCCCGGTCTTCTCCATCGCCCGGTGGATCATGTGCGGGGCCGGACGCCCGCGCGGGACCTCGTCCGAGGTGACCACCGCGTCGAGGTTGCCGCCCTCACCGGTGGACCAGCCGAGCGACTCCAGCAGCGGGTACGCGACGTCGTCGCTGAAGCCGGTGGTCAAGGCCACCTTGATGCCGCGCCGGCGCAACTCGGCCAGGGCCTCCTCGACACCGGGGATGGCCTGCGGGGGAGTGGTCCGGTACGCCTCGCGCAGGAATTCCCGGAAGGCCGCGTAGCCCTCCTCCACGAGCTCCGGGGTCGGGGTGCCGCCGCCGAGGCGGACCAGGGCGGCGATGGCCTCGCGCTTGTCGGTGCCCATCCAGGTCTGGAGGTCGGCCTCGGCGACCGGCACCCCGGTGCGCTCGACGGCGGTGCGCAGGGCCCGGTAGACCGCGCCGGCCTCGTTGATGGTGGTACCGGCCATGTCCAGGGCGGCGAGCTCGATCACGTGTCAGTCCTCGTCGGTGTGGTAACGGCCGATGACGGTGGGGCCGTTGATGGCGTTCTCGATGGTGAAGGTGGCCATGGCGGGCAGGTAGCGGTCGTCCGCGTCCTCCAGCGGCAGGCCCCGGCTCGACGCGGTGAGCCGCCGTACGCGCAGCAGCGGCGCGCCGACGGTGACGCGCAGCGGCTCGGCGTCGCCCGGCTCGGCGGCGACCGCGTCGATGGTGTGCCGGGCGTGGTGCAGGTCGACGCCGCGGCGCAGCAGCTCCTCGTAGACGGACCCGGTGTCCGGGTCGAAGTCGAACAGGATGCGGCCGACGTCGTGGACGAAGGTGGAGCGCTCCAGCATGGCCGGTACGCCGTCCAGCAGCCGCAGCCGGACCAGTTCGACGACCGGTTCGCCCTCGGCGAGGCCGAGCCGGGCCGCCGCCTCCGGGGTCGCCCGGCGGCGGGCCACCTCGAGGGTCGTCTGCCCGGGCTCGCGGCCGATGGTGCGGGCCCACTGGGTGAAGGACAGGAAGGTGCCGAACGGCTGGGAGGGTGCCGCGCGGCGGGCGACCGGCGGCTTCCCGCGCCCGCCGACCAGACTGCCCTCGCGGCGCAGCATGGCCAGGGCCTGGCGGACCGGGCCCCGGGAGGTGCCGAACTCGGCGCAGAGCTGCGACTCGCTGGGCACCGGCTCGCCCTCGGGCCACTCGCCGGCCTCGATGCGGCGCTGGAACTCGGCGCCGAGCCGTTGGTGGAGAGGAAGCTCGTCACTTGTCTTCACAAGATGACTATGACACTCGCGGGCAGTACTTCTCAAGGCAGGTCCGCCGACGCGTTTGCGCAGAGAGTCCCAGGGAATCGATGGTCGTCGCAGAGATGAAGTAAGCGATAACCTGTACATACAGCCGTTGACACGGGCGCCGACCAGCCGGAAACCTGGAGCCATGAGCAGCAGCACACCCACCCCCGCCCCCGCCGTCTCCCGCACCTGCGCCGCCGGCACCCCCGGCCGCAGCGACGTGGTGATCGTCGGCGCCGGCATCATCGGCCTGGCCCACGCCTTCGAGGCGCTGAGCAACGGACTGTCCGTCACCGTCGTCGAGCGCGATCGGCAACCGGTCGGCGCCTCGGTCCGCAACTTCGGCCACTGCTGCATCAGCGCCCAGGACGGCGAACTGCTCGCCCTCGCCCAGCGGTCCCGGCCCGGCTGGCTGCGCGCCGCCGAGGCCGCCGGCTTCTGGGCCGAGGAGGCCGGCACCCTGGTGGTCGCCCGGTCGGCGACCGAGGCGGCCGTGCTGGAGGAACTGCGCGCCGAGCGCGGCGGCGACGCCGTTCAGCTGCGCACCGCCGCCGAGACGGCCGCGCTGCTCGGGCGCGCGGACGGCGGAGCCGGTGGCGACGGTGTTGCCGGCAGGGCGGACGGCGCCGGCGGGGCCGGCGACCTGGTGGGCGGCGCGCTGCTGCCCGCCGACCTGCGGGTGAACCCGCGCGAGGCGGCGCCCGGCCTGGCCCGCTGGGTGGTGGAGCAGCCGCAGGGCCGGGTCCTGTGGGGCACCGCCGTTACCGGTGTGGAGCCCGGCACGGTGCACACCACCCGCGGGCCGGTCCACGGTGACCGGATCCTGATCTGCGTCGGCCATGACCTGGACTACCTGTTCCCCGACATCGCCGAGGACCACGGCGTCCAGCGCTGCCGCCTCACCATGGCGCGAGCCGCCGCGCCGGCGGGCTTCCGTACCCACGCCGCGGTGCTGACCGCCACCTCGATGCTCCGCTACGACGCCTTCACCGGCCGCCCGTCGGCCGCCCGGCTGCGGGAGGAGGTGCGCGGCCACAGCGCGGAGCTGCTGGAGATCGGCGCCAACGTGATGTTCACCGGGCTCCCGGACGGCACCGTGCTGGTCGGCGACTCGCACCACTACGACGCCACCACCCCGCCGTTCGTCGACGAGCGCACGGCCGAGCTGTTGATCGAGGCCGTCGCCGCGGTCCTGGGCGTCGAGCGCCTGCGAATCCTCGAGCGCTGGCAGGGCGTGTACGCCAGCAGTGCGCGCGGCCCGCTGCTGGTGCGCGACCTGGCGCCGGGGGTGCGGGCGCTCTCCGTCACCTCGGGCATCGGCATGACCCTCTCCTTCGGGCTCGCGGCCGCCACCTTTGACGGCACCCTCGCCCCGACCGCCTGAGCCGAGGCCGCCACTTTGCGTACCGGAGCGGACGCTCTGCGTGAGAGGATCTGCGGGGTCAGTGTGACCCGAACGCAGAGGAGAAGACATGGCGGAGCGTCAGTTCGGCACCGTGAAGTGGTTCAACGACGAGAAGGGTTTCGGCTTCATCAGCCCGGAGTCCGGCCCCGACCTGTTCGTGCACTTCCGCGCGATCGAGGGGAGCGGCTTCAAATCCCTGGTGGAGGGCCAGAAGGTCAGCTTCGAAGCGGTTCAGGGCCCGAAGGGGATGCAGGCGGACCGGGTCCGGCTCGAGTCGTAGTGGTGGCGTGGCCGGCCCGGATATCCTGCGAGGCATGATCAACTCGTATGAGGGGCTCGACGATTCCGGAGTCGCGATGGCGGCGGTCCGGGCCGGCGCGGACGTGGTGCGGGAGCTGTACGGCCGGCGGCTCGCCCGGATCGACAAGGGGGCCGGGGATTTCGCGACCACGGCCGACATCGAGGCCGAGCGGGCCATTCTGGACGTCATCCGTGCCGCCCGGCCCGCTGACGCCGTGCTGGGCGAGGAGGGCGGGCAGCAGGGGGCGGCGCGGGCCGCCCGCCAGTGGTTGGTGGATCCGCTGTGCGGCACCCTCAACTACGCCGTCGGCACCAAGGTGGTGGCCGTCAACGTGGCGCTGCACGGCGGGGCGGCGGCGGTGGCCGATCCGTTCGGCGGCGAGGTGTTCGTCACCGACGGAGACACCGCCTGGCTCCGGAGCGACGGCGCCGACGCCCGGCTGGAGCCCACGGTCGCCAGTCGGCTCGTCGACGTCAACCTGGACCCGCCCTTCCCCAACGCCCGGACCTTCCGGGCGGTGGAGCTGCTGGCCGACCCCGGGTTCACGGCCGGGTTCCGGCCGCGGGTCGTCTCCTCGTCGCTCGCACTGGCCTGGGTCGCGGCGGGCAGGCGCGCCGCGTACGTCACCGACGGCGGGGACCTGTCCGGGAGCGTGCACTTCGCCGCCGGCATCGCCCTGTGCCGGGCGGCCGGCTGCGTCATTACCGGAATCGACGGCGGTCCGGTCGACGGGGCGGGCGGCGGGCTCGTGGCGGCGGCCGACGGCGAGACCCACGAACAGCTGATGTCGCTGATCCGGGGCTGACCAGCGGCCGCCGGGGCCCTTCGACGGCGTGGGCCCGCTCGGCCGAAGGGGCCCGCTCGGCGGAAGGGCCCCGCGGCCCGTCGTCACTCCGCCGCCACGGCCGTCAGAAGGCCGAGTGGGCGAACCAGTGCGCCAGCAGCTCCTCGTCCCCGGAGCGCTCCACGCGCTCGGAGGTGCGGTCGAGCCGCCCGTACAGCAGGAGCAGCAGGTCGGCGGCGGTGGCCCGGACGGTGGCGTCGGCCCTCGCGTCGGCGCCGTCCGGGTCGAGGCCGAAGCCGTCGGCGCGCAGGCGCACCAGCCAGTCGCCGCCGCCGTCCACGGAGGCGAACCGGATGGTGCGGTCGTCGCCGCGCAGTTCGGCGGTGCCGGGTGCGAAGAAGGCGGCGAAGGGCAGGTTGGTGAGGAACTCGGCGACGCCGTCGGCCGCCAGCGCCGGTTCGACGGCGGGCTCGAGACCGAGCGCGAGCTCCGCGTCGACGCGGTGGACGAGGGTCTCGAACAGCATCCGGCGCACCCAGAACCGGGCGTGCTGGTCCGCTCCCCAGGCCCACATCGGGGCGTCGAGGTCGGTCCGGGCGAACGTCGCGGCGGCCTCCTCGGCGGCCTGGGCCAGCCAGGACGGGTAATCCTCGGGCCGTTCGGGCAGTCGCAGGTCTACGTCGCGGCTGCGCGGCGGTTCCTGGATCCGCTGCTGGAGCAGGACGGTGAACCAGCGCTGCACGCTGCCGGCGTGGCGGACGAGGTCGGCGAGAGTCCAGCCGGGGCAGCTGGGCACCGGGAGGGCGGTGTCGGCCTGCCGGACGGCGGCGACGAAGCGGGCGGTCTCGGCGGCTACGGCCGCGCCGTGGTCGAGCGGGGTCATGAACGTGGGCTCCGGGGGTGCGGGTCTCGCGGCGCTTCGGAAGGGCCTGGGCGGCCGATGTTTCAGGTCATGAAGTACCTGTCGAGGACGCACGCTAGGCCTGAAAGGTTGAGGTTGTCAAGCATCTCCGTGGCGGCCGGTTTCCCGGGCGTGCCGTGTTTCGGACGCCGCCCAGCGGACAGCCGCGCCTCGGGGGCCCTCGCCACCGAGGTAGCCGCCAGGAGGAGTGTCGTGGCCGCGAGGAAACCGCCCCGCCGGCTCCCCGCCGACCGGGACTCCGTCACCGGGCCACCGCCCGGCCCGTTCACCGTGGACGTGTCACCGTGGGCCGGGGGGACCGTCCTCGCCCTCCGCGGCGAACTCGACCTCGACTCGGTCGCGGAGCTGCGGGCGGCCCTCGACCCCGCACTGGAAGCGCCCGGAACCATCGTGGTGGTCGACTGTGCGGGGCTGGACTTCTGCGACTCCACCGGGCTCAACGCCCTGCTGCGCGCCCAGGCCCGGGCGGTGGCCGACGGCAGCCGGATCGAACTGGCCCGCCCGCGGCCGCTGGTCCTGCGGATGCTCGAACTCACCGGCGCCACCGAGGCCTTCCGGATCCGGGACACCCTGCCCGACTGACACCTCCGCGCCCCGGCGGCGCGCCGAACGCCGTCGCACGCCCCGGCGTGCGGTGGCACAGTAGGAGCAGGGCGGTCCCGAGCCGCCCATGGCGTCGGCGCGACCCAAGCGCGTACGCCGTCCGTGACGGATCCGGGCAGTGGGACAGGATGGACGAGTACCCCGCGTCCGGCGTGTCGGCGGCCGACCCGGCCGAGCAGGCGCTGCGGCAGTTGCTCGCCGGACTGACGGCCGTGCGCGACGGGCACTTCCGCACCCGACTCACCCCCGACCGGCCGGGAGTGCTCGGGGAGATCGCCGAGGTCTTCAACGGGATGGCCGACCAGCTGGCCCGGGTCACCGACGAGGTGACCAGGGTGGCCCGCGAGGTCGGTACGGAGGGGCGGCTCGGCGGCCAGGCCACGGTCGAGGGCGCCGCCGGCACGTGGCGCGACCTGGTCGACTCGGTGAACTCCATGGCGGGCAACCTCACCAGCCAGGTGCGCAACATCTCCCAGGTCGCCACCGCCGTCGCCGAGGGCGACCTCACCCAGAAGATCCGGGTGGACGCGCGCGGGGAGATCCTCGAGCTCAAGACGACCATCAACACCATGGTCGACCAGCTCTCGGCCTTCGCCGACGAGGCGACCAGGGTGGCCCGCGAGGTCGGCACGGCCGGGAACCTCGGCGGCCAGGCCACCGTCCAGGGCGTCTCCGGCACCTGGAGGGACCTCACCGACAACGTCAACGTGATGGCCTCCAACCTCACCGGCCAGGTCCGCTCGATCTCCGAGGTGGCGACGGCGGTGGCCCGGGGAGACCTCTCCCGGAAGATCACCGTGGAGGCCGAAGGCGAGGTGGCGGCCCTCGCCGACGCGATCAACACCATGGTCGACACACTGTCGGCCTTCGCCGACGAGGTGACCAGGGTGGCCCGCGAGGTCGGCACCGAGGGCATCCTCGGCGGCCAGGCCCGGGTGCCGAACGTCGCCGGGACGTGGAAGGACCTCACCGACAACGTCAACTTCATGGCGCACAACCTGACCAGCCAGGTCCGCAACATCGCCCAGGTGACCACCGCCGTCGCCGACGGCGACCTCACCCGCAAGATCGACGTGGACGCGCGCGGCGAGATCCTGGAGCTCAAGACCACCATCAACACCATGGTCGACCAGCTGAGTTCCTTCGCCGCAGAGGTCACCCGGGTCGCCCTGGAGGTCGGCAGCGAGGGGCGCCTCGGCGGCCAGGCCCGGGTCGAGGGCGTCTCCGGCACCTGGAAGCGGTTGACCGAGAACGTCAACGAGCTGGCCGGCAACCTCACCCGGCAGGTCCGGGCGATCGCCGAGGTCACCAGCGCCGTCGCGGCCGGCGACCTCACCCGCTCGATCACCGTGGACGCCTCCGGCGAGGTCGCCGACCTCAAGGACAACATCAACGCCATGGTCGAGTCCTTGCGCGAGACCACCCGCGCCAACCAGGAACAGGACTGGCTGAAGACCAACCTGGCCCGGTTCTCCGCCGCGATCCAGGGCCGCCGGGACATCCAGGCCGTCGCGGAGATGATCACCGGCGAGCTGACCCCGCTGGTCGGAGCCCAGTACGGCGCGTTCTTCCTGGCCGAGGAGGGCGCGGACGGCGCCGAGCTGGCCCTGGTCAGCGCCTACGGCCACCCGCCCGGGCCGAAGCGGCGGCTGCGGCTGGGGGAGTCCCTGGTCGGCCAGGCCGCCCGCAGCCGGCGGATCATCACCGTCGACGACCTGCCGCCCGGCTACGCCGTGATCGACACCGGCGTCGGATCCGCCGACGCCCGCTCGCTCGTCGTCCTGCCCGTCGTCCTGGAGGAATGGCTGCTCGGCGTCATGGAGTTCGCCTCCGTCCACCCGTTCACCCAGGTCCACCGTGACTTCCTGGAGCGGTTCGCGGTGACCTGCGGCGTCAACCTCGCCAGCCTGCTCGCCAACGCCCGCACCGACGAACTGCTCGCCGAGTCCCGCCGACTCACCGCCGAACTCCAGGAGCGGTCGGAGGAGTTGCAGGAAGGACAGCAGGAACTGCGGCGATCCAACGCCGAACTGGAGGAGAAGGCCGCCCTACTGGCCCAGCGCAACCGGGACATCGAGGCCAAGAACCTGGAGATCGAGCAGGCCCGCCAGGAACTGGAGGAACGCGCCCGGCAGTTGAGCCTCGCCTCGACGTACAAGTCCGAGTTCCTGGCCAACATGAGCCATGAACTGCGCACTCCGCTCAACAGCCTGCTCGTCCTCGCCCAACTGCTCGCCCAGAATCCCGGCGGCAACCTCACCCCGAAACAGGTCGAGTACGCGGGCGTCATCCACTCCGCCGGCGCCGACCTGCTCCAGCTCATCAACGACATCCTCGACCTGTCCAAGGTCGAGGCCGGGAAGATGGAGGTGGCCCCCGAGCCCTTCCCCGTGCGCGAGCTGCTGGAGTACGTCGAATCCGCCTTCGGGCCGCTCGCCGACCAGAAGGGCCTCGCCTTCCCGGTGGTCGTCGACCGGGCCGCCCCGGAGCGGATCGTCACCGACCCGGCCCGACTGCGCCAAGTGCTGCGCAACCTGCTCTCCAACGCGGTCAAGTTCACCGACACCGGGCGGATCGAGCTGCGGGTCGAACACGTCGAACCCCCGGACCTGCCGCCCGAACTCGGCCGGGCGGCCGCGGCGATCGCCTTCCACGTCGAGGACACCGGCATCGGCATCGAACCCGGCCAACTGGACACCATCTTCGGCGCCTTCCAGCAGGCCGACGGATCCACCGCGCGGCGCTACGGCGGCACCGGCCTCGGCCTGTCGATCAGCCGGGAACTCGCCCGGCTGCTCGGCGGCTCCCTCACCGTCCGCTCCACCGTGGGGCAGGGCAGCCGCTTCACGCTCCACCTGCCGCTCAGCGGGCCGGAACACCCGGACGACACCACCGAGGCCGAGCCCGCCGTCCTCGTCGTCGAACCCGGCGCGCCCGGCCTGCTGACCCTGCTCGCCCGCGCCGCCGCCGACGCCCCGGGCGGCCCCCTCCCCGCGGCGCGGGTGAGCGGCGCCGGGGACGCCGCGCAACTACGCGCCGCGCTCGCGCAGGGCCCGTACCGCTGCGCCGTGCTCGACCTGGCGGGCTCCGCGGACCTGGCGCCCGTCCTGCTGGCCGGGCTGGCGGACGGCACCCCGGTGCTCGGGTACCGGACCGACCGCGCCCTCGACCCGATCGACGGCGTGGAGACCACCAGGGGCCTGGACGACCTGCGCGAGCGTGTCGTCCGACTGCTGGGCGGCGGGCGCGGCGAGCCCGATCCGGTCACCACCCCGGGCGCCGGGACACTCGCCGGGCGGACGGCGCTGATCGTCGACGACGACGTCCGCAACGTCTTCGCCCTCGCCGAGGCCCTGGAGCAGCACGGCCTGAACGTGCTCCACGCCGCCGACGGCGACGCCGGGCTCGACCTGCTGCGGGCCCATCCGGAGACCGACCTCGTCCTGATGGACGTGATGATGCCCGGCCTCGACGGCTACGCCGCGATCGCCGCGATCCGCGCCGACGAGCGCTTCGCCCGCCTGCCGGTCATCGCCGTCACCGCCAAGGCCATGCCCGGGGACCAGGCCAAGAGCCTCGCCGCCGGCGCCGACGACCACATCACCAAGCCGGTCGACACCGCCCACCTGCTCGACCGGATGCGCCACTGGCTGGACGCTCCCTGACCTCCCTGACCACCTGACCAGACTGACCAGCCCCGAGGGCCGCCGCCCGGGCCCCAAGCCCCCGCTGCCCCGGCCCCCGCCCGGCCCGGCCCGGACGAAGGCGGCGGCCTGGGCCAGTACCTGCTCGACCGGCTCGGCCTGCACTGGGGCTGGCGCCCGCCGGGGCCGGGCAGGACCGTCTGGTGCGAACTCGGCCTGCGGTAGACGTCCCGCGGATCCCGTTCGGCCGGGCCGCGACGCCGACCCCCCGTTTCGGCCGACGGACCACGGGCAGGCGGGTTGGGACGGAGGGGCCGGACGACACCGGGCACTTGGTCGGGTCCGTCGGCCGAGCCCGGACGCGTCGGAGGAGACATGGTCGGAGGAGACATGAAGGACGCCCTCGCCGAGTACCACCGGCGCCGCGACTTCGCCCGGACCGCCGAACCCGAGGGCGGCCGCACCGGGCCGTCCGAGGACCGCCCGTCGTTCGTCGTGCAGCTCCACGACGCGACGGCAATGCACTTCGACTTCCGGCTGGAGGTCGACGGCGTGCTCAAGTCCTGGGCCGTCCCCAAAGGCCCGTCCCGCAACCCGCACGACAAGCGCCTCGCCATGCCCACCGAGGACCACCCACTGGAGTACCGCGACTTCGAGGGCGTCATCGCCGAAGGCGGCTACGGCGCCGGCACCGTGATCGTCTGGGACGAGGGCACCTACCGCAACCTGTCCACCGACCGCGCCGGACACGGCCTCCCGCTCGCCGAGGCCCTGGAGCGCGGCCATGCCTCCTTCCACCTGTACGGACACAAGCTGCACGGCGGCTACTCCCTCACCCGGTTCCGCCACGGCGCCGGTGAGCGGGAGGCCTGGCTGCTGGTCAAGCACGCCGGCTCCGGTACCTCGGCCGACGGCACGACCGACCCGGCCCGGGCGCGCTCGGTGCGGACCGGGCACACCCTCCGGCAGACCCGCGATGCCGCCTGAGCCCGCCACGGTCGGTGCGGCCGAGAGACGAGGAGTCCGCGATGACCACCAGGCAACTGCGCGCCGGCGGCCGGACCGTCGAGCTCCACCGCGCCGACAAGGTGCTGTTCCCCGAGGACGGCATCACCAAGGCCGAACTCGCCGACCACTACCGGGCGGTGGCCCCTCGGCTACTGCCGCAGCTGCGCGGCCGGCCGCTGATGCTGGAGCGTCACCCCGACGGCATCGGCGGCTCCGGCTTCATGCAGAAGGACGTCCCCGAGTACTTCCCCGGCTGGGTGCACCGGGTCGAACTCCCCAAGGCGGGCGGCACGGTGACGTACCCGCTGTGCGACGACACCGCCACCCTGCTCTACCTCGCCGACCAGGCCTGCATCACCCCGCACCGGTTCCTCTCCCGCGCCGACCGGCCCGACCACCCCGACCGGCTGGTCTTCGACCTCGACCCGCCCGGCGCGGAGTTCACCCCGGTCCGGGAGGCGGCGCTGCTGCTGCGCGAACTCCTGGACGAACTCCGGCTGCCGTCCGCCGTCATGACCACCGGCTCCCGTGGCCTGCACGTCCTGGTGCCGCTGGACCGCCGTGCCGACTTCGACGAGGTCCGCGCCTTCGCCCGCGACGTGGCCGACCTGCTGGTCGCCCGCCACCCCGACCGGCTCACCACCGAGGCCAGGAAACGCGCCCGGGGCGGCCGGCTCTACCTGGACCTCCAGCGCAACGCCTACGCCCAGACCGCGGTCGCCCCCTACGCCGTACGGGCCCTGCCGGGCGCCCCCGTCGCCGCCCCGGTCAGCTGGGAAGACGTGGCCGACCCGGGCCTCACCCCGCAGCGCTGGACCCTCGCCACCGTCGACCGGCTCCTCAAGGCCGATCCGTGGCGGGACGCCCCGAACCGGGGCCGATCCCTCAATCCCGCCCGACGCCGGCTCGCCGCGCTCCGGGAGTGACCGGGCCGCGGAGCCGCCCGGCGCCGGCCGGCGCGCGGACGCGCCTACCCGGGTGGGTCCGCGGCAACGCCGAGCCGCAGCCGTACCGCGAGCTGCGGCCCCTGCTGCCGGCGGTCCTCCTCACGCACCGGGCAGAGGCCGGCGAGCGTCCGCAGCATCGCCTCGACGTTCTCCGGAGCGCCGAGCAACTCCGCGGTGATCTCGCCCGCCGGCACGGCCCGGCGCGCCGGCGGCGTGGGGTGGTGCACGTCGAAGGCCTGCGAGGAGCTCACCGCCGGGCCCGGCCCGCGGATCGGCGAGGCACCGCCGGGCCAGGGCTCGGCCACCGTCCAGGTGCTCTCCGAGGTTAGCGTGGGCGGTACGTCCCACGGGTTCCCGATCCGGGTCCGCCCGCGGCCGGTGTGCGTCGGGAAGACGGCCTCGAGCAGGTCCAGAACGGCGTCCGCCACCTCCGGATCGCCGTCCCCCAGACGCACCAGCACATGGCCGACGGAAAGCGGCAAGCCCATCGGTTCCTCCGCGGTCGTTCCGAGCCGTTCCCAGCCCCTGCAGGCTGTTCCAAGACCAGGTACGCACGGTGAACGCGGCGCCGCATCCCCGGGCGGCTCGCGGTGCGCACCACGACGCCCGCCCACCGTGCGGGAACGAAATGCGGTCCGATTTGCGCGAATGGCCGAACCGCGACCGGGTACCCCAAGGCGTGAACGACCCGCTCCGGTTATGGAGGCTGAGATGTCCAGACCTCCGCTGGCCCTGATGGCCGCGCCCCCGGATGCGGCGGTGGGATTCGCCGTACGGCTGGGGCGCGGACCCGGGCAGATCGCCACCGCGCGTGTCGTCACCCGCCGTGCACTGGCCGTCACCGGTTACGCCGGCGACCCCGAACTCCTGAACGACGTCCTGCTGGTCGTCTCCGAACTCGTCACCAACGTCCTCCGGCACACCCGGGCACGGCCTCTGCTCGTGCTCCGCGCCCAGGACGGACGGGTGCGCGTGGAGGTCCGCGACGACGATCCCCGGCTGCCCGTCCCGCGCCTCCCGGAACCCGGCGAGCCGGGAGGCCGCGGGCTGCGCCTGGTCGCCTCCGTGGCCGACCGCCACGGGGCCCACCCGCTCGCCGGCGGCGGCAAGACGGTCTGGGCCGTCGTCGGCCGCCGGCACCCGCGCGGCGCGCATTTCGTCCGCGGGCCGTAACCGCTGCCGCCACCGAGGCCGCGCCGCTCGTCCGCCGGACTTCCGGCGCGGAGCGCGGGCCCGTGGACCCGCGCTCCGACTCGGTCTCGTCAGCCGTGGGTCACGCACTTGCCGGCGCTGTTCGACCACAGGCCCTGGAGGTCGAAGGTGCCGGTGCTCAGGGTGACGTAGGCGTCGAGGTTCTCGCACTCGTCGCCGATCTCGCCCCCGCCGCCGTTCCACCCGATGCTCGGCCAGAAGTCGGTGACCGTCTCGGCGTACTCGTGGGTCTCGGTGGACTCGATGCCGGAGAGCAGGCGGCCGTCGGTGAGGGTGGTGCAGGCACCGGCGCCGTTGTCCGGGATGTACGGCAGGTTGGTGTACGCGAGCGTGCCGTAGGCACTGCTGGTCTTGTCGTGCCAGGCGCAGAAGCCGGTGTTGGGGAAGCCGTCCGGGTGGGTGCCGGTCGCGGAGACGACGACGTACTGGGCGTTCAGGTTGGGCGCCTGGGTGGTGTTGCCGAAGTGGGCGGCGGCCTTGCCGGCCTCGGCGGCGATCTGGGTGCTGGTCGCGCTTCCGGGAGCGGCGGCGGCGTTGTCGAACCAGACACCTGCCAGCGGGGAGGAGCCCGGGTGCTGGACGTGGACGCCCGAGGTGCCGCAGGTGGTGGTGCCCTTGGCGACACCTTCGCAGTACTGGTCGAGGACGGTGCCCCAGGTGTCCTGGCTGCCGTAGAGGCCGTTGAACATCTTCTGCATGTCGGGGGCGACCCCGGCCGGGTCGGACGACCACTGGGAGCCCCAGAAGACCAGGTACACCTTCGGGGTGGGGGAGACCACGCCCTGGGAGGCGTTGGAGCGGACGGAGAGGGTGTTCCGCGTGGTCGCGGCCGCCCGCTGGGCGGTGCCGGGGTGGAGCGGCTTGACTCCGGAGTGGGCGGGCGCCGGGGCGGGTTGCGCCGAGGCGCCGGTGGCCAGCGTGGTGGTGCCGAAAGCGGCCAGGGCCAGCGCGGTGAGGGTGTGGGCGGCGGCCTTGAACGGCTTGCGCATGCGTCTGCTCCCGAGTGTGAGGGTGGTGGGAGGGTCGATCCGTGGGGGGTTCGTCCGTGCGTTCGTTGGAGCGCCGACACCACACCAGGCGGGCGGGCGGTCGGTCCAGACGTGCGGACACGACGAAGCGAAGCCTTTGCCGTGGTCATACCAAGTCCTTGACGGGAAGCGGGAGCGGGCCTTCCAAGCGCAGGGCGCTACCATGCGCAGCGAAACGTTCCGGCCAATCGAACGGGGAATCTGATGGCAGGTCAGTGGCGGGAGCTGGGCACGCCCGGCGGGATCGAGGCGTACGTGCACCGCCCGGCGGGCGAGGCGCGCGGCGCGGTGGTGGTCTGCTCCGAGCTGTACGGGGTCAACGCGTACCTCCGCGGCGTGTGCGCCGAGTTGGCGGGCCTCGGGTACGCGGCGGTGGCGCCGGACTTCTACTGGCGCAACGCCCGCCGCACCGAACTGGGCTACAGCGCCGAGGAGCGCGAGGCGGGCCTGGAGCTGATGCGCGCCCTGGACCGCGACGAACTGGTCGCCGACGCCGCCGAGGCGCTGGCCGCGGCCCGGGCCCTGGCCGGCGGCCACGGGGTGGCGTTCGTCGGAACGAGCATGGGTGGCCACATCGCCGTACGGGCGGCCACCGAGCTGCGCTTCGAGCTGGCCGCCGTGTTCTACCCGGGCTGGCTGCTCAACTCCGGCTTCCCGCTGGTCGGTCCGGTGCCGCCGCTGGAGACGGCCGAGCGCATCGCCGCCAACGGCGTGTACCTGCTGGGCTTCTGCGGCGAGCTGGACCACATCCTCCCCCAGGAGGAGTGGCAGGAGGCCGGACGGCGGCTGACGGCGGCCGAGGTCGGCCACGAGCTGATCACGTACCCGGGCGCCCGCCACGGCTTCGCGGCCGACCGCCCCACGGACCACGACGCCGACGCGACGGCCGACGCCTGGCGACGCGTGCACGAGGCGCTGGCCAAGCACCTGTAGCCGGGCGGTCGGACGACGGGCGAGCAGCCCGCCGAGCAGCCCGCCCCGCCCGGTAGCCGGCGGAGGGGGGGGGGGGGGGGGGGGGCGGGGGGTGGGGGGGGGGGGTGGGGGGGGGGATGGGGGGGGGGGGGGGGGGGGGGTGGGGGGGGGGGAGGAGGCGCCGGAGCAGAGGGGTGGGG